>DASXKA010000236.1:0-8449 GCA_036497085.1 Steroidobacteraceae bacterium | reverse complement strand
TCGAGCTGGTGCACGTGCGGCCCGAGCTCAACATCTACGACGAGGACTGGCCCATCTGGACCTTTCAGGTGCAGCAGCCCCCCGCCAAGTTCATTCTCGACGAGGACGGCCGGCGCGGCATCGCCATCAATTCCATGGTATCGGGCGGCTGCATCATCTCCGGCGCCGTGGTGCGCGAGTCGCTGCTGTTCTCCGACGTGCGCGTCGAGGAGCGCACCAGCATCCAACGCTCGGTGGTGCTGCCGCACGCGGAGATCGGCCGCGACTGCAGCATCAACGGCGCGATCATCGACGAGAGCTGCGAGATCCCCGATCGCATGAGCATCGGCAACGATCGCGCCGCGGACACGCAGCGCTTTCACGTCACCGAGGAGGGCGTGGTGCTGGTCACGCCGGACATGCTGCGCAAGCTCCGTACCTGAGGAGGCCGCCGATGGCACCCGCCGCGCGCCTGCCGGTCGTCCTCCTCTGGCACATGCACCAGCCGCAGTACCGCGACGCGATCACGGGCGAGTACGCGCTTCCCTGGACCTACCTGCACGCCATCAAGGACTACACCGACATGGCGGCGCACCTCGAGGCGAACCCCGCGGCGCGCGCCGTGGTCAACTTCTCGCCGGTGCTGCTCGAGCAGCTCGAGGACATCGCGGCGCGCGTCGCCGGGCACCTCAAGAGCGGCGCGCCGCTCCCCGATCCGGTGCTCGGGCTCCTCGGCCCGGACCCGCTGCCGACCGAGCCGGCGGCACGTCTCGCACTGCTCAACGCGTGCCTGCGCGCGCAGCGCAAGCAGATGATCGAGCGCTTCGGGCCGTACCTCGAGCTCGCCACCATCGCCGACACGCTCGCGACCCCGGAACGGGTCGCCTACGCCTCGGATCGCTTCATCCACGATCTCGCCGTCTGGTACCACCTGGCGTGGCTCGGCGAGACGGTGCGCCGCTCCGATCCGCTGGTCGCGCAGCTCACCGAGCGCGGGCGGGATTTCAGCGACACGCAGCGCCGGGCGCTCCTCGCGCTGATCGGCGATCTCGTGGCGCAGGTGATACCGCGCTTCCGGGCGCTGGCCGAGCGCGGTCAGTGCGAGCTGTCGGTGACTCCCTACGCGCATCCGATCATTCCGCTGCTGCTCGACTTCGGCAGTGCCCGCGATGCCGTGCCGGCCATGACGCTGCCCGAGCACGCCGGGTATCCGGGCGGAACCGCGCGCGCCGCCTGGCACGTCGAGGAGGGGATCCGGGTATTCACGCGCGCCTTCGGCGCGCGCCCGGCGGGGTGCTGGCCCGCCGAGGGCGCCATCAGCACCGCGACGCTCGCGCTGCTGGCCGCGCGCGGCTTCCGCTGGGCCGCGAGCGGCGGAGCGGTTCTCACCAACAGCCTCGGGCTCACCGACGGCCCTGCTGCGCTCGAGCCGCGCAGCTACAACCGCCCGTATCGCCCGCAGGGCGTGGGGCTGAACTGCTTCTTCCGCGACGACAGTCTCTCCGACCTGATCGGCTTCACCTATGCGACCTGGCACGGCGACGACGCGGCTCACAACCTGGCGACCGAGCTGACGCAGCTGGCACGGCGTTACGACGGCGACCGCAACCACGCGGTGCTCATCGCGCTCGACGGCGAGAACGCCTGGGAGCACTACCCGTTCAACGGCTATTACTTCCTCAAGGCACTCTACACGGTGCTCGCGAGTCATCCGCTCATCGAGCTCACGACGCTCTCCGGTTGCCTCGAGCGCGGGGTGCAGGCGGCACCCCTGCCGCAGCTGGCCGCCGGCAGCTGGGTGCACGGCACGCTCGCCACCTGGATGGGCGATCCGGCCAAGAACCGGGCCTGGGACCTGCTCTGCGGCGCGAAGGAAGTCTTCGATCGCGCCTGGCCCGCGCTCGAGGCCGGGGCGCGCGAGGCGGCCGGGCGGCAACTGGCGCTGTGCGAGAGCTCCGACTGGTTCTGGTGGTTCGGGGACTACAACCCGGCCGAGTCGGTGAGCCAGTTCGACCGCCTCTACCGCCGGCAGCTCGTGACGCTCTACCGCCGGCTCGGCGTCGAGCCACCCGCGACGCTCGCGCAGCCGATCTCCACCGGGCAGGGTTCGCCCGAGCACGGTGGAGTGATGCGCCGCGCCAGCGTCGGCTGAGCGGGCGAGGGCGCGTGTCCGGCATGCGCTTGCCCGTGTTCGATCGGCGCCGCGCAGGCGCGCTGCTGCCCTTGTCGGCACTCGAAGCGCCGCTCGGGCGCGGCGGACGCGCGTTCGTCGACTGGCTGGCCGGGGCGGGCTTCTCCGTGTGGCAGATACTGCCGGTGGGCCCAACGGGAGACGACCGCTCGCCGTACTGGGTGCGCTCCGACTGGGCGGGAAACGCAGAGTTCCTCGATGAGAGCGAGCTACCCGACGCGCAGGCCCCGCCCGATGCGCAGTTTGTCGCCGCCGCCGCCTGGCTTCCCGACTACGCGCTCTTCGAAGCGCTCACCCGCGCACACGGTGGCGCGCCCTTCTGGCAATGGCCCGCGGAGCTGCGTGATCGCGCGTCCGGGGCGCTCGCCGCGGCCCGCACCAGCCTCGCCGCGGAGCTGACCCGCATCGAGCGCGAGCAGTACGCCTTCCACGTGCAATGGGAGCGGCTGCGCGACTACGCGCGCGGCCGCGGCGTGCGCCTCTTCGGCGATCTGCCTTTCTACGTGGCGCCATCGTCGGCGGAGACCTGGGCACACCGCGCGCTGTTTCAGCTCACGGCGAGCGGCGCGCCGGCGCTGGTCGGCGGCGTGCCGCCGGATTATTTCTCCGAGCTCGGCCAGCTCTGGGGCAATCCCGTGTACGACTGGCACGCGCACCGGCGCGACGGCTATCGCTGGTGGCTGGCGCGCGTGCGCGCGCAGCTGTCGCGCCTGGACCTGCTGCGCCTCGATCATTTCCGCGCGCTCGCCGCTTACTGGGCGGTGCCGGCCGGCGCGCCGGACGCCCGCGGCGGCGCCTGGCACGGTGCGCCGGGCATGGAGCTGCTTACGCGGCTGCGCGAGGAGTTCAGCGACCTGCCGCTGGCGGCCGAGGACCTCGGGGTGATCACGCCCGACGTGCTCGCGCTCCGCGACGGCTTCGGCCTCCCGGGCATGCGCGTGCTGCAGTTCGCCTTCGACGGCGACGCGGCGAATCCCCATCGGCCGTACCTGCACGAGCGCGCGAGCGTCGTCTATACCGGCACTCACGACAACGATACGACGCTCGGCTGGTACTCCCACCTCGACGCGGCGAGCGCCGCCCGTGTGAACCTCTACCTCGGCAGCGCAGCGGGTGCGATGCCCGAGGCGCTGATCCGCGCGGCCCTCGGCTCAGTTGCGCGCCTCGCGATCGTCCCGGTGCAGGACCTCCTGGGGCTGGGCTCCGAGGCGCGCCTCAACACGCCGGGCACGGCGAGCGGCAACTGGAGCTGGCGGCTGCCGCCCGCGGCGCTCACGGCGGATCTCGCGCGCCGCTGCGCCGAGCTCAACGCAGTCTACGGACGCACCTGAGGCGCAGGGCTGCCGCGGGTGCTTTGCTAACATGAGGGCCATGAGAGCCATCGCCGGTGCTGCCGCGCTCGCGCTGCTCGGCGGCGGCTGCGCGCTCGCGCCGAAGCTCACGACTCCGACGCTCACGATCGTCGGGGTGAAGCTCGAGGGGAGCGACCTGCTCGCGCAGCGCCTCAAGGTGCGCGTGCACGTGCAGAATCCTAACGACCGCACGCTGCCGATCAAGGGAATCGAGTACACGCTGGACGTCGACGGGCAGCCATTCGCGACCGGCGACTCGGCGGGGAGTTTCGTGGTGCCGGCGCTCGGCGAGGCCGAGTTCGACATGAACGTGACCACCAACATGGCGGGCACGCTCGTGCGGCTCCTGGCGCGCCCGTCAGATGCGCGCGCCAGCGTCCCTTACCGGCTGACGGGGAAGATCTCGCTCTCGCAGGGCTGGCTGCAGTCGATTCCGTTCGAGCAGCACGGCACCTTCAGCCTCCAGTAAGCCGGCGGTAAACGCCGACGTATTTCCCCGCGGCCCGCTCCCAGGAGAAGTCCTGGCTCATGCCGTTACGAATCATGCGCGACCAGTGCGCCGGCTGCGCGTACAGGTCGAGCGCGGTGCCGAGCGCCCACGCGAACGCCGGTGCGTCGAAATCGTTGAACATCACGCCCGTGCCGGTGCCACTCGCGGCGTCGTAGTGCTGGACCGAATCGGCGAGTCCGCCGGTGCGGCGCACGAGCGGCACGGTGCCGTAACGCAGGCTGTACATCTGGTTGAGCCCGCAGGGCTCGTAGCGCGAGGGCATGAGGAACAGGTCGCACGCCGCCTCGATCCAGTGCGAGAGTTCCTCGTCGTAGCCGCTCTCGAACGCGACCCGCCCGGGAAAGGAGCGCGCGAGCTTCGCGAAGAACTGCTCGTACTTTGCCTCCCCGCTGCCGAGCACGGCCAGGGCCAGCGGGCGCGCGCTCAGCACCGTGGGCAGAGTCTCGAACATGAGCTCGAAGCCCTTCTGCGCGGCGAGGCGGCTGACGATGCCGGCGAACGGCACCTCGGGCGCGGCGGTGAGCCGCAGGCGCGCGAGCAGCTGCCGCTTGAGCGCCGCCTTGCCCGCGAGATGCTCCGGATCGTAGTGCACCGGCAGGAAGCGGTCGCGCCGCGGATCCCATTCGTCGTAATCGACGCCGTTGAGGATTCCGCTGAGCGCACCGCCGCGCGCGCGCAGGCTGTCCTCGAGCGCCATCCCGTACTGGTCGGTGCAGATCTCGAGCGCGTGGGTCGGGCTCACGGTGGTGATCGCATCGGCGTAGAGAATGCCGTGGCGCAGCGCATTGATGCGCCCGGCGATCAGATCGTCCTGGTGCAGGAGCTTGGTGTCGCCGGCGGGGAGCCCCAGGTCGGCGACGTCGGCGGCCGGAAAGATGCCCTGGTAGCCGATGTTGTGAATCGTGAGCACCGTGCGCGCCGCGGCGAACGACGCCTCGCCGCCGTACTCGGTGCGCAGGAACAGCGGCGCAAACGCGGTGTGCCAGTCGTTGCAGTGCAGGATCTGGACCGTCCATTTCAGCAGCGCGCAACTCACGAACACCGCGCGCGTCAGGACGATGAAGCGCAGATGCTCGTCGGGATCCGAGGTGTAGAGGCTCGCGCGCGTGTACAGCTCCGGACAGTCGATGAGGAAGACGGGGGCGCCGCGCGCGCCGGGAAGCGCCGCCTCGAGCACCGAGAACACATAGCGGTGCTCCCCCAGCTCGATCGGCACCTGCTGCAGCGCCGCGACCGGTCGCGCTGCGAGCGCGGCACGGTCGATCGATGCGTAACAGGGTGTGAAGAGGCGCACGTCGTGCCCGTCGGCATGCAGGTACTTCGTGAGCGCGTGCGCGACGTCGGCGAGCCCGCCGGTCTTCGAGAGCGGCGCCACTTCCGAGGCGAGCAGACAGATGGCGAGTTTCCCCGGCGCGGCACTCATTGGTTTTGGCTGGTCCGTGTCAGGTTAAGATTGGCGCATGCGACGCTTCCTGATCGGGCTGACGCTCGCGGTGCTGCTGGCGGTGTCGATCGGTGTGGGCGTGACGGTTGCCCGCTGGCCCCACTGCCGGCACGTCTGCCCGTGGATGTGCGCGCGGCAAGTGTAACCGAAGGCCCGGGTGCCCCCGCGCCGGGGGCCGCAAGAATCGGGTCGCGCACCGGCCGGGCGCGCCTATCATTCATCATCATGAAAACGAACAGCGACAGCTTCGTCGACAGCCGCGACTTCCGCCGCATCGCGCGCGCCATCCGTTTCATCGACGCCCATTACCGCGAGCAGCCGCGACTCGCGACCATCGCCGCCTCGGCCGGGCTATCGGAGTTTCATTTCAACCGCCTGTTCCGGCGCTGGGCAGGCGTGACTCCCCGGCAGTACCTGGCGTTCCTGACCGCGCGCGCCGCGCGTGGCGTACTCGATCAGAACACCTCGGTGCTGGAGGCGGCCTACGCGGTGGGCCTGTCCGGTCCCGGGCGCCTCCACGACCTCCTGGTCACGCTCGATGCGGTGACCCCGGGTGAGCTCAAGGCACGCGGCGCGGGCCTCGAGATCCGCTACGGCTTCAGCCCTACACCCTTCGGCACGGCGATGATCGCGCGCACGGCGCGCGGGGTCTGTCACCTCGGCTTCGAGGACCGCCGCGGCGAGCGTGCCGCGCACGCTGCGCTCGCGGCCCGATGGGAGCGGGCGAACCTCACGCGCAGCGACCACGACGCGCAGCGCACGGCGCTCGAGATCTTTGGCGCCGGCCGCGGCAGCGGGAGCGCGCCCCTGCGGCTCGCGGTTCGGGGAACGAACTTCCAGCTCAAGGTGTGGCAGGCGTTGCTCGAGGTCGGCTCGGACGGGCCGACCACCTACCGGACGGTGGCGAAGGCGGCAGGAGTCCCCGGCGCCGAGCGGGCCGTGGGCAATGCGGTCGGAGCCAATCCGGTTGCCTGGCTCATCCCCTGCCATAACGTGCTCCGCGCCGACGGTTCGCTGGGAGGGTATCAGTGGGGCGTCGAGCGCAAGCGCGCCATGCTGGCCTGGGCCGGGCGCACCATAACCCTGGCCCCTGCGGAGGGGGAGCGGAGGCTTCCCGCCGACCGGAGCCTGACGGCGTAAGTAATTGTTTTAATTAAATAAACACGCCAAATAGCCGGGCGGAGACCCCGGGGAAGTGATAGACTTCCGCCGTTCTCCCTTACGTTCCAACGAAGCTCTGAAAGCGTGCCCTGCGTCTGAATCGGCGCCCGGCGCGCGACGAAAAATCATGTCCGCCACGCCCTACAAGCAGCTCGAGCAGGAGTTCAGGCGCCTGCATGCCTTTCGGGGCGCGCTGTCGCTGCTGCGCTGGGACGCGGCGGTGATGATGCCCCGTGGCAGCGCCGACGTTCGCGGTGAGCAGCTGGCGGCGCTCGAGACCGAGTTTCACGGGCTGCTCACGGCTCCGCGGATCACCCGGCTTCTCGACCGGGCCCAGGCCAATACGCAGGGATTGGCCGACTGGCAGGTCGCGAACCTGCGCGAGATGCGCCGCCAGCGCGACCACGCGATCGCCACCCCGGTGACGCTGGTGGCGCGCCTGACGAAGGCGGCCTCGCGCGCCGAGTCGCGCTGGCTGGAGGCGCGCGCCCAGGGCAAGTTCGAATCCTTCGCACCCCACCTCGAGGAGGTCGTGCACCTGGTGCGCGACAAGGCGGCGCTCCTCGGGCAGGCGCTGAACCTGGCTCCCTACGACGCCCTGGTCGATGAATTCAGTCCCGGTATCACGACCGCCGACATAGACGCCACGTTCAAGGCGCTGTCACGGCGGCTGCCGTCGCTCATCCGCGAGGCGATCGCGGTGCAGGAGAGCCGCACCCTGCTGCCGCTCACGGGTAAGTTTCCCGCCGGCAAGCAGCGCTCGCTGACCGTCGAGGTCATGAAGGCGGTGGGCTTCCCCTTCGACCGCGGCCGGCTCGACGAGAGCGAGCAACCCTTCACCGAGGGCGTGCCCGGCGACATCCGCGTGACCACGCGCTTCGTTCCCGAGGATGTCTTCTCGGGGCTGCTCGGAGCGCTGCACGAAACCGGGCACGCGATGTACGACCTCGGGCTCCCGCAGGACTGGCGTGACCAGCCCGTCGGGCGCGATCGCGGCATGGCACTCGGGGAGAGCCAGTCGCTGCTCATCGAGATGATGGTGTGCCGCAGCCGCCCGTTCGTGCGGTATGTACAGCCGTTGATCGCCAGGCATTTCGGGGTCAGCGGTCCCGAGTGGGACCCCGAGAACCTCTACAGCCATCTGACCCGAGTGCAGCGCGGCCTCATCCGCGTGGATGCGGACGAGCTCACTTACCCGCTGCACATCATGCTGCGCTACGAGCTCGAGAAGCAGCTGCTCTCCGGCCAGCTCGCGGTGCGCGACCTGGCCGAGGCGTGGAATGCCGGCATGGAGAGCCGCCTCGGCATCCGGCCGGCGAACGACCTGGAGGGATGCCTGCAGGACATTCACTGGGCCGTGGGCTCCTTCGGATACTTCCCGTCGTACGCGCTCGGGGCCGTGATCGCCGCGCAGCTCTACGAGAGTGTGCGGGCCGAAGTGACCGCGCTCGACGAGCAGCTCGCCCGCGGCGAATTCACGGGACTCTTCGGCTGGCTGCGCACGCAGGTGCACGGCCTCGGCGCTAAGGTGCCGGTGCAGGAGCTCCTGAAGAGCGCCACCGGCAAGCCGCTCTCGGCCACTTCCTTCGTCCGCTACGTCGAGGCAAAGTACCTGGAAAGCGCCACCAGCGTGGCCGCGGCCTGATGCCGCGCGCCGCGACTCCAGTCAGGGTCGCGAAGCCCTGGACCCCGACGTGATGCGCGCCGCCGCGAAGCCTTCCCGCACCCTCGAGCGCCTGGCGGCGCGCCTGCGTGGCCTGGTCGGTAAGGCGATCGCGGACTTCCGCATGATCGCGCCGGGCGACCGCGTC
>DASXKA010000235.1:0-4594 GCA_036497085.1 Steroidobacteraceae bacterium | reverse complement strand
CTCGGATTTGAAGTTCCCGATCTGACGTGGTGGGAAGTTGACCACCGCGGCAACCTGGCGGCCCATGAGTGTCCGGGCTGCGTAGTGCCGCGTGATCTGCGCGCTCGACTGCTTTACGCCGACGCCGGGTCCGAAGTCGATCTGCAGTTTCATCGCCGGCTTGCGCGCCTCGGGAAACGGTTCGGCCGCCACAATGGTACCGACGCGGATGTCGACGGTGAGAAACCGATCGAAGTCAATAACGGGCGCCGTGGGGGCCTTGGGATCGTGGGTCAAATGCATCGGGCAAGTCTACGACAGGCCTATGACCCTGGGGTAAGCTTTGACCGCCGCGAAAACCTGAGGAGCAGGATCAGTGGCTATGAAGGGTCGAACGATCCTGCGCATTTTCGCCTTTGCGGTCCTCGCGGCCGTGCTGGCGTGGCAGCAGCTCAAACACGGCGGGCACGCAGGCGGGGCACGCGCCCCTTCCCTCAGGGTGCCCCCTGCGGTAACTTCAGCCCCGGAAAAATCACCGCCGCCGCGCCACTTGCGGCTCGGCACACTGAACCTCACGGCGTGCGAACTCCCACATTTATTGAGCGGCGCGACAACGGCGGCGTGGTGCACGGACTTCGATGCCGCCGAAAACCCCTCCCAACCCGACGGCCGCCACATCGGTCTGCACCTGGCGGTGATTCGTAGCGACGCGGGCACACCCGACGCCGACATCGTGGTCATGCTGGCCGGCGGCCCCGGCGAGGCAGCGACCCAGGCCTTCGCCGACACGGCAGTGTATGCCGGCGTGCTCAAGCACCACGACGTGCTGCTCCTCGACCAGCGCGGCACGGGTGGCTCGAACCCGCTGAGCTGCAAGAAGACCGCGGAGGCGCTGCGCGCACAAGCACCCGACGGCGACGTTCCGGGCACGGACGAGGTTCGCAGGAGAGTAGCCAGCTGTCTCGCAGAGGTGCAGAAGGAGGCCGATCCGCGCTACTACACCACGACCCTCGCGGTCGAGGACCTCGAGAGAGTGCGCCGCGCGCTCGGCGCGCCTTCCTTCGACATGATCGGCGTCTCTTACGGCACGCGCGTCGCGCAGCAATACCTGATGCGCCATCCGGACGCGGTGCGCAGCGCGGTGCTCGATTCGCCGGCACCCAATCAGCTGATCCTCGGTCAGGGATTCGCGGCCAGCCTGGAAGCGGCGCTGCAGCGCGACTTCGCCGACTGCACCGCGGCGCCGGCCTGCAGGAAGGCGTTCAACGATCCGATGCAAACCCTCTACCAGCTCCGTGACGGACTGCGCGCCAATCCGCGCCAGGTCACGTTCCGCGATCCGCGCACTTTCGAATCCGTCTCGCGCATGCTGACCCCGGGCGCGCTGGTGGGTGTCGTGCGCCTCTTTGCCTATGAGCCGGAGAGCGCCGCCCTGCTCCCGCTGTCGATCGATGCCGCCGCGCACGGTGACTTCGCTCCGCTGCTGGGCCAACAGCGGCTCCTGGACGCCGACCTCGCCGGCGATATCAACGACGGCATGGGTATGAGCGTCGTCTGCAGCGAGGACGCCGACGAGCTACGCGAGCAGCCGCAGGACGCCGACACGATGCTCGGCAATCTGCTCGTCGAGCAAATCAAGGCACAATGCGGCCTCTGGCCACACGGCACGGCTCCGGCCGACTTCCACACCCCGCTGCGCAGCGACAAGCCCATCCTGATTCTCTCGGGCGCACGCGACCCCGTCACGCCGCCGAAGTACGGCGAGGAAATCCTGCCGGGGCTGAGCAACGCGCGGCAGCTGGTGCTCAAGGGTCAGGGCCATGCGGTTCTCGGCCGCGGCTGCATGCCGAAGCTCATCGAGGAGTTCATCGATCATCCTGACCCCAAGAGCCTCGACGCCGGCTGCCTGGACCGCCTCGGGCCGACCCCGGCATTCGTCGACTTCAATGGAGCCGCACCGTGATCCAGGTCGAGAACCTCCACAAGGCGTTCGGCGAGATCCAGGCGGTGGACGGGGTCAGCTTCACGGCGCGCGACGGTGAGATCACCGGCCTCCTCGGGCCGAACGGTGCCGGCAAGACGACCAGCCTGCGCATGCTGTATACGCTCATGCGGCCGGACGTCGGGCGGGTGCTGGTCGATGGCATCGACTCCGCCACCGACTCACTCGCGGTGCGGAAGCGGCTTGGCGTGCTGCCCGATGCGCGCGGCCTGTACAAGCACCTGACGGCGCGCGAGAACATCGACTACTTTGCCCGACTGCAGGGCGTGCCGACCGATGAGGGCGCACGGCGTCGCGAGGCGCTGATCGAAGTGCTTGAGATGCGCGACTTCGCCGATCGCCACGCGGAGGGCTACTCGCAGGGCCAGCGCGTCAAGACGGCGATTGCGCGCGCCCTGATACACGACCCCAAAAACGTGCTTCTCGACGAGCCGACCAACGGCCTGGATGTCATGGCCACGCGGCGCATGCGCCAGTTCATGCGCGATTTGCGCGCCGAGGGGCGCTGTGTGCTGTTCTCGAGCCACATCATGCAAGAGGTCGCGCAGCTCTGCGACCGCATCGTCGTCATTGCGAGGGGCCGCGTCGTCGCCGACGAATCGCCGGACGCGCTGCGCCTGCAGACCGGCGAGTCCAATCTCGAGGAAGCGTTCGTGAAGATCATCGGCAGCGGCGAGGGGCTCGCGGCATGAGCGCCTCGCTCGTCGTTTTTTTCAAGGAAGTACGCGAGAACCTGCGGGACAAGCGCACCTTGATCAATGCCCTGGTCACGGGTCCGCTGATCGCCCCGCTGATGTTCGTCATGATCATGAACGTCGTGATCTCGCGCCAGCTCAACCAGGCCGAGGCCCCCCTCGAGCTGCCGGTGATCGGTGCGAGTAACGCCCCGAATCTCCTCGAGGCACTGCGCCAGCAGGGGTTCGATCCGCAGCCGCCGGTCGCGGACCCGATAGCGGCCGTGCGCAAGCGCGACGCGGCCGCCGTGCTGCGCATTCCGACCGACTTCGGCAAATCCTGGGACAAGGGCGACCCGGCGCAGGTCGAGGTGTACTACGACTCCTCGCGGCGCGACCTGCAGCAACCGGTGAAGCGCCTGACGGACATGCTCGAGCGTTACTCGCGCCTGAACGGCGCCATGCGCCTGGTCGCGCGCGGGCTGTCGCCCGCGCTGGCCAGGCCGGTGGTCGTCGATCAACGCGACCAGTCGACGCCGCGGTCGCGGGCCGGCGCATTGTTCTCGATCCTGCCCTACTTCTTCGTGCTGACCGTGTTCATCGGCGGCATGTACCTCGCCATCGACCTCACGGCCGGCGAGCGCGAACGGCAATCGCTCGAGCCACTGTTCGCCAATCCAGTGCCGCGCTGGCGCATCCTGTTGGGCAAGATCGGCGCGATCTGCCTCTTCTCGGTGAGCAGCCTGCTGATCTGCGTGACGGCGTTCACCGTGGCGGGGCGCCTCATTCCCACCGAGAAGCTCGGTATGGACCTCGGCCTCGGACCGGCCTTCGCCCTCGAAGTGGTCGTGCTCATGCTGCCGCTCGTGCTGCTGATCGCCGCGTTGCAGACGCTCGTGGCCGCCTTCTCCAGGAGCTACCGGGAAGCGCAGACGTACCTCGGCATCCTCATGGTGGTGCCGGCGCTCCCCTCGGTCCTGCTCAGCGTGACGCCCGTGAAGACGGCCTCGTGGATGTACACCGTGCCGCTGCTCAGCCAGCAGGTCGGTATCACCGAGCTGCTGATGGGCGGCTCGCTGACGGCTGCCCAGGTCGCGACGTGCCTGCTGTGCGGTTTCCTGGTCGCAGCGCTCATGCTCGCCGTCACCGCGCGGGTCTATGGCTCGGAGCGCCTGGCAATCTCGGCCTGAGCGCCAGGGCGGCACTATTCCCGGCCGACTGGTGTGGCAAGCCCCCCTCCATACACGAACGGGTCGTAGTTGTCCGCCACCAGCAGAACCCATGCGGTCGAGCAGGTGCTGGGCAGTGGATTCGCGTACCAGCCGAATGGAATCCGGTAGCGCGAGCTCGCGTAGAGATAAGGTTGTGTAGCCAGCGGCTGGGTCGGCTCCACCATCAGATTCTGGTAGTGCGCCGGCTTGCCGGGCATGGAGCCCGCAACATAGCGATCGAAGCGCAGCTCCTGAATGCCGCGGATCATGCTCGTCTCGTCTGCGCGAAGCTCACGCACGAATTCATGAGCACGCGCGTACGAGGGTGATCCCCGCGGCGTGGCACCGTAATGGCGCAGCATGGCCCGCACCATTACGATCGCGCCGGCAGTCCATTCGGCCGAGAGCACCCCACTCTTGAAAGCTCCATCAGCCGTCTGGCCGTTCCCATCGGCATCCGAGTACCCAACGCCCCAGAGCGTGTGATCGACGCCATACCCGCCCCACCTCTTCAGGCGCTGCCAGAGTTCAAACGCCGCGCCGAACCTGAACCAGCTGTCAATCAGCCCGGGGCCGAGAGAGGCCACCCCCCACGTGTTGACATCGACCGCCTTCGGCTCGGCTATCGCCAGCCACTCCTTGCGCGCGCCTGGATCGTTCGCGTAACCGGCCTGCACGAACTCGCCCGCCTGCCACGCTGAGTTCCTGAAGAAGGCAAGCAGTCCCTG
>DASXKA010000234.1:0-2567 GCA_036497085.1 Steroidobacteraceae bacterium | reverse complement strand
CGACCGCACGGACGAGCTTCCGGTTCTCGACCTGAGAGCCTATGAGGCCGCGGCTCACGATCAGCTCGCCGAGACCTCGGTACAGCCGGTGCTGTCGGTCGAGGAAGCGGTCGCGGAGCCACGCGCGGGCGCGGAGGATCCCCTGCAGACCGCGGTGGCCAACCTGCGCGAGGCGCAGGAGCTGCTCGCGGGCCGCGGCGCACGCCTGGCGGAAATCGAGCGTGCGCTCGAAGAGGCGCGGGGCGCGCGCGCGGCTGCCGAGCTGCGTGCCGGGCAGTTGACCCAGGAGCTCACCGCAACCCGCGCCGCCGCCGGGCAACGAGAGGCCGAGCTCGGCGTGGAGCTCGAGCGGGCACGTGCGGCGGCGGGGCAGCAGGCCAGCGATCTCGCGGAGGAGCTTGCCGCGGCGCGCGAGGCGTCCGAGCAACTGCGCACCCGCGCCACAACCTACTTCGAATCACTCCAGTCCGCCGAACGGCGCCGTTCGCTGCTCGAGGGACTGCTGTCGGACCTGCATGACGAGATCGACGCGCAGGAGAGCGGTCACGCACGCATGACGCGCGAGCTCGCCGGCCGCGACGTGCGTGCCGGCGAGCTCGAGTCGGACCTGAGCGAGCGCGCGGCGCGCATCGCCGCCCTCGACAGTCAGGTGGCGACGCTCGGCGCCGCCCTCCGGCAGCGCGACGTAGAGCACGAGTCCGCGCTCAGCGAGGCGCGCAACCATCGCGCGACGCTCGAGGCGGAGCTCGCCGCCGAGCGCGGCGGCGGCGAAGGGCGCGCGCAGGAGCTCGCCCGGGTGCGCGGCGAGGCGCAGGAGTCGGCCGACGCCCTGCGCGCGGCCCGGCTCGAGTGCAGCGGGCACCTCGCCAGCATCGCCGCGGGCGAGGCGCGCGTGAAGCAGCTCGAGGACCGGATGGCGGAACAGGTGCAGATGCGGCGTACGCTGCAGACTGCCGCGGATGCCGCCGTCGCCCGCGCGCACGAGCTCGAGGCGGATGTGCGCGCCGCCGAGGAAAACATCGCGCGGCTCGAGTCGCAGCTGCGCGGCCGCGACGCGCGCGTCGCGGAGCTCGAGAAGGCCAACCAGCAGTGGCGCCACACACAGGACGACAAGCGCGCGGCCCACGCCGCCACCGGCACCCGTCCGGCGCCGCGCGAGGAGGCGCATGCCGAGGCCGGCGCGGTGGCGCGCGAGCCGGCGCCCGAGGGCGCGAAGCGCCTCCTGATCCGCAGCGAGGGCGGGCGCGAGGTCGTGCACGTGCTCGGGCGCAAGACCACCATCGGCCGCACGGCTGAAAACGACCTGCAGATCGACATCAAGCACATCAGCCGCCACCACGCGGTGATCCTGGCCGGCCCCGCCCATACCATCATCGAGGACCTGAACAGCACCAACGGCGTGATGGTCAACGGCCGGCGCATCACCCGGCAGATCCTCAACGACGGCGATCGGGTGACCATTGCGCGCACCGAGTATCGCTTCGCCCTGCGCCGCAACGGCGAGAAGCGCTGACAGCGGCACGCCGCGTTCGCTAAGCTCGCCGGTCGTGGCGAGCCCCTACATCGAGAAGATCCTCAAGGCACGCGTCTACGAGGTCGCGATCGAGTCGCCGCTCGAGGCGGCGGCGCGCCTGTCGCGCCGGCTCGGCAACGAAGTGCTGCTGAAGCGCGAGGATCTGCAGCCGGTGTTCTCCTTCAAGCTGCGCGGCGCCTACAACCGCATCGCGCACCTGGGCGAGGCGGCGGCCAGCCGCGGGGTGGTGTGCGCTTCGGCCGGCAATCACGCGCAGGGCGTGGCCCTCGCCGCGCGCCGCCGCGCGATCCCCGCGGTCATCGTCATGCCCGAAACGACCCCGCTCATCAAAGTTCAGGCGGTCATCGACCTCGGGGCCGAGGTCGTGCTGTACGGCGACGACTACGACTCGGCGCTCGAGCGCGCGCTCACCCTGGCGCGCGAGCGCAGCCTCGTGTTCGTGCACGCGTTCGACGACCCGGACGTCATCGCCGGGCAGGGCACTATCGCGGTGGAGATCCTGCGCCAGTCGGGCGGCAGGCTCGACGCGATCTTCGTGCCGGTCGGTGGCGGGGGGCTGCTGGCCGGCATCGCCGTGTACGTGAAATACCTGTATCCCGGGGTAAAAGTGATCGGCGTCGAGCCGCGCGACGCAGCCTCGATGTACGAATCGCTGCGCGCCGGTCAGCGCGTCACGCTCGAGCGCGTCGGCATCTTCGCCGACGGCGTGGCCGTGCGGCGCGTCGGGGAGGAGCCGTTTGCGCTCTGCCGCGGCACCGTCGACGAGATCGTGCTCACCGACACCGACGAGATCTGCGCCGCGATCCAGGACGTGTTCGAGGACACCCGCTCGATCGTCGAGCCGGCCGGCGCGCTGGCGGTGGCGGGACTGAAGCAGTACGTCGCGCGCCACGGCTGGCGCGGCAAGCGCCTGGTGGCGATCAACAGCGGCGCCAACATGAACTTCGACCGGCTGCGGCACGTCGCCGAGCGTGCCGACCTCGGCGGCGAGCGCGAGGCGCTGCTCGCGGTCGTGATCCCGGAGCAGCCGGGC
>DASXKA010000233.1:0-8659 GCA_036497085.1 Steroidobacteraceae bacterium | reverse complement strand
TCGCTCGCCTGCTGCTCCGCGCTCTGGCCCTGCTGCGCATAGATGAACAGATTGTCGCCCTGCGGCGGCGGCGGCTGTGGCGCGTCGGGTGATACGTCGCCCTGGTCGCCCGGGGGATCGACCACCTCATAGCCGTTCTGGCCCTGGCTCCACACGTAGTACGTATCGTTGGCGTAGTAGTACGGGACGCCACCGATCCACATGGTGGTGTAGAAGGGAGGCAGCACCGGAACGAACAGCCCGACCGGCGCGCCTGCCACGACGTAGCTCGGCCCATACGGCCGGTACCACACACCGCCGGAATAGTAGAAGCGCCCACCCGGCCGATCGAACACGTAGGGGTGGCTCGGCAGCGCGCGGATATAGGCGCCGCGATCGGGGTAGTAGCGATTGTGGGCGTAGCGCCCGTCCATGTGCTCTGGAGCACGTCCGCCAGAATGCCAGCCCCCGCGATCGCCACGGTCGCCACGGTCACCGCGGTCGCCGCGGTCGTGCTGCTGCGCCTGCGCGCTCGCGACGCCGAGTGCCATCGCGACCAGCAGCCCGCAAATCCGTACCCACTTCGCTGCGTTCTTCATGTCCGCTCTCTTCTTACTTCACACTGTAGCCGCGCGCATCGAGACACGCGGAGATCGCGCGCCGATAGCTCATCGCCTGCTGTTCCTGGGCGGCAGCCTCGCGGCGGTCGGCAACTACCACGGTGCGGGTCGACTGCGCATTGGCGGCATCGGCTGTGCTGCCGATGGCGCTGCCCACCACGGCCCCGGCGAGCGCTGCGGGTGCGGCCTGCCAGCGCGGCGCAATAGCAGCGCCGATGATCGCGCCGGCGACGGCGCCGATGGCGGTGTTGGTCCCCGGAGGCGGACCCGCCGAGACGACCTGGACGCGATCGTGGGGCGGAACGCCGGGCGCGCTCGGATCAAAACCGGTCTGCTGCGTCGCCCAGGTGCTGCACTCGTAGTGATCGCGGTCCTGCTGCTCCGGCGTCTGGCCGTGTAGCGGATACGCGTACACCTGACTCATCGGGGGTGGTGGTGGTGGCGGCGGCGGGTCATACACCGGACGCGGCGGCGGCGCCGTCACGCAACCGGCGAGAAGCAGCGCCGCGGTGCCCACGGCCAGGCCTGCGAGGGACGCACGGTGGTACTTATGCATGGGGTTCAGCATCGGAGGTATTTCCATATCGGGAGCGGATCGCTCTTTGAAAAAACGTCAGGGTGGGTCCAGGGTTGACAGTCACGCTCCCTCCCCGGCACGGATTTGGACGGCGCGCCAAGGACTTAAGTTCCGGCCATGGTGTCCAAATTGTCAAACGTCCCCCAGCGGCGTCAATAGGCATTACGCGAAGTTAATTTCCGGCGTCTGGCCCTCCGGCTCCGGCGCCGAGCAGCGCTGTGACGCGGCCGAGATCTGCAGGCGTGTTGACGTCCGGCCCCGGCGCCTCGCGCGCGTCGGCCACCTGGATGTGGAAGCCGTTCTCGAGCGCCCGCAGCTGCTCGAGTTTCTCGCGCCGCTCGAGCGCCCCGGGCGCAAGCGCGGCGAGGCGCTTGAGCGGCCCGACCCTGTAGGCATAGATACCCAGGTGCCGCCGCGCACCGCCCGGATCGGTCTGACTGGCGAGGCCCGCGTCCGCGCCGCCTCGGTTCCAGGGAATCGGCGCGCGGCTGAAATACAGGGCGCGCCCACCGGTGTCCGTCACCACCTTCACCGCGTTGGTGTCGAGCAGCTCCTCCACCGTGCCGAGAGGGGTTGCGAGCGTCGCGATCTGCGCGGCTGGCACCGAATCCAGCAGCGCGGCCACCTGCGCGACGAGCGCCGGAGGCATCAGCGGCTCGTCGCCCTGGAGATTCACGACGATGTCGCGCTCCGGCCAGCCCCGCGCAGCCGCCACCTCCGCGAGGCGGTCGGTACCCGAGACGTGGGCAGCCGAGGTCATCACCCCTTCGGCGCCGAACGCGCGCGCGGCATCGAAGATGCGCACATCGTCGGTCGCGATCAGCACTTCGAGCGCGCCCGCCGCGCGCGCGCGCTCGTACACCCACTGCACCATGGACTTACCGCCGATCTGCCGCAGCACTTTGCCGGGAAGCCTGACCGAGTCATAGCGCGCGGGAATGACGACCCGGAACACGACGCGGACCGTCAGCGCTCGAGCAGCGGGTCATCGGCGGCCAGCTGGCGGGCCTCCTCCTCCAGCATTATCGGCACGTCGTCGCGGATCGGATAAGCGAGCCGGTCCATGCGGCACACGAGCAGCTGCGCCTCGCGCTGGTACTTGAGCGTCCCCTTGCACACCGGGCAAGCCAGTATCTCGAGCAGTCGCGAATCCATAGGCCCTAACCTCCGCCGCCTGCGCCCAGCCGCGCGAGCACCCGCGCGCGCAGCTCCTGCGCATCGCTGTCGCTGAAGACGGCACTGACCGGCACACACCACAGCCGCGCGCTGGCGAACGGCGTGCATTTTACGGCATCTTTCTCCGTCATGAGGATCGGCAGCTCGTCGGGAAAAGCGAGCTCGTGCGCGGTGAACGGGTGATGATCCGGGAACGAGTGCGCGATCACCTCGATGCCACGGCCCGCGAGCTCATGAAAGAAACGCTGCGGGTTGCCGATCCCGGCGACCGCGTGTACGCGCCGCCCGCTGAAGGCCGAGAGCTCGCGTGGCGGACCGCGCCCGTCGAGCCGCACCGCCGGCTCGGCCGCGAGTCGCATGACGAGTGTCGCGGCGGGCAGCGCTGCGGCGAGCGAGCCGTGCTCCGGCTCGCCATTGACCACGACGATGTCGGCACGGCCGAGCGCCGCCGCCGGCTCGCGCAGCGGACCCTGCGGCAGCAGGCGCCCGTTGCCGAATCCGCGGCTGCCGTCGATCACGGCTATCGCACAATCGCGCCCCAGCGCGAGATGCTGCAGCCCGTCGTCGGCGACAATAACGTCCGCGCCGCGGGCGATGAGCGTGCGGGCCGCCGCGACCCGATCTGCGGCCACGAGCGTCGCGCATCCGGTGCGACGCGCGATGATCACCGGCTCATCGCCCACGTCACGCCAGTCCGAGTCCGGATGCACGTCGCGTAGCGCCCCAGTGCGCCGCCCATAGCCGCGCGATACCACTCCGACCCTGAGCTTCTCGGCGCTCAGCATGCGCGCCAGATGGATGGCGAGCGGGGTCTTGCCCGTACCGCCGACCGTGAGATTGCCGACCACGACCACCGGCCGCGCCAGCCGTCGTTGGCGCAGGACCCCTGCGGCATATGCGCGGCGGCGCGCGCCGGCGAGCGCGCCGTAGGTCCAGGCGAACGGCGCAAGCAGCAGCGGCGCGCTGTCCCGGTACCACAGTCGCTCGAGCCAGCCCCGCACGGCGCGCTCCCTCAGTCGGAAAACTGCAGCTGGTGCAACTGCGCATACAGGCCGCCGCGCTCGATCAGCGCGGCATGCGTGCCCTGCTCGACGATCCTGCCGGCGTCGAGCACGATGATGCGGTCGGCCTGCTCCACCGTCGACAGGCGGTGGGCGATTACCAGCGTGGTGCGGTTGCGCAGCAGCTGCGCGAGCGCCGCCTGAATGTGGCGCTCGGACTCGGTGTCGAGCGCGGAGGTGGCCTCGTCGAGTATCAGGATCGGCGCGTCCTTGAGCAGCGCGCGGGCGATGGCGATGCGCTGGCGCTGGCCCCCGGAGAGCAGCATGCCGCGGTCGCCCACCAGCGCGTCGAGCCCGTCCGGCTGGTTGCGCACGAACTCGAGGATGTGGGCGGCCTCGGCCGCACGTTCGAGGGCGGCGTCTGCCACCGCGCGCCCGAACGCGATGTTATTTCGGATCGTGTCGTCGAACAGCACCACGTCCTGGCTTACGACCGCAATCTGCTCGCGCAGGGAGCGCAACTCGTACTCGCGTACGTCGCGTGCGTCGATCGCCACGCTGCCGGCGCGCACGTCGTAGAAGCGCGGCAGCAGGTTTACCAGCGTCGACTTGCCGCTGCCCGAACGCCCGACGATGGCTAGGGTCTCGCCGGCGGCAATCTCGAGCGACACATCGTCGAGCGCCACCGGCCCGCCCGGCTGCGGTGCCGAAGCATCCGTCCGGGCGGCGCGCGCCCTGTCGTCGGCGGTGCGGTAGGCGAACGAAACGTGCTCGAAGCGCACCGCACCCCGCACGCGCGTGGCGCGGTAGCTGCCACCCTGCGGCTCCGCCGGCTCATCGAGCAGCTCGAACAGGCTCTGGCCGCCCGCGATCCCCTGCTGCAGCGGACCGGCGACCCCCACCAGGTCGCGCAGCGGCTGCGCGATGCCGATGAGAGCCGCGAAAAACCCGAGCAGCGATCCGACCGAGGTGCGGCCGTGGACCGTGTCCGCGATCGCAATGAACAGCACGACCGCCATGCCGATGGCGGTGAGAAGCTGCACCACCGGATTCGACAGGCCCTTGGTGAGGATCAGCCTCATATTGGAGTGCAGGTTCCGCTCGTTGACTGCGTCGAACTGGCGGTCGAGATGTTGCTGGGCGTTGTAGACCTTGATGAGGCGCGGCGCCTCGAAGCTCTCCTTGGCGACCCGCGTGACATCGCCCATCGAGTCCTGGATGCGGCGACTGTAGCGGCGGAACCTCCGGTTGATGACCGAGACCAGCCACGCCACCAGCGGACCCATGGTGAGCGCCAGCAGCCCCAACCGCAGGTTGTACCAGAGCACGAGCGCGATGCAGGCAACGATGGTGAGCGTGGTACGGATCAGCACCACCACCGAGTCGGTGGTCGCCTGGCCGATCTGCTCGGTGTTATAGGTGAGGCGCGACAGCAGCACCCCGGAGGAGTTGCGGTCGAAGAAGCCGATCGGCAGATCGAGGATGCGGCGAAATACCTCGCTCCGCAGCCGCGCCACTACGCGCCGTCCGACGTAGCCCATGAAGAACGTCTGGGTGAAGTCGCCGAGACCCCGCAGGACGAACAGGCCCACGACTGCCAGCGGCACCCAGACGATCGAGCGCGGGTCGCGCTGCTGCAGTGTGCTGTCGCCAAAGAGCTTGGCGAGCACCGCGAAGCTCGTCTGCGTAGCCGCATAGAGGATCGCGCCCAGCATCCCGACTGTGAACTGCAGGCGGTGCGGCCGTATATAGCCGAGCAGGCGCCGATAGCTCTGCCAGCCGCCGCCGCCGGCCTGCGACTGCAGGCTGCGCGCACTCGACCGGGGACGCTCGTCGTTCAAGGCTTGCCCGCCGGCTCTTCCTTGACGGTGGCGATGTTGATCTCGGCGAAGCCCAGCCGTCCGAGTACGTCCATGGCGGTGATCACGGACTGGTGAGTGGCGCGCGCGTCGGCGCGCAGCGTGACGGGCGCCGAGCGGCTGGCGCCAGCCTCCTTGAGCAGCGCCGCCCGCAGCGTCTCCGGGCTCGCGTTGATCAGCTCGCGCCCGTTGACGAGATAGCCGCCCGTCTCGGTGACACTGACGACCAACGGCTCGCTGCCGGCTCTGTCAGTGGGCACCGCATTCGCGTGCGGCAGGTGTACGTGCAGCCGCCCCTCGTCGGTGAAGCGGCTCGAGAGGATGAAGAACACCACCAGCAGCAGCACCACGTCGATCAGCGAGACGACGTTGATCTCCGGCTCTTCGTGCGGGCGGCTGGGCCTCAGGTTCACGGCTTAGGTCCTCAGGTCCGTGCCTCACGCGGCGGCGGCCGGCGAGCTGCGTTCGCGCAGCCGCGCCGCCTCGAGCGCGTCCGCCATGCGGATGGCCTGCTTCTCCATCTCCACCACGATGGTCTCCACCCGGCCGCGCAGGTAGCGGTAGAAAATGAGTGCCGGGATCGCGACGCACAGGCCGGCAACGGTGCAGATCAGCGCCTCGGCGATGCCGCCCGAGAGCGCGCGCGGGTCACCCATGCCGCCGGCCTCGATGGCGTTGAAGGAGCGGATGATGCCGGTCACGGTGCCAAGCAGGCCGAGGAGCGGCGCAATGCCGGCGATCGTGCCGAGCGTATTGAGGAAGCGCTCGAGCTCGTGCACCACGTGGCGCCCGGTGTCTTCGAGACGCTCCATGAGGATCTCGCGCGGCCGGTGGCGGTTGGCGAGGCCGGTGGCGAGCAGCCTCCCGAGCGGGGAGTTCTGCTCGAGTCCCGCTATCACCTTGTCCGTGACCTGGTTGGCCTCGATCAGCTGCCAGACCCGCTGCGGCAGCTCGCGCGGCAGCACGCGCCGGTCCTGCAGCGTCCACAGGCGCTCCAGAATGATGGCGGCCGCGACGATCGAGCAAAGAATGATCGGCCACATCAGCGGGCCACCGGCCCGCACTATTTCCCACATCCCGAACGACCCCAGGCGACCGCAGGTTCGCAAACCGGCATCATACCGGAACCGCGGCACATTCCCGTTCCCGGCCCTTCTGGTAGAGTTCCAAGCCTCGATGCCGCGGGCGTTACTTAAAAAAATCGTTCCGGCGCCCCACACGCTGCGCACACGCTGGCCGGTGCGGCTCTGCGGTGAGCGCATCGCGGACCCGCAGCTGTGGACGCTGCACCGGCGGGCGGTGACCGCCGCCTTCGGGGTCGGCTGCGCCATTTCGTTCGTGCCGCTGCCGATCCACCTGCTGCTGGCGGTGATCGTGGCCCTGGTCTGTCGGATCAACCTGCCGGTGATCTACGGCACGACCTGGGTGATCGCGAATCCCTTCAGCCTGGTGCCGCTCTACTACTTCGCCTACCGGGTAGGCGTGGCGGTCCTGAACGTGCCGCGCCAGCACTTCAGGTTCGTCCCGGACTGGCGCTGGTTCCAGCACGCACTGGTACCGGTATGGCAGCCGTTCGCAGTCGGGTGCCTGGTATGCGCCGTGGCGTGCGGGGTGCTCGGCTGGGTCGCCCTCGAGCTCGTGTGGCGCTGGAACGTTTCGAGCCGCTACCGGACGCGGCACGCGCCGCACGCCACACCCGCGAGCTGATCCATTGGACTAAATCGCCTGCGCCTCAGCTGCGCTCCGCCAGCGTTCCGCCTTCCAGCTCGTACACCCGTTCCATGCGGCGCGCGCGCCTCAGGTCATGCGTCACCACCACGAGGCTCGTGGCACGTTCGCGGTTGAGCTCGAGCATGAGGGCGAAGACGCTCTCGGCGTTGGTGCCGTCGAGGTTTCCGGTCGGCTCGTCGGCGAGCACGAGCTGCGGTTGCGTCACCAGCGCGCGCGCCACGGCCGCGCGCTGCCGCTCCCCGCCCGAGAGCTGGTGGGGCCGATGCGTGAGGCGCTCGCCGAGACCCACGCGCTCGAGCAGCACCCGGGCCGCGGCACGCGCCTCGTCCACCGGCGTGCGCCGCACCAGCAGCGGCATCGCCACGTTCTCCAGCGCCGAGAACTCGGGCAGCAGGTGGTGGAACTGGTAGACGAAGCCGAGCGCGCGATTGCGCAGCACGCCGCGCTCGCGCTCGCCGAGCGCGTGTATGTCCCGAGCGGCGATCAGCACCGCGCCGCCGCTCGGTGCGTCGAGCCCGCCGAGGATCTGCAACAGCGTCGTCTTGCCCGAGCCCGAGGCGCCGACGATCGCGACCCGCTCGCCCGCCGCCACGCGCAGCGTCACCCCCTTCAGCACCGGCAGCAGTACCGGCCCCTGACGGAAGCTCTTGTGTACCTCACGCGCCTCGAGAACCGCGTCACTCATGGCGCAGCGCCTCCGCGGGCGCGGTGCGGGCCGCGCGCCAGGCCGGATAGACGGTCGCGAGCGCGCAGAGCATGAACGCCACGGCGCATACTTTCAGCACGTCGAGCCCCTCGACGTAGGCCGGCAGGTCGCTCAGGTAATACACGCTGGCGTCGATGAACCGCACCCCGCTGAGGCGCTCGAGGGCGCCTACCAGTATCTCGAGGTTGTCGGACAGCAGCGTGCCGAGTCCCGCGCCGAGCAGCGTGCCGGCGAGCCCGATCAGCACCCCCTGGACGGCAAAAGCGGCGAGCACGTTGCGCGGCGCAGCCCCGAGCGTGCGCAGGATGGCGATGTCCGTCTGCTTCTCCTTCACGATCATGACCAGCGTCGCGACGATGTTGAAGGCGGCGACGGCGACCAGCATCAGCAGGATGACGAACATCATCGACTTGGTGATCTCGATCGAGCGGAAGAAGTTCGCGTGGTTCTGCGTCCAGTCACTCACGTAAAAGCCCCCGCCGAGCGCACGCGCCACCCGCACCGCGACTGTGGGCGCCCGCAACGGGTCGCTGAGCGCCAGCCGCAGCCCCGTGATGCCGTCCCCGAGGCGAAACAGCCGCGCTGCGTCCGCCATGTGCGTGAGCGCCAGTCCGCGGTCGAATTCGTACATTCCCGAGGAGAAGATGCCCACCACGTAAAAGCGGCGCATGCGCGGCGCGACGCCGGTCGGAGTGGCGGTGCCCTGCGGCGCAATCACTACCACCGTACCGCCGCGGCGCGCGCCGAGCTCGCGGGCGAGCGCGGCGCCGAGGATGATGCCGTAGCCACCGGGCTTGAGATCATCGAGGCTCCCCTCGGTCACTCGCTGGGCCAGCCCGGTCGCGGGACGCTCCGCGTCCGGCAGCACCCCGCGCACGCTGGCGCCGGCCATCGCGTAGCCGTTGGCGAGCATCGCCTGAGACTCCACGTAGGGCACCACCGCCTGCACGCCGGGCTGCCCGCGCGCGCGCTGCGCGAGCGTCTGCCAGTCGGCGAGCGAGCCGGCCATG
>DASXKA010000232.1:0-3421 GCA_036497085.1 Steroidobacteraceae bacterium | reverse complement strand
ATGCTGAGGTAGGAGACGCTCGGCGCGGCTGCGGCGTTGCGTTGAATGCAGCGCACCGAAAGCTCTTCCAGCGTGAGTCCGTTGCGCTTGCGCAGCGAGCGCAGCTTGGTGCCGAGGAAATGTCCGCGGCGCACGAGTTGCGTCATAGGTCACGCGTGAGTCGGTCGGAGCATTGCCGGTTCTTGTGAAATTAACACTGTGAAGTTTCTATAGTCAAATTCCCATTACTTCACGCTATGCTGATGCCCATGCAGCAGAGTGCACCGGAGCTGGCCTATTCCCGCGAGCCGAATGGGCCCAGAGTCGAGATCCTGGGGGCGAAGATCGAGCGCTCCGAGGAGGTGCTGACGCCGCTCGCGCTGCAGCTGCTTGCGAGCCTGCATCGCCGCTTCAATCCGCGCCGGCTCGAGCTGCTCGCCGAGCGGACGCGGCGGCAGGCCGAGTTCGACGCGGGGGTGCTGCCGCAGTTTCCCGCCGGCACCGCTGCGGTGCGCGCCGCCGACTGGCGCATCGCACCGGTTCCCGCCGATCTCCTCGACCGGCGCGTCGAGATCACCGGTCCCGTCGACCGCAAGATGATCATCAACGCGCTGAACGCGCCGGTCAGCGCGTTCATGGCGGACTTCGAGGATTCCCTCGCGCCCAGCTGGGAGAACGTCGTTCGCGGCCAGGTCAACCTCGCCGACGCCATCCGGCGCACCATCAGCTTCGAGGACGGGTCGACCGGCAGGGTCTATCGGCTCGCCGAGCGCACCGCGACGCTCATCGTGCGTCCGCGCGGCTGGCACTTGCCCGAGAAACACGTACGCATCAGCGGCGAGGCGGTGTCGGGCGCGCTGTTCGACTTTGCGCTGTTTCTCGCCAACAACCACCAGGCGCTCGCCGCGAACGGCACCGGCCCGTACCTCTACCTGCCGAAGATCGAGAGCCACCTGGAAGCGCGGCTCTGGAACGACGTGTTCCTCGCCGCCCAGGACGCGCTCGGCATGGCGCGCGGCACCATCAAGGCGACGGTGCTCATCGAGACCATCCTCGCGGCCTTCGAGATGGACGAGATTCTCTATGAGCTGCGCGAGCACTCCTCGGGGCTCAACTGCGGCCGCTGGGACTACATCTTCAGCTTCATCAAGAAATTCCGGAACCGCGCCGACTTCCTGCTCCCGGATCGGGCCAGCGTCACAATGGAGCGACCGTTCCTCAAGGCCTACGTGGACCTGCTGATCCGCACCTGCCACCGCCGCGGCGCCCACGCGATGGGGGGTATGGCGGCGCAAATACCGATCCGCGACGACGCGGCGGCCAACGAGGCGGCGATGGCGCGGGTACGGGCCGACAAGCTGCGCGAGGCGCGCGCCGGGCACGACGGCACCTGGATCGCGCACCCGGGACTCGCGGCGATCGCCCGCGAGCCGTTCGATGCGGTGATGCGCGGCCCCAACCAGCTGTCGGTGCTGCGCGAGGACGTGCACGTCACCGCGGCCGACCTGGTGGCGATTCCCGAAGGCGCGATTACCGAGGAGGGCCTGCGCAACTGCATCCGCGTCGGTGTGCAGTACCTCGAGTCCTGGCTGCGCGGCAACGGCTGCGTGCCCCTCTATCACCTCATGGAGGACGCGGCCACCGCCGAGATCTGCCGCGCACAGCTGTGGCAATGCCTGCGCCACGGTGCGCGCACCAGCGACGGCGCCGAGGTGACGAGCGCGCGCTTCGACCGGCTGCTGCATTCCGAGCTCGACCGCATCCACGACGAGGTGGGAGCGCGACGCCTGAGCGAGGGGGTGTTCCCGACCGCGGCGCGCCTCTTCGAGCAGATGATCAAGTCCGAGACCTTCGACGAGTTCCTGACGCTGCCGGCGTACGAGCTGTTGGGCTGAAGTGCCGGCTAACGGAGATGTCACTCATGAGCGATAGCACCGTCAGCAGCCTCCCGCGTACGCTCCCGAGTGCCGAGGAGCTGCGCCGCATCTGGCGCGACAGCCCGCGCTGGCGCGGCGTGCAGCGCGGCTACGACGCCGCGGACGTCGTGCGCCTGCGCGGCACCATCCCGGTCGAGCATTCGCTCGCGCGGCTCAGCGCCGAGAAGTTGTGGCGCTATCTGCAGGAGAAGCCGCTCGTGAACGCGCTCGGCGCGCTCACCGGCAACCAGGCGATGCAACAGGTGAAGGCGGGCCTCGACGCCATTTATCTCTCGGGCTGGCAGGTCGCCGGCGATGCCAACCTCGCCGGCGAGATGTACCCCGATCAATCGCTCTATCCGGCCGACTCCGTGCCCGCGGTGGTGCGCCGTATCAACAACACCCTGCGCCGTGCCGACGAGCTCCATCACGCCGAAGGGGACGACTCGATCGACTGGCTGAAGCCGATCGTCGCTGACGCCGAGGCCGGCTTCGGTGGCGTGCTGAACGCCTTCGAGCTGATGAAGCAGATGATCGACGCCGGCGCGGCCGGCGTGCACTTCGAGGACCAGCTATCGTCCGCCAAGAAGTGCGGCCACATGGGCGGTAAGGTGCTGGTGCCGACCCAGGAGGCGGTCGCCAGGCTCGTGGCGGCGCGGCTCGCCGCCGATGTGTGCAATGTCCCGACCGTCCTCGTCGCGCGCACCGATGCCGAGGGCGCAACGCTCCTCACCTCGGACGTGGACGCGCGCGACCGCCCGTTCATCGATGCCGGCAAAGGACGCACCTCCGAGGGCTTCTTCACCGTGAAGGCGGGCCTCGCGGCGGCGATCGCGCGTGGCTGTGCTTATGCTCCGTACGTGGACCTGGTCTGGTGCGAGACGGCCAAGCCCGATCTCGAGGAGGCGCGCGAGTTCGCCGCGGGCGTCCACGCGCAGTTCCCGGGGAAGCTCCTCGCCTACAACTGCTCGCCGTCCTTCAACTGGAGGAAGAAGCTCGACGACGGACAGATCGCGCGCTTCCAGCGCGAGCTGGCGGCGATGGGCTACCGTTTCCAGTTCATCACGCTCGCCGGGTTCCACGCGCTCAACTACTCGATGTTCGAGCTCGCGCGCGCCTACAAGGCGCAGCAGATGACCGCTTACGTCGCCCTGCAGCAGGCGGAATTCGCGGCCGAGAGCTCCGGCTACACCGCCACCAAGCACCAGCGTGAGGTTGGCGCCGGCTACTTCGACGCGGTCACCCAGGTGGTGAGCGGCGGGCAATCCTCGATCACCGCGCTCGCCGGCAGCACCGAGGAGCAGCAGTTCGCCGCGGCGGAGCCGCCGCTCGAGAAGGCCGTGTAGCCGACCTGGGAATCAGCAGAAGTCGACTCAGCGAAGCGGGCGCAATCAGAGCCCCCTGTCTGTCAGCTCCTGCCGCAGCCACTCCGGCAACTGCATCCGGTCGCGGAAGTGCCAGCTATCTCCGCACGCGCCGCAAACCACGGCCTTTCCGTCTGCTTCCAGATGGCCGCCCGCAGTGCG
>DASXKA010000231.1:0-3031 GCA_036497085.1 Steroidobacteraceae bacterium | reverse complement strand
CTTCTCGGACGGGGTCTTCGATGTGGTCTATTCCTTCGGCGTGCTGCAGCACATACCGGAGGGGGCCCGCGCGGTCGCCGAGATCGAGCGCGTCCTCGCGCCGGGCGGCGAGCTCCTGGTCATGCTCTACAACCGCTCCTCGATCAACTACGCGCTCGAGATCATGTTCCTGCGCCGGGTCGGACTGCGGCTGCTCGCCATTCCGGGGATGATCGGCGTGCTGGCGCGCCTCGGCCTGCCGCGCGCGAAGCTCGAGCGCCACCGCGAGATCTATCGCGAGCGCGGCAACATGTCGAGCGGAGAGTGGCTGAGCCGCAATACCAACGGCCCCGACTATCCCTATTGCCGGGTCTACGGCGCCCGTGAGGCCGAGGAGCTGCTTTCGCGATTTGAGATCGTGCGCCACGAGGTGCGCTTCTTCGACCACCGTCACTGGGGCGTGCTCGGCAGGCTGCTGCCGCCGCGGCTGCGCCGCGCGCTCGGACGGCGCTGGGGCTGGCACCGGATCCTGCACGTGCGCAAGCCCGTGCACACGCGCCGGACGACCGACGCGCAGGTGCGCTCATGAGGATCGCGGTACTCGGACTCGGCTATGTCGGCGCGGTGGTGGCCGGCTGCCTCGCGCGCCGCGGGCACGAGGTCGTCGGCGTCGACACGGACGCCGGCAAGGTAGGGCTGCTCAACGCAGGGCGCGCGCCGATCATCGAGCCCGAAATCGGCGAGATCACCGCGCGTGAGGTGGCTGCCGGCCGGCTCTGGGCAACCACGGAGGTCACCGCCGCGATACCCCAATCGGACCTCATCATGATCTGCGTCGGTACGCCGAGCCAGGGCAACGGCGGGATCGATCTCAGCCACGTGCGACGCGTCTGCCAGCAGATCGGCGCGGCGCTGCCCGCGCACGCGGGCGCTCCGGTCATCGTGGTGCGCAGCACGCTGCTGCCCGGTACGGCCCGCGAGCTCGTGATCCCCACGCTCGAGGCGAGCTCCGGACGGCAGGCCGGCACGGATTTCGGCGTCTGCATCAATCCCGAGTTCCTGCGCGAGGGTACCGCCGTACACGACTACCTCAATCCACCGAAGACCGTGATCGGCGAGCTCAACCGCGCTAGCGGCGACCTGCTGGCGAGTCTCTATTCGGAGCTTGCCGCGCCGCTCATTCGCACCGACATCGAGACGGCTGAGATGGTCAAGTATGCGGACAATGCCTGGCACGCAGTGAAGGTCGGTTTCGCAAACGAGATCGGCCACTTCTGCAAGTCCCTCGGCGTCGACAGCCACCGCGTGATGGACATCTTCTGCCGCGACACCAAGCTCAACCTGTCGAGCTGCTACCTCAAACCCGGCTTCGCGTTCGGCGGCTCGTGCCTGCCGAAGGATCTCAAGGCGCTGCTGCACAAGGCCAGGTCGCTCGACGTCTCGCTGCCGATCCTGTCGGCGGTGCTGCCGAGCAACGAGCTGCAGATCGAGCGTGCCGTGCAGACGGTGATCGAGCACGGCAGCCGCAAGGTCGGGATCCTCGGCCTGAGCTTCAAGGCCGGCTCGGACGATCTGCGCAACAGCCCGGTGGTCGAGCTGGCCGAGAGGCTGCTCGGGAAGGGCTTCGACCTGCGCATCTTCGACGCCAACGTCAGCCTGGCGAGCATCCACGGCACCAACCGCGAGTACATCATGCACCGCATTCCGCACATCTCGGCGCTGCTCACGTCGAGCATCGAGGAGGTGCTGGAGCACGCCGGCACCCTCGTGATCGGCAATGCGGCGCCCGAGTTCCGCGCCATTCTGCCGCGGGTCGGATTCCGCCAGACGGTGGTCGATCTGGTGCGCATCGGCGAGTGTCACAGCGTCGCCGGCGTCTACGAGGGAGTATGTTGGTGAGGCGCGTTCTCATGCTCGTCGAGAACCTGCCGAGCCCCTTCGACCGGCGCGTCTGGCAGGAGGCGTGCACGCTGCGCGGCGCCGGCTACGAGGTCTCGATCATCTGCCCCACCGGACCCGGGTGCGAGCGCCGTGTCGAGATCATCGACGGCGTGCACATCTACCGCTATCGGCTGCCCTTCGAGGCGGCGAATGCCGCCGGCTATCTGCTCGAGTATCTCGTCGCCGTCACCAGGACGTTCGTGCTGGCGTGGTATGTGCTGCTGACGCGCGGCTTCGACGTAGTGCACGCCTGCAATCCTCCGGATCTGCTGTTTCTGGTGGCCCGCTTCTTCAAGCTGCTCGGCAAGAAGTTCCTCTTCGATCACCACGACCTGTGCCCGGAGCTCTACCAGGCCAAGTTCGGGCGGCGCGACTTTCTCTACCGGCTGCTGTTGTCACTCGAGCGGGCGACCTTCCGCGCCGCCGACGTCGCGATCGCGACCAATGACTCATACCGTGAGATCGCGATCACGCGCGGGCGCCTGCCGCCGGACCGGGTGTTCGTCGTGCGCAGCGGACCGAGTCTGGCTCGCATGCGGCGGCTGCCGCCGGATGAGCGCCTCAAACGCGGGCGGCGCTACCTCGTCGGCTACGTCGGCGTGATCGGCCCGCAGGAAGGGATCGACTCGCTGCTGCGCTCGGTGCAGCACCTGGTGTTCGTGCTCGGACGGCGTGATATCCACTTCGCGCTGGTCGGCTCGGGTCCGTCGCTCGAGCGCATGAAGGCCCTCGCCGTGGCGCTGCGGGTAGCGGCGTTCGTGACCTTCACCGGCCGCGTGCCTGACCACGAGCTGCTCGTGGTCCTCAACACCGCGGAAGTGTGCATCAACCCCGACCCTGCGAACGACATGAACGACAAGTCGACCATGAACAAGGTGCTTGAGTACATGGCGCTCGGCAAGCCCATCGTCCAGTTCGATCTCACCGAGGGCCGCTGGGCGGCGCAGGACGCCTCGCTCTATGCGCGCCGTCACGATACCGCGGACTTCGCGGCGAAGATCGTCGAGCTCGTCGATGATCCCGAGCGCCGCGCCGCCATGGGCGCCGCCGGCCGCGCCCGGGTGGAGACGCAGCTCGAGTGGAGTCACCAGGCGCCGCGGCTGCTCGCCGC
>DASXKA010000230.1:0-9521 GCA_036497085.1 Steroidobacteraceae bacterium | reverse complement strand
CCGGGAGTGTGCGGGAGACTGGCCCGGCGGCCAAGTCGAATTGCGGAGCCTGGCGTCTTGCGTCAGACTCGTCTGACAAAGAACAAGACCCGCTACGGGACCCCATGAGCGCAGCTCTCCCAATCACCACGCTCGACGATGACGCGTGGGAGGACCTTCTCAGCTTCATCGAGGAGCGGCGCGTCATTCCGATCGTGGGGCCCGAGCTGCTCATGGTCGCGACCGAGAGTGGGCCGCGCCTGCTGTTCGACTGGGCCGCCGAGCGGCTCGCCGCCCGGCTCAACGTCAACACTGGCGAGCTCCCGCAGCCCTTTACCTTGAACGATGTCGTATGCGTCTTTCTCGCCGCGCGCGGCCGGCGCGAGGAGGCGTACGTCCGGCTGCGCAGCATCATCAAGGATGCAAACCTCGAGCCTCCCCCGGCAATCCGGCAGCTCGCGGCTATCACGGACTTCGACCTCTACGTGTCGACCACGGCCGACTCGCTGCTCGAGGCCGCGGTCAACCAGGTGCGCTTCGGCGGGGCGCCGAGCACGGACGTGCTTTCCTACTCGCCGAACCGGGTGGTCGATCTGCCCGCCGAACGCGACCGGCTGCAGCGCCCGGTGGTGTATCACCTCTTCGGCAAGCTCGCCTCGTCACCCACCTACGTCATCTCTGACGAGGATCTGCTGGAATTCATCTGCGCGCTGCAGAGCGAGCATCTGGTGCCCGAGAGGCTCTTTCACGAGCTCGAGCACAATCATCTGCTCTTCATCGGCAGCAACTTCACCAACTGGCTGGCGCGGCTGTTCCTGCGCATGGCCAAGCGCCAGCGGCTGTCGGATCCGCGCGACGTGGGCGAAGTGCTGGCGGACGATCACTCGAGCCACGACGACCGGCTGGTGTCCTTCCTGCAGCAGGTGAGCGTGCGCACCCGCATCTACGTGGGTGCCGAGCGCTTCGTCGAGGAGCTGCACCGACGCTGGCAGGCGCGGCACAGGCCGGCCGCGACCGCCGCTCTGGGCGCCGCGCCGCCGCGCTTACTGCCACCTGCGCGCGAGATGCCGGACAATGCAGTCTTCATCAGTTATGCCCGCGAGGACCTGCCCGCCGTGCAGCAGCTCAAGGCGGGGCTCGATGCCGCCGGCATCACCACCTGGTTCGACATCGACCGGCTCGAAGCGGGCGACGATTACGACCGCAAGATCCGCAACAACGTCGCCCGCTGCTCGTACTTCATTCCGGTGGTTTCGGCGGCCACGCAACGGCGCCTCGAAGGATACTTCCGCCGCGAGTGGAGCTACGCGATGGACCGGGCACGCAACATGGCGGACGGCGCTCTCTTCATCCTGCCGGTGAGCATAGACGGGACCACGGCGGCCGAGGCGCTGGTCCCGGACAAGTTCAAGGCACTGCACTTCACCGAGCTGCGCGCTGGCCAGGTGCCAGCCGAATTCGTGCAGCGGCTCGCCGACTTCATGCAGGCCCGCTCCCGATGAGCGCCGCAATCGTCAAGTCCTTGGCGCCCGGCCCCGGTGCCACCGTCGACGAGCGCAATCCCTGGCTCGGGCTCGCCTCCTTCACCGAGGAGACGCGTGCCTACTTCTTCGGCCGCGACGAGGAGGTCATCGAGCTGGCGCGCCGCGTGCAGCGCAAGCTGCTCACGATCCTCTTCGGCCAGTCGGGGCTCGGCAAGACCTCGATCCTGCGCGCCGGGCTCGTGCCGCGGCTGCGGGGCCAGGGCTACTGCCCGATCTATGTCCGCATCGATTACTCCCGCGAGGCGCCCGAGCCGGCCGAGCAGATCAAGGCGGCGATCCGGGTCAATGCGCGCCTCTCAGGCGAGTGGACCCGGGCCGGTGTGGCGATCGAGGGCGAGTCACTGTGGGAGTTTCTGCACCACCGTGACGACGTGCTGCGCGATCAGTCGGGCGCCACGCTCACCCCGCTGCTCATCTTCGACCAGTTCGAGGAGATTTTCACGCTGGCGCAGAGCGATGAGTTCGGCCGCGCCCGTGCGGCGCGCTTCATCTCCGAGCTCGCGGACCTGGTCGAGAACCGACCGCCGCACCAGCTGGCGAGCAAGTTCGACGAGGACGAGCTGGCGGCCGCCCGTTTCGATTTCACGCGCAGCGACTACCGCGTGCTGATCGCGCTGCGCGAGGACTATCTCGCGCCGCTCGAGGGGCTGAAAAAGGACATCCCCAGCATCTCGCAAAATCGCCTGCGGCTCGCGCCGATGACGGGCACGCAGGCGCTCGCTGCCGTGCTGCAGCCGGGCAAAGGTCTCGTGTCGCAGGAGGTGGCGGAGGCGATCGTGCGCTTCGTCGCCGGAGGGGCGGAGCTCGCCAACGCGGTCGTCGAACCGTCACTGCTGAGTCTCATCTGCCGCGAGCTGAACGACGCGCGCATGGCGCAGGCCCGCGGCGAGATCTCGCTCGACCTGCTGGCCGGCTCGCACGCCACGATCCTCAGCAACTTCTACGAGCGCGCGCTCGCCGATCAGCCGGTCGCGGTCCGCCGCCTCATCGAGGACGAGCTGCTGACCGACTCGGGTTTCCGCGAGAGCGTGGCCGAGGAGAGTCTGGTCAAGCACTTCAACGATGCGGGTGCCGCGCCCGGCACGCTCGCGCTGCTGGTGAATCGCCGGCTGCTGCGCGTCGAGGAGCGGCTCGACGTAAGGCGCGTCGAGCTCACCCACGACGTACTCTGCGGGGTCGTCAAGGCGAGCCGCGACCGGCGCCAGGAGCGCGAGGCGCGCGAGGCCACCGAGCGGCTGCTCGCCGAGCAGAAGGGGCGCGAGCTCGCGGCGCGGCGCTCGGCCATGCGCGCCCGGCAGATCGCGGCGGGCTGCACGGTGCTCGCGGCGGTGGCCATTGTTGCCGCAGTGTTCGCCTGGTTCAGCAGCCAGCGTGCACGGCGCGCCGAGCACCAGGCCCAGGAGAGCCGCGCTCTCGCCGAGCAGGCGCGCTCCAACGCCGAGCAGCTCCTCGGGTATCTCAGCGACGACTTCGGCCAGGAGCTCGAGAACTTTGGCCGCCTCGACGTGCTGGCGGAGTTCTCGCAACGCCAGATCGAATACTTCGACGCGCTGCCGGCGGCCCTCCGGGGAGTCGACACGGTACGCAATGGTGCGCTCGCCATGGTGCTGCATTCACGCGCCGCGCGCGCGCTCGGCAAGCTGGCTGTGGCCGGCGAGGATGCCGACGAGGCCGTGCAGCTCCTCGGCAAGCTGCGCGACCGGGGCGATCACTCCGAGGCCACCGCCATCGCCCTCGCGCTCGCCTATGCTGCGCAGGGTCGCGTCCTCGAGTCCCGCAGTGACCCCGCCGACCTGGCGACCAACGCGCGCGGTATCGCGCTGCTCGAGCCGCTGGTCGCAAAGCCCGACGCCTCGGCAGCCGCGCGGCGCGCCTATGTGCAGGTCGGCTTTCGCATCGGCTTTGAGCAGCAGGCAGCGAACCACAATGAGGACGCCGTTCGCACCGAGCGCGAGGTGATGCGCGTGGCCGCGGGTCTCGGTGCAGTTGAGCTGCGCGACCTCGACATGGGCGCCTATTACGCCGAGGCCGGCGCCTGGATGGTGGGGGCGCTCGAGAGTCTCGGGCGCTTTGCCGAGTCACGGCGCATCAGCGAGGAGTGCCTCGGGGTGGCGGAGGGGGTGCTCGAGCGCCGGCCCGGCTATCGCCTGGCGCTGCACGCTGAGCAAGTCATCAACGGGGTCCTTGGGGCAGTGGCACAGGATGAGCTCAATCCCAGGGAGGCGCTGCGCGCCGCGCAGCGCCAGGAGCAGGTGTCGCGGACACTGCTCAAGCTCGATCCCGGCAACGTCGTCAGCATCAACAATCTCGCGGTGGCCGAGTCGCAACTGTGGTACGCGTACTGGTCTGCCGGTCGGCTGCACGAAGCCATGCCATACCGCGCCAAGCAGGTCGAAGCCGCGCAGCGCGCGACCGCCGGGGGCACGACGTTCTACCTCAACTACGACGGGGCGGTCGCTAGCATGATATTCGCGCAGGCACAGCTCGGCGACGCGGCGGGCGCACGGGCCACTCGCGCCGCCGCGCGGCCGTATCTCGAGAAGCTGCGCGCGAGCGAACCCGAGGGCAGCACGGCGGTAGCCCTCCTCGATTCCGGGTACAAGGCCCAGGAAGCCTACGCAGCGTTCGAGCGCGACGATCTGCCCGTTGCGCGTCGCGTCGCTAGCGAAGCGGTGCACGAGCTCGAGGCCGTCACGCCGCAGGGTGGTGCGCAGAAGTTCCTGAAGGGTTTGATCCTGCACTATGCGTACGACGGCGAGGGCGAGAGCGCCTATCTGGCGGGCGACTTCGCCGCCGCGGCGCACTCCGAAGCGAAGGCCGCGGAGCTGCGCAAAGCGCTCGGCGTCGATGCGATGGACGATCGCCGCCGGCTGAATGTCGTCCTGACATGGCTCGCGATGGCTGAGGCGCGACAGGGCCACACGGGCGATGCAGCCCGAACCATCGGGCCGGTCGTGAAGTTCGAGCGCGAGCTGGCCGCGAAGAATCACGGCGACCAGTGGGTGGCTCTCGAGCTCGCCGGCGCGCTCTACGCGCAGGCGCTCGCCGAGCCGGAGCGGCGCGCGGGCCTGCTGGCCGAGGCGGCCAGGCTGATCGACGGCCTGGCGACGGAGCTCAAGCCGCTGCGCGACGTGCGCTGGCTGCGCGCGCGCATCCTCGAGGCGCAGCGCAAGAGCTAGCCCCCGGGCTTGAGGTACTCGTCGAACCAGCCAACCAGCCGTGTCATGACGTCGACCTGGTCGTCGTGCTTGAAGAAGAAGTGTCCTTCATCCGGGTAGACGACGAACTCGGTATTGACGCCCAAGCGCTGCAGCGCGTTCCAGTACTCGTACGACTGCGTGATCGGCACTTCCGCATCACGGTCGCCGCCCACCATGAGGGTCGGCGTGTGCACGTTCTTGATGAAGGTGATCGGCGAGCTGCGCTCGTAGACCTTCGGATCGTCGTACACGGAGGCGCCGAAGTAGGGGATCATCCAGGTATCGATATTGTTGGTTCCGTAGTAGCTCAGCCAGTCGGAGAGCCCCGCACCGGCGACCGCGGCCTTGAAGCGGTTGCTCTGAGTGAGCGCCCACATGGTCATGTAGCCGCCGTAGCTCCAGCCGGCGATTCCGAGGCGCGCGGGGTCCACCGGTGCGCTCGTCAGCAGCGCGTCGATTCCCGCGAGGATGTCGCGCAGATCGCCGTAACCGAAGTCCTTGACGTTGGCCTGCGTGAAGGCCTCGCCCTGGCCATAGCTGCCGCGGGGATTCGGCTTGAAGACGTAGTAGCCCTCGCTCGCGAGCACCGCATCGAACGAGTCGGCACTCGCGGGGAAAGTTGGATAGCTGGCATGTGCGGGCCCGCCGTGCACCAGAACCACCAGCGGGTAGCGCTTGCCGGCGACGACCGTCGGCGGCTCGATCAGCATTCCCTGGACCCGCAAGCCGTCGCTCTTCCAGGAGATGTTGGTCGCCTTGCCCGTGATCGGCCGCACGCCGGCGTTGATGTGTGTGATCGGCCGCCATCTCCCCGGCGGCCCGCTCTCGACCTCGGGCGGCGAGGTGTAGGACTGGCGGATCACGGCCGACATCGCGCCGTTGCTCGAGAGCGAGATGCCGACGTCGCCCGGGGTGAACCCGAAGACGTTGCTGGCCCAGATCATCTCGGGCGCGCGCCACAGCTCGCGTTGCGACTTGGCGTCGACGTCGATGGCGGCGAGCACTTCCTCGCCCGCCGCGAACTCGGTGGCGATCAGATGCGTGGCCGAGCCGTTCCAGGTGATGGTGTGCACGGAGGCGCTAAGCCCCGGCGTGACGTCGACCGCCTCACCGCCGGAGGCCGGAATCAGGAATACGTCGCCGCCCGTGATGGTCTCATCGCTCATGATGCCGCCTATCCAGGCGATGCGCCGGCCGTCGCCGGACCAGCGCGGCGAGGCGATCTGCAGGCGCGGTTTCGCGAGCGTCGTGATCGCGCCGCTCTGTGAATCGCACAGATCGAGCTCCGCGATCCACCAGTTGTCATCGCCCGAGCCGTGCGCGGCGCTCACGACGAAGCGACGGCCATCGGGCGACCAGTCGTACTCGTAGATGTTGAGATCGGCCGGGCCGAGGAGCTGCGGCTCGCCGCCCGCGACCGGGACGACTGCGAGACGTTGCTCGTACACGGTCGAGGAAAGAACGCCCGCATCCCGGGCGAGCGGATTCAGAGGCCCCGGAGTCCTGGGAGCACCCGCGGAGTACAGGAACGCGATGCGCCCGCCGTCCGGGGAGAAGCGTGGCGTATCGAGCGGGCCGTGCGCGCGGGTGACGGCGCTGACGCCGCCGCCGTCGGCCGCGGCGAGCGCGAGCTGCGGCTGCTCCTTCTCATCGGTCGTGACGAAGACGATGCGCGTGCCGTCGCGCGACCAGGCGGCGCCGTGCTCATCGCACACCGCGCCGGGGCAGGCGGTGAGCCGCCTCTCGCGCGACCCGTCCTGCGCGTTGACGATGTAGAGCGCCGACACATCCACGTCGGCACCGCCGCGCCTGCCACGCACCAGGCGGCTGTAGACGAGGCGCCTGCCGTCGGGCGACAGCGCGACCTCGTTGACGGCTTGCACGGAGTTGAGCGCCGCGAGCGCCCGGCTGATGCCGGGAGACTCCGCGCACGCATCGGTCGCAGGCATCAGCGCCAGCAGGGCCGCGCCCAGCGCTAGCGCCGGAACCTCGAGCATTCGCGTCATCGGATCACCGCAAGGTCACGTTCGAGAACCACAGCTCTTTCCAGCGCTTGACCTTGTCATCCGCGGACAGCGTCCGCGGCGACGCCGGCTGCTGTGCTCCGAAGGCGGCTCCCTCCACCACGTTGGCGTTCACGGCAGCGTACAGGCGTCCGGCATCGCGGTAGAGCGGGCCCACCAGCACGCCGCAATTGCGGCATAGCAGCAGCTCCGCCTGCCCGCTGCCCTGCGCGTAGCGGCCGCAGTCGCGCTCGTCCCGGAAGAGGATGAGAAGCGACCCCTGCGGGTCCGATACATACGCCGCCCGGTGCTTGCGGCAGAAGTCGCAGTCGCAGGCGCGTGGATTATAGGTTCCGGCGGTGCGCGTCAGCTCCAGCTCGACGCGGATGTTGCCGCAGTGACAACCACCGCCCAGTTTCTGCATGGGCCCGAACATACGTGCGCAGTCCGGACGGCGCAAGAGCAACCCGTGAGTACAATGGGTCATGACAGGACCGACCTCGGACCCCATCTCCAGGGTACTGAGCGCCGCCAGCTTCGCCGCCGAGCGCCACCGGGATCAGCGGCGCAAGGGCAAGGACGCCTCGCCTTACATCAACCACCCGCTCGCGCTCGCGAGCCTGCTGGCCGAGCGGGGGGTGCGCGACCCGACGGTGCTGATGGCGGCGCTGCTGCACGACACAGTCGAGGACACCGCCACCAGCTTCGGGGACATCGAACGCGCCTTCGGCCGGGAGGTGGCAGACATCGTCCGCGAGGTCACCGACGACAAGACACTCGGCAAGGCCGAGCGCAAGCGGCTGCAGATCGAGCACGCCGCGGGCCTGAGCCGCGCGGCCATGCTGGTGAAGCTCGCCGACAAGATCTGCAACCTGCGCGACGTCGTGGCCTCACCGCCCGCCGACTGGACGCTGCAGCGCAAGCGCGAGTACTTCGACTGGGCGAAGGCCGTGGTGGACCGCATGCGCGGCGTGCATCCGGAGCTCGAGGCCATGTTCGACAGCGAGTATCAGCGCAAGCCCGCGGAATCCGGCTGACGCGGCGAACGGTGGGTAGCACGCGACCGGGCGCCGGGCGTCGCGGACGCCGGCACGCCGTCAACGTATCATTGCGGCTCACAACACTCGAGGAGGCGGTCGTCATGTCTGTGTTACGCGTCGCAGGGATGTTGTTGCTGTCGGGGATCGCCAGCGGGATTTGTGCAGCCGCGGCCGGCGCCGCCCCGGTGCCGGCGAACATGCGGGCCGCCGCCATCGAGCGCAAGGGAGGCCCCGAGGTGCTGACGTTGCACGAGCTGTCAACGCCCAAGCCTGGCGCGGACGAGGTGCTGGTGGCGCTCGACACCGTGGGGGTGGGCCCATGGGACGTCGACGTGCGCGAGAAGCTCGATTACTGGAAGAAAAGGAATTTTCCGCTGGTGCTGGGCGTCGACGGCGCAGGCACGGTGGCGGCCATGGGCGCCGAGGTGCACGGCTTCAAGGTCGGCGACCCGGTCTACGCCTACGCCTGGGACAACCCGAAGGGCGGCTTTTACGCCGAGTACATCGCCCTGCCGGCGAAGGCGGTCGCTCACGTCCCGGCGGGCATCAACCTGAAGGAGGCGGGCGCGATGGCGGTTTCGGCGCTCACGGCGCTGCAGGGAATCGACGACGCCTTGCACATCAAACCCGGCGAGACCCTCATCATTCACGGCGCTTCGGGTGCGGTCGGGAGCCTCGCGCTGCAGTTTGCGAAGCTGCGGGGTGCGAAAGTGCTCGCTACCGCTTCGGGCGAGGACGGCGAGGCCTTCGTCAAGCGCCTGGGTGCGAGCGCCGTCGTGGATGGCCGGCACGGCGACATTCGCGCCGCCGCCCGTGAATTCGCGCCCGGCGGCGTCGATGCCGTGCTGGCGCTCGCCGGCGGCGAGGCGCTCGAGGCCTGCATCGACGCGCTCAAGAGTGGCGGGCGGGTAGCTTTTCCAGAGGGCGTGCATCCGCCGCCCAAGCCGCGTGCCGGTCTGCCGATCGTGAGCTACAACGCGCTCACGGGACCTGCGGAGTACGCGCGTCTCAACGAGGCCATCGTAGCGGCGAAGCTCGAGGTGCCGATCGCGGCCGAATTCCCGCTGGCGGATGCCGCCAGGGCGCAGGAGCGCATGGCGGCCGGGCACGTACTCGGCAAGATCGTGCTGCGGGTGCGCTGACCCGGAAGGCTGCCTCAGGTCTGGGGCGGGGCGCCGCCTTCCGCGCGGCGGCGCGCGACGAACGCATCGAGCGCTTGCGCGACCGCCGGATCCAGCGGCGGCGGCTGAAAGGCGGCGAGCGTGTTGCGCGCCACCGTGCTCGCCCGCTGGGTGGCGGTCTTCGCCCCGTCGTCGAACCACTGGCCATAGTTGCGCCAGTCGGAAACCAGCGGGCTGTAGAACGCATCGCGGTAGCGCTGCATGGTGTGCGCCGCGGCGAAAAAATGCCCCCCCGGGCCGACTTCCGCGACCGCCTCGGTGCCGATGTCGTCGCTCGAGGCCGGCACCGGCTGGAAGAGCTCGGCGAACATCTGCAGCATTTCCACGTCGAGGATGAATTTCTCGTAGGAGGCGGTGAGGCCGCCCTCGAGCCACCCGGCGGCATGCAGCACGAAATGGCAGCCGCCGAGCAGCGCCCCCCACAGGCTCATCTGCGCCTCGTAGGCCGCCTGCGCGTCGGGTGCGTTGGAGGCGGTGGCGCTCGAGCAGCGCCACGGCACCCCGATGTGGCGCGCCAGCTGGCCCGCGCCAAAGGCGGCCTTGGCGTACTCGGGGGTGCCGAATGCCGGTGAGC
>DASXKA010000229.1:0-12831 GCA_036497085.1 Steroidobacteraceae bacterium | reverse complement strand
GTCTACATCCTCGCCCAGAACCGCGACGGGCTGGTGCTGGTCGACATGCACGCCGGCCACGAGCGCGTGCTCTATGAGCAGCTCAAGGCGGAGCGCACCCTTGGCTCCCCCGCCGCGCAGCGGCTCCTCACGCCGCTCGTTCTCGAGCTCAAGGCCCACGAGCTCGCGGCGCTCCTCGAGCGCCGTGCCGAGTTCGAGCGCTCCGGCTTCGAGCTCGACGCTTTGGGTCCGACAAAGCTGGCCGTGCGTGCGGCGCCGGCGCTGCTCGATGCGCGCGACGTCGGCGAGCTCATCGACGCGCTGGTCCGCGACCTGCTGCTCGACGCCGATACCCACCACCTCGAGGCGGCCGCAGACCGCTTCCTCGGCACGCTCGCCTGCCGCAGTGCGATTCACGCACACCGCCGCCTGACGCTCCCGGAGATGAATGCCTTGCTGCGGCAGATGGAGGCGACCGAGCGCGCCAACCAGTGCAATCACGGCCGTCCTACCTGGACCCGCCTGTCGCTGCAGCAGCTCGACCAGCTGTTCCTGCGGGGGCGCTGAGTGCCGCGGAGCGTATCCGGCACCGGGCGCTTGCCGGTGCTCCTCCTGACGGGTCCCACCGGTGCCGGGAAGACCGACTGGGCGACCCGCCTGGCCGAGAGCGCTCCGGTTGAGATCGTTAGCGTGGACTCGGCCTTGGTATACCGGGGGCTCGACGTCGGGACGGCGAAGCCGCCGCGCGAGGTGCGCGCGCGTATTCCCCATCATCTGATCGACATCTGCGATGCCACCGAGAGCTACTCGGCCGGGAGGTTCGTGGGGGATGCACTCGAGCGCATCGGGGACATCCATTCCCGGCGCCGGGTGCCGCTCCTGGTCGGGGGCACCATGTTGTATCTGCGCTCGCTCCTCGACGGGTTGGCGGCGCTGCCCGAGGCATGCCCCGAGCTGCGCCGCGAGCTCGATGCGCGCGCCGCCCAGGCGGGCTGGCCCGCCCTGCACGCCGAGCTCGCGCGCCTCGACCCGGCGGCCGCGGCGCGCATCGCGCCCAATGACGCGCAGCGGATTCAACGGGCCCTCGAGGTGTGCCAGGCGACGGGTAAGCCGATCTCGGAGCTGCAGCGCGCGACGTCAAGCCCCCTCGCGTCCTTCGACGTGCGCTACTGGATGCTCAACCCCTGCGACCGGACCGTATTGCACCAGCGTCTCGGGCGGCGCCTCGAGGCCATGATGGCGGCCGGCTTTCTCGACGAGGTGAGGCGCCTGCGCGACCGGGGCGATCTCACGAGCGGGCACTCCTCGATGCGCGCGGTAGGCTACCGGCAGCTCTGGTCCCACCTCGACGGGCACTACGATCTTGAGGAGGCCATGCGGCGTGCGCTTGCCGCAACGCGCCAACTGGCCAAACGGCAGCTGACCTGGATGCGCGGCGAAACCCGTGGTGAGTGGCTGGATCCGGCGTCCGAGGTGTCGTGGAACCGTGACATATGTAATGGGCTGAGGGCCTTAGGGCTCTGAGGAGGGCCAGCCGTGTTAATATCACGCGTCGGTCCCGTGCCCCCAGGGTGCGGTACGTATTGCTTGACCCTTGAGGATCGCGGAACAGGGAAGCTCGGGCGCGGTCCCTCTGCTGTGCAAAGAACTCGAATTCGCACAAAACAAGGAGAACCCGATGGCCAAAGGACAATCTCTGCAGGACCCTTTTTTGAACGCCTTGCGCAAAGAGCGGGTGCCGGTATCCATCTACCTGGTGAACGGCATCAAGCTGCAGGGCCAGATCGATTCCTTCGATCAGTTCGTCGTGTTGTTGAAGAACAGCGTGAGTCAGATGGTCTATAAGCACGCGATTTCCACCGTGGTGCCCGCGCGCAACGTGCGTCTGTCTGCGGACGAGGGCGGCAGCGCCCCGGAGACGCCTGCCGAATAATGTCCCCGTCCCTGGGAAGCCTGAGTGTTCGAGCGCCCGCGGTCCGGTGAGCGCGCCCTGCTGGTGCGCTTAGGGATAGGCGCCCCCGTCGATCCGGAAGACCTCGAGGAGTTCACGCAACTCGCGCTGTCCGCCGGCGCTCAGCCGGTGGCCACGGTGACCGGCCGGCGCGACCGCCCCGACCCGCGCTACTTCGTCGGCAGCGGCAAGGCCGAGGAGCTCAAGGACGCCGCCGCGGCGCACGACGCCGAGGTGATACTCATCGATCACGCCCTCAGCCCGAGCCAGGAGCGCAACCTCGAGAAGCTGACGGGCCGGCGCGTGCTCGATCGCAACAGCCTCATTCTCGACATCTTTGCGCAGCGCGCCCGCAGCCACGAAGGCAAACTCGAGGTCGAGCTCGCGCAACTCAAGCACATCGCCAGCCGCCTGGTACGCGGCTGGACGCATCTCGAGCGGCAGAAGGGCGGCATCGGCCTGCGCGGTCCCGGCGAGACGCAGCTCGAGAGCGACCGCCGCATCGTCGGGCAGCGTGTGCGCGTGCTCGGCAAGCGGCTCGCGAAGCTCAAGCAGCAGCGCGAGACCGGGCGGCAGATGCGTGCCGAGATTCCCGTGCCCTCCCTCGCCCTCGTCGGCTACACCAACGCCGGCAAGTCGACCCTGTTCCGCTCGCTCACCGGGACCGACGCGTACGTCGCCGATCAGCTGTTCGCCACGCTCGATCCGACGGTGCGGCGGATCACGCTCCCCGGCGGCACCGCGGTAGTGGTCGCGGACACAGTGGGCTTCATCCGCGAGCTGCCGCACGAGCTGGTCGCGGCCTTTCAGTCGACGCTCACCGAGGTGCGCGCGGCAACGCTGCTACTGCACGTCGTCGATGCAAGCAATCCGCGCCGCTCCGAGCAGCTCGCCCAGGTGGACGCTGTGCTGGAGGAGATCGGGGCGCACGCGATACCGCAGCTCATCGTCTACAACAAGATCGATCGCCTGGACAGCGCGCCGCGCGTCGATCGCGACGCCGACGGGCGGGCGAGCGCGGTGTGGATCTCGGCCGAGCGGCGCTCGGGTCTCGACCTGCTGGTGCAGGCGGTGGCCGAGCGGTTGGCGCGTTTTGCGCGCCGGGCACGCCTCAGGATGCCGGCGAGCGCCGGTGCGCTGCGCTCGCGACTGTATTCCGCGCAGGCGGTGCGGGCCGAGGCGAGCACGCCGGACGGCTCGATCGAGCTCGCCGTGGAGCTACCCGACCTCGAGCTGTTGCAGCTGGCACGCACCGCGGGTGTGCAGATCCTCGAGGTGCAGGGACCCGACGCGGCTTGTGCCCCCTCCGATGCCTACCTACAATCACCCGGCGCCGTGAGCGCCACCAAGCTGCGCTGACGCAAAGGCCGCGAGCAACTTTTCCTATGCCGTGGAACCAACCAAACGGTCCGAACAACCCGTGGCGTCGTCCCGGGCAGGGCTCTCCCGACCTCGATGAGCGCCTGAAGAGCTGGCAGCGCAAGCTCGAGTCGCTGTGGCGCTCGGGCGGCCGCGGCGGCGAGGGCGGATCCATCCTGGTGGTGGCAGTCCTGGTGGCGCTCGCCGTGTGGGTGATGAGCGGCTTCTACCAGGTCAAGGCAGCGGAGCGCGGCATCATCCAGCGGTTCGGCCGGCTGGTAGCGGTGCGCCCCCCGGGTCTCGGCTGGCGCCTGCCCTGGCCGATCGAGACGGTCACGAGGGTCAATGTGGCCAGCGTCAACTCGAGCGACTTCAAGTCGCGCGTGCTCACCTCGGACGTGTTTCTGGTGGACCTCGTGTTCTCGGTCCAGTACCAGTTCACCGATCCGGTGAGGAAGCTCTTCCGGGTACGCGATCCGGAGGCGACGCTCAACGAGGTGAGCGAGAGCGCCATCCGCGAGACCGTCGGCCGCAGCACTCTCGATGACGTGCTGGTGGGCAACACGCGCCCGGAGATCACGCGGCGCACCAAGGAGCTGATCCAGCGCGTGCTCGACAACTACGACGCCGGGATAACGGTCACTACCGTCAACCTCAAGGACGTGCAGGTACCGGACGCGGTGATTCCCTCGCAGCGCGATGCCAACAAGGCGCAGGCCGACAAGGAACGCTACATCCTCGAGGCCGAGGCCTACGCCAACAGCATCATCCCGGTCGCCCAGGGCGGGGCCGGCCGCATGCAGCAGGACGCGGAGGCCTACCGGGCGCAGGTGACCGCGCTCGCCGAAGGTCAGGCGTCGCGCTTCACGCAGCTCGAAGGCGCCTACGCCGCCGCTCCCGAGGTGACGCGCAAGCGCCTGTACGTCGATGCGGTCGAGAGTGTGCTGGCGCGCGCCCACAAGGTGATCGTCGACGGCCACGCCGGCAACAACCTGGTCTACCTGCCGATCGACAAGCTGCTGGAGAAATCCGCGGGCGTAGCCAGCGAGGCGGGCGAGCAGCCCGCGAGCGGCACCAAGGAGCAGCCCGAGCAGGTCACCATCGAGGCGCGCGGCCGGGGGCAACGCTGATGGGCGCGCGCGCGTTTGCGGTGCTGCTCGTGCTCGCCGTGGCTGCGGTGCTCACCGGGCTGTCGCTGTTCACGGTGAGCGAGACCGAGGTTGCTATCGTCACCCGGCTCGGCGCCATCGCCGGCACCCACTATGCGCCGGGGTTGCACGGCAAGTGGCCCTGGGAAGTGGTCACCAAGTTCGATCGGCGCATCCTCTCGCAGTCCTACAACGGCGAGACCTTCCTCACCAACGACAACCGCGGCCTGGTCGCCGACTTCTATATCAAGTGGCGCGTGCGCGAGGCGGTGCAGTACTACACGGCAACCGGCGGCAAGGAGGACCTCGCCGGCGAGCGCCTCGCTGACATCGTCAAGGACGGCATCAAGAGCGTGGTGGCGCAGCGCACGCTGCAGCAGATCGTGTCCGCGGAGCGCGCCGCGGTCACGGGCGACATGTTCGGGGCGGCGAGCAAGAGCGCCATCGGCCTCGGCGTCGAGCTGGTCGACGTGCGCGTGCAGCGCATCGACCTGCCGGACGACGTCGCGGCACGCGTCTTCGAGAGCATGAAGCAGGGCTTCGCCCGCACCGCCGGACGGCTGCGCGCCGAAGGGCAGAGCACCAGTACCGGTATCCGCGCGCAGGCCGAGCGGCGCCGCACCGAGATTCTCGCCAACGCCGAGCGCGATGCGCTGCACGTCAAGGGCGAAGGCGATGCGGCGGCCAGCCAGATCTATGCGCGCGCCTACTCCAAGGACCCCGAGTTCTACGCCTTCTACCGCAGTCTCCAGGCCTACGAGCGCTCGCTCGGCAAGGACGGCGACCTGCTGGTGCTGACTCCCGACGGGGAGTTCTTCAAGTACCTGAAGGACCCGGACAAGCGCCGGGGAGCCAAGTAAAGCCGGCGGCGTGAATCTTTCGGACCTCGCGGCCGCATTCGGCCTGTTTCTCGTGTTCGAAGGCATCGCGCCGTTCATCAATCCGCAGGGCGTGAAGCGCGCGCTCGTGCGGCTCACCGAGGTGCACGACCGCGAGTTGCGCATCGCGGGACTGGGCAGCATGCTGGTCGGCGTGATCATCCTGTTCGTGGCGCGGTAGGCCGTATGGGCAAGTTCGTGGTCGTCATCGGCACCCAGTGGGGCGATGAGGGCAAAGGCAAGGTCGTCGACCTGCTCACCGAGCGCGCCGCGGCGGTGGCGCGCTTCCAGGGCGGGCACAACGCCGGCCACACCCTGGTGATCGGCGGAAAAAAGACCGTGCTGTCGCTCATTCCCTCCGGGATCCTGCGGCAGGAGGTGCGCTGCTTCATCGGCAACGGGGTGGTGCTCTCGCTCGAGGCGCTGTTCGCCGAGAGCGACATGCTTATCGAGCAGGGCGTGCCGGTGTTCGAACGACTGGCCGTCTCGCCGCAGTGTCCGCTGATCCTCCCCTCCCACGTGCTGCTCGATCAGGCGCGCGAGCGTGCGCGGGGCGCTAACGCCATCGGCACCACCGGCCGCGGCATCGGTCCGGCCTACGAGGACAAGGTGGCACGGCGCGCCGTGCGGGTCGCCGACCTCTTCCAGCGCGACCGCTTCGCCGTCAAGCTCGGCGAGGTGCTCGACTTCCACAATTTTCTGCTGCAGCAGTACTACCGCATGCCGCCGGTCGATTTTCAAAAGACGCTCGATACGCAGCTGGCACTCGGCGAGCGCTTGCGGCCCCTCGTGACCGACGTGACGCGCTCGCTCGCGGAGCTGCGCGCCGGCGGCGCCAACGTGCTGTTCGAGGGCGCGCAGGGGGCGATGCTCGATGTCGACCTCGGCACCTATCCCTACGTGACCTCTTCCAACACTACCGCCGGCTTCGCCGCCACCGGCACGGGCCTGGGTCCGCGCGCCTTCGACGGCGTGCTCGGCATCGTCAAGGCCTACGCGACCCGGGTCGGCGCCGGGCCGTTTCCCACGGAGCTGTTCGACGAATACGGCGAGCACCTGTCGCGCGTCGGACACGAGTTCGGCTCGGTAACCGGACGGCGCCGCCGCTGCGGCTGGTTCGACGCGGTGGCCCTGAAGCGGGCGATCGTCAACTCGAGCGTCTCGGGCCTGTGCATCACCAAGCTCGACGTGCTCGATGGGCTCGACACGATCCGCATCGGCGTGGGCTATCGCAGCGACGGTGTCGTGACGCCCGAGCCGCCCCTCACGGTCGAGGGCTACTCGGGTCTCGAGCCGGTTTATGAAGAGATGCCGGGGTGGAGCGAGTCGACCGTCGGGGTCACCGGCTACGGCGCGCTTCCAGGCAACGCGCGTCGTTATCTCGAGCGGCTCGCGGCGCTGGCCGGCGTACCCCTCGACATGATCTCCACCGGCCCGGACCGCGACCAGACCATCGTGCTGCGGCACCCGTTCGGTGGCTGAGCCGCTGCCCGCGCCCGTCGCGTACGCGACGCCGGCCGCACGGGTGGCGCTCACGCTGATCGTGCTCGGTGCCTGCGCCCTGGTGGCGAGCACCTGGCACGTATTCTTCGCGACCTGGGATGAGCCGGAGCACCTCGCCGCGGGTATCGAGCTGCTCGATCGCGGCTACTACGAATACGACACCGAGCACCCGCCGATCGGGCGCGTGGTGCTGGCGCTCGGACCGTACCTTGCCGGCGCGCACTCCTTCGGCACCCCGCCGCCGAGTGGCGTGACCGAAGGCGAGGACATCCTCTACCGCGATGGCAAGTACGATCTCTATCTCACGCTGGCGCGGGCCGGTGCGCTGCCGTTTCTCGCGCTGCTGCTGTTCGTTACCTGGCTGTGGGCACGGCGGATGCTCGCCGGCGAGGGCGCGGCGCTGCTCGCCGTCGCCCTGCTACTGTCGGTGCCCCCCGTGCTGGGGCACGCGGGTCTCGCGGCGCTCGACGTCGCCGCCGCCGCGACCATCCTGCTCGCGCTCTACGCTCTCGACCGTTGGCTCGACACGCCCACCTGGCGTACCGCGGTGCTGTTCGGGCTCGCGAGCGGGCTTGCGATCGGAACCAAGTTCTCGGCCGTGCCCTACATCGGGATGTCGCTGCTCGCGCTCGGGCTCACCCACTGGCTGCTGTCAAAGGGCCCGCGGTCGGCGTCGCGCGCGGCCACGGCTGCCAGGCGCGCGGCGGAGCTCGCCCTCGTAGCCGCTACCGCCCTCGTGCCGCTCTTCATTGCGTACGGGATCAGGGCTCCGAACGAGGCCCGGGTCGACGCGCGCTTCGACTGGGCGGTTTCCTACCTTCTGCAACGAGGCGGCACCGAACACGCGGTCGGCGTGCTGCTCAATCACCTCTGGCTGCCGCGCGAGCTCAAAGACATGCTCAACGGCTTCGTGGCGGTCGAGGCTCACAACGACACCGGTCATTTGTCGTATCTGTTCGGGCAAGTGCGCATGACCGGCTGGTGGTACTTCTATCTGGTTGCGCTGGCGGTGAAGACGCCGCTGCCCCTGCTCACGGCCGGCGGTGTCGGGGTCGCCTGGCTCGCCCGCGACGGCTGGCGCAGCGGTGATAACTGGCGGATCACGCCAGCGGTCCTCATTCTGGCGATCCTCATCTTCGCGAGCGGCTTCAGCCACATCAACATCGGTATCCGGCACGTGCTGATCCTTTACCCGCTGCTCGCACTCGGCGCTGCCTGGGTCGTCACCCGCGCGTGGAAGGCATTGCGGGCGATGCCGGACCGGCGCCGCGCGGCGGCGGGCAACGTGGCGCTCGCGGCACTCCTGTGCTGGCAGTTCAGCACGCTATGGCTCGCGTGGCCGGACTACCTGGCCTACTTCAACGAGACCGTCTCGCATCCGGAGGAGGTGCTGGTGGACTCGGATCTCGACTGGGGCCAGGACCTGCGCCGCCTCGAGCGCCGGGCGGCGGAGCTCAAGATCCCGCGCCTGAGCCTGGCCTACCGTGGCACGGCCGACCTCACGCGCGAGCCGCTGCCGTCGTTCGTGATCCTGCCGCCTCACCACCCGACCACCGGTTGGGTGGCGGTCTCGCAGTTGGCGCGTACCCGCAACGTCACCGACTACGCCTGGCTCGACGCCTATCGACCCGTCGAGCGCGTCGGGAAGTCGATCGACCTCTATTACATCCCCTAGGCGCGCCGAGTGTCCGGTTCTGCCCCCAGTCAGTTTGCGCGAGCTCAGATGCGAAAGGCTCGGCTTGCAATGCTCCTGGTAACCCTGTTCGGAGCCGCCGGCTTTGGCGCGGCCCCGGATGCCGCATGGAAGACGGAACCGCCGCGCGCGGAAGTGGTGGTCGAGGCAACCCGGCTGCCCGACGAGCAGATCACCCGGCAAGCGGTCGAAGCGGTCTCGAATGACCCCTGGATTTACAGCGACCACATCACGATCAGCACTCGAAATGGGGTAATCAGAGTAGAGGGGATCGTTCAGGACACTGAAGAGTGGTTCAGGATACTGGACCGTTGTCGCAAGATTCCCGGCGCGCGACGGGTAGTCAGCGAGCTCGAGATGCTGCACAACGACCCGGACGGTGGCTGAAGATCCTTATGCCTGCGCGCGCAGTCGTGTGATGCGGACGAGTGGCGGAGGGTGCGAGTAGTAGAAGGCCACGTACACGGGATCGGGCGTTAGCGTGCTGGCGTTGTCGCGATGCAGCTTCACGAGCGCTGCGGCGAGCTCGGCGGCACTCGCATGGCGGGTGGCAAATGCGTCTGCCTCGAACTCATGCCGGCGCGACCAGAGCGAGGCGAGCGGCGTGATGAAGAACGTGAACGCCGGCACCGCCAGCACGAAGAGCACGAGTGCCGCGTGCGCGGAGGGCGTCGCTACGCCGAGCGCGCGATAGAAGCCACTCTGTGTCGCCAGCCAGCCGAGCACGGCCAGCCCTACGAAGACGGCCGCGACCGAGACCAGCAGCCGTTTGCGCACATGCTTGAGGCGGAAGTGGCCGAGCTCGTGTGCCAGCACGGCCTCCAGTTCTGCGGGACCCAGGGTCCCTAGAAGCGTGTCGAAGAACACGATGCGCTTGTGCCGGCCGATGCCGGTGAAGTAGGCGTTGCCATGGCTCGAGCGGCGCGAGCTGTCGACCACGAACACGCCCCTCGAGGCGAAGCCGCAGCGCGCGAGCAGCGCCTCGATGCGCTGCCGCAGCGCCTCATCGGCGAGCGGCGAGAAGCGATTGAAAAGCGGGGCGATGAACGCCGGCCACGCCCAGGCCATCACCAGCATGACCGTGATCCACAGCAGCCACGCCCCGAGCCACCACCAGCGGCCCGCGCGCTCCATCAGGAGGAGCGTCGCGAGGAGCAGGGGCCCGCCGAGCACCACGGTGAGCGCAACGCTCTTGGCGAGATCGGCGAGATAGAGCGCGACCGTGGTGCGGTTGAAGCCGAAGCGCGCCTCGAGTCTGAAGGTGCGCCACAGCTCGAGCGGGAGACTCACGAGGCGGGCGATGAGGGCGATCGAGGCAATCACCGCAAGTCCCAGCCAGGGCTCCGCGAGGTGCGCGCGGTCCCACAGGGCATCGAGCGCCGCGAGGCCGCCCCCGATCGTGAGACCAAGCACCAGCGCGGTGTCCACGCCCAGCCCGATGCGGCCGAGGCGCAGCTTCGCCACGGTGTAATCGGCCGCCTTGGCGTGCTCGGCCGCGGAGACGGTGGCGGCAAACGGTTCCGGCACGACGCCGCGATGGCGGGCAACGGCGCCCCGCTGGCGCTCCGCGAGCCACAGCTCGATCGCGGCGCCGGCGAGCACCGCGAGCACGAACAGCAGAGTCAGCCACTCCATGGCAGGTACCGCGTCAGCTACGGCCGGCGGCGGCGGCGGCGGACCGCGCCGCGGCGCCGTGATCGATCAGCCACAGCACCAGCGTGCAGAGGAACGCCACGAGGCTGAGCAGGCCGAAGAACCAGAGCATCGGAGCGTAGCCCCCGGGGTTGGCGGCACTCGCTCCGCTCGTGTCGTTCAGGTAGCCCGCCGCGACGTTGGCGCCGAACAGCCCGGCGTTCTGCAAGGCCGTCATCAGTCCGTACGCGGTGCCGAGGTGCTCGGGCGCGGTATACCGCACGACCGTCGGCCAGAGCACCGCTGGCAGGAACGAGAAGCTCACGCCGAGGAGCGCCGTCGACACTCCTGCGCCGCCCGGCAGCACCGCCAGCACCAGGAAGCTGAGCGGCAACAGCGCCGCGCCCGCCGCGAGCAGCGGCGCATTGCGTCCGGTCCGGTCCAGCAGCAGCCCGAAGACGGGCGTCGCGAACACGGCGCCGAGGAACACGTAGCTGTTGAGCGTGCTCGCGGCATCGAGACTCAGGCCCCGCGCCTCCTGCAGATACTTGATGGCGAATGTGCTGCGGAACGGGAAGATGACCGAATAGAAGGTTACGCAGACCGCCACCAGCAGCCAGTATTCCCTGCGGAAGGAGAGCAGGTGACCCCACTCGAAGCGCTCCGCCGGCGGCGGCAGCGCCAGGGTTCCGCGCGGCGCCTCGCGCCGGTCGAGCCAGTAGTAAAGGAGTGCTCCGGCGAAGGAGGCGACTGCGAAGGCGGCCGCGAGCCACATCGGCGGCTGCCAGCCCTGCGCGTACAGGTCGCCTGCGAAGGAGGGCGAGCGGTCCGCGAGATAGGAGCCCAGGCGCGCGAGCGACAGGTTGAGGGCGAACAGCAGCGCGAAATAGCGGCCCGCGAACCACTGCGCGAGCGCCACGGTAGTGACGACCGCCAGCGTTTCCGAGCCGACCCCGAACAGCAGCCGTCCGGTGGCCATCACCGGGAAGCTGGCGCCGAGGGCAGTTACCACCGCGCCTGCCAGGCACAGCGCGGTGGTAAAGACCGCGAGTCGCCGCGCCGTGAAGCGGTCCACCAGCACGCCGCCCACCGCCACCAGGAAGATGTTTGGCAGGCTGTAAATCGCGTTCAGCGTACCGATCTGCGTGTCGCTGAAGTGCAGCTCGCGCGACAGCTGCTCGGCGACCGGCGCGATGGAGTCGTAACCGTAGTAGTTGCCCAGCATGACGACAGCCATGCCGACGTACATGAGCGCCTGGGTAGCGAAGGATGGCGTGACGGCGCGTGGCTGGTGCATGCGGGGTGCGGCGATTGTAACCAAAGGTGCCCGCCGCCGCGGGCGCTTTTACCACAGGTCGCGGCGCGTCTCGGCTCGTCTCAGCGCGCGACCCAGCCGCCGAGCAGCGGCTCGGCGAATTCGCGCACTACGCGCGCATCGGGCCGGGCCAGCCGGCGCGCGACGTCGGGGGCCGGAACCCGCGCGAGCATGTCGCGAATCACATTGAGCCGCGCCTGGTGTTTGTCGTCGGCTCGCACCACCATCCAGGGCGCATCGCGCGTGTGGGTGCGCAGCAGCATCTGGTCGCGAGCGCGGCTGTAGTCGCTCCAGTGCTGCTGTGCGGCCTCGTCCACCGGACTCAGCTTCCACTGCTTGAGCGGATCGCGGCGCCGCTCGCGCAGCCGCCGTGCCTGCTCGGCGCGGCTGATGTCGAGGTAGTACTTGAGGAGGTGGATACCCGAGCGCACCAGCATGCGCTCGAAGCCCGGAGCTGCCTCGAGGAAGGCTTCGTGCTCGGCGCGCGTGCAGTACCTCATGACGTACTCGACGCCGGCGCGGTTGTACCAGCTGCGGTTGAACAGCACGATTTCCTGGGCCGCCGGCAGGTGCGCGGTGAAGCGCTGGAAGTACCACTCCGTCTCTTCCCGATCGCTCGGCTTGCCGGGCGCTACTACCCGCACTTCGCGCGGGCTCAGGTGTTCGGCGATGCGCTTGATGGTGCCGTCCTTGCCCGCAGCGTCGCGTCCCTCGAGGATCACCAGCACCCTGCGTCCGCGGGCAATGACATGGCGATGCAGCTTTACCAGCTCGATCTGCAGCCGGCGCAGCTCGCGCGCGTAATGATGCTTGCCGAGGGTCGGTATGGGCACTGCCCAAGGCGTCTTTTTGGCCATGCTCTGCTCCGGTGAGGCCGCCGGGTGGGCGGGCCTGCCAGCGCGCATTATTCGCGTAGGCTCTGCGCGCCGGCCAGACTCTTGTGGCGCCCACCCGCTTGGGTGCAGTCTAGGCGCTTGGCGCGGGCCCCGATCCAACAGCGCGGCCCCGGGGGGATTGATGACGAAGTCCGGCGAACCGCGGGTGGTGGTGAGCAGGAACGGACCCTACCTCGTGAGTGGCGCCGTGCCCCTGGCCCGGCAGACGATCGTCGCCGACCGGGAGGGCGGCTCGCAGCAGTGGCGCGAGAGCGATCCCTTCCCGCTCAGCGAGAGCTATGCGCTGTGCCGCTGCGGTCAGTCTGCCACCAAGCCGTTCTGCGACGGCACGCACAGGAAGATCGGCTTCGACGGCACCGAGACCGCGAGCCGTCAGCCTTATCGCGAGCAGGCGCAGCTCACGGAGGGACCGGCGCTCGCTCTGTCGGACGCCGAAGCGCTGTGTGCGTTCGCGCGCTTCTGCGACCCGAACGGGCA
>DASXKA010000228.1:0-15697 GCA_036497085.1 Steroidobacteraceae bacterium | reverse complement strand
GCTAGAATGCGCGGCCTCCTGTTCGCAGCGACGCCGCGCATGCAGCCCGACCGATCCAACTTCTTCGCCGGACCCTACCTCGAGCGCCGCGCGGACGCGCGTGAGGACCCCGCATGGGTCGCCGCCGCCTGGGACGACAGCGCCACGCTGTACCTGCTGGCGCGCGGCACCGCACATCTGCTGCACGGGGACCCGCCGCGTGCGGCCTTCCTGACGCGCGCCGATCCGATCGTGCGCTCGGCGTCGGCCACGAGCCTCACGCTGCTCGGCTGGTTCCGCGGCGCGCGCTGTGTACTGATCACGTTGCCGCCGGAGCGCAGCGAGCCATCCGCCGGCATGCGCTTCGAGGAGCTGCGGCCGCTCAGCGCGCTGCTGCCCGCGGACGAGGCGGGTCTGCTCGCCTATGCGCGGGCACTCGCCGTGTGGCGCGCGCGCACGCGCTACTGCGGCGTATGCGGCGCTCCCACGGTAGCGATCCGCGCCGGCCATTGCCTCACCTGCAGCAACCCGGACTGCGCCGAGGAGTTCTTTCCGCGCATCGATCCGGCCATCATCGTGCTGGTCTGCGACGGCGAGCGGGCACTCCTCGGCCGGCAGGCGAGCTGGCCGGCGCGGCGCTACTCGACGATCGCCGGCTTCGTCGAGCCGGGCGAGAGCCTCGAGGACGCGGTGGCACGCGAGGTCGAGGAGGAAACCGGTGTGCGCATCGTGAGCGCCAGCTACGACTCCTCGCAGCCCTGGCCCTTCCCCTCTTCCCTCATGCTCGGGTTCCGCGCGCAGGCACCGGCAGGCAGCCTCGTGCGCGTCTCCGGCGAGCTCGAGGATGCGCGCTGGTTCACGCGCACGCAGCTCACCTCGGGGGAAGCGCTCGCGCCGCCGTCGCACTCGATCTCCTGGCACCTGATCTCGCACTGGCTCGCAGGCGGGTAAGCGTCCGTGTGCCTGCTGGTACTTGCCTGGGCTGCGCACCCGCGTTACCGCCTGGTCGTCGCCGCCAATCGCGACGAATACCACGAGCGGCCCGCCGCGCCGCTCGCGAAGTGGCCCGGGCCGCCCGGGATCCTCGCCGGCCGCGATCTGCGCGCCGCGGGCACCTGGCTCGGGCTCGACCCCGCGCGCCGTTTCGGCGTGGTCACCAACTTCCGCGAGCTGCAGGGCGCGCGCCCGGCGGCGCCGTCGCGCGGCGGACTGATCCCGCAGTATCTGGGCGGTGCCCAGGGCGCGCGGCAGTTCTTCGCGCAGCTCGAGTCCGTTGCCTCGGAGTATTCCGGGTTCAACCTGCTGCTCGCCGACGCCGGTTCGCTCTGGTACGGCTCGAACCGCGCCCCGGAGTTTGCGCGCGAGCTGCCGTCCGGCGTGTACGGCCTCTCGAACGAGCTGCTCGACACGCCGTGGCCGAAGCTCACCCGCGTCAAGGCGCGGTTCCAACTGTGGCTGGCGGACCCGGGGGGCACGGCTGCCGCGCTGTTCGCGCTGCTCGCCGATCGAACCCAGGCCAGCGACGCCCCGCAGCCGGCCGGCGGCTTGCCAGGCGAGTGGCAGCGGATCCTGTCGGCGCCCTTCGTGTTGAACCCGACCTATGGCACGCGCTGCTCGACCGTGTTGCTGCTCGAGCCGGGCGGCGGGCTCCTGCTCGCCGAGCGGCGCTTCAACCCGGCGGGCGAGCCCGCCGGCGAAAGTGAATTCCGGCTGAACGCCGGCGCGTGGCCATAAGTTATCTGCCGCGGCTGCGGAACCGGCGCGGCGCGGCGCGCTCTGATCAATCAAGAGCGGCGAGCGGGTGCGCTCGCGAGGCTCTAGAATCCGGTGAATTTTTCCAACCGCACGTCGAGATGGCGCAGCGCTTCAGCATGCCCCGGCCTCGCCCACGGTACCGGCGAGGCCCGGCCCTCGCCGTGTGCCTGCTCGCTGCATTGGCGGGCGCGATCGCGACCCGCCCGGCAAGCGCCGCCGGCGTCAACGTCGAAGTGCGGGGCGTCGAAGAGACGCTGCGCGGCAACGTGCTCGCGTATCTCAGCTTCGAGCGCTACAAGAAGGGCGGCGTCGATCTCAACCCCGACATGATTGAGCGGCTGCACAACCGGGTCGAGCGCGAGGTGCAGGAGGCGCTGCGCCCGTACGGCTACTACGAGCCGCAGGTGAGCTCCACCGTCACCGATCTCGGCAAGGGTGAGTGGCGCGTGGTGGTCGACATCAAACCGGGCCGGCCGGTGCTGGTGACGAGCATCGAACTGAAGGTGACCGGCCCGGGCGAGACCGACGCGCTCTTCGTGCGCATCCTCGAGCATCCGCTGCTCAAGCCCGGCGACCGCCTGAACCAGGCGGCCTACGACGGCATCAAGTCCGACCTGCAGCGCACCGCCGCCACTTACGGCTACTTCGACGCCAAGCTCACCCGCAACGAGCTGCTGGTCGATCCGCCGAACTACACCGCGCGCATCGCGCTCGAGTTCGAGACCGGCGAGCGCTACCACTTTGGTCCTACGACCGTCACCCAGGACGTCGTGAAGGAGAGCCTGGTACGGCGCTACCTGCGTTACCACGAGGGCGATCCCTTCGACCTGACGCAGGTGCTGCGCACCCAGTTCGCGCTCGATGACACGCAGTACTTCGCCAACCTCGAGGTGCGGCCGGGGACGCCCGATCCCGCCACCCGCCTGGTGGCGGTCGATATTCGTGCCGACCCCAACCGGCGCCACCGCTACTCCTTCGGCGCCGGCTACGCCACCGACACCGGGGCGCGCGCCACGATCGGCTTCGAGGACCACCGCATCAACTCGAGCGGACAGAGCTTCAGCGTCACGGCGCAGTTCGCGCAGGTCACGCGCTACAACGTGGTGACCAGCTACATCTTCCCGGTCGGCGATCCGGCGCTCGAGCATCTCGCCCTCAACGGCAACATCGAGCAGCAGACGCTCGCCGACGTGACCGCCTACACCCAGTCGGTCGGACCGAGCTTCACCCTGGTGAAGGGCGGCTGGCAGACCCTGTGGAAGGTGAACGTGGTCCGCACCAGAAGCGAGGACGTGAACGAAACCCGGACCGACCGGCTGCTGGTGCCGGAGCTCGACCTCGCCTCGGTGCCCAAGGACTATCTCGGCGAGCCGCTGTTCCAGTATCCGTTCATCGCCCAGATTCGCGGCTCCGATTCGGTGCTCGGATCGGACTCGAATTTCATCCAGGCGCACCTGCAGCTCGAGAACACCTTCCGCCTGGGCGGCAAGTGGCACCTGCTGCTGCGCGAGGAGGTCGGAGCGAGCCTGGTGTCGCGCTTCTCCAGCCTGCCGACCATCTACCGCTTCTTCGCCGGCGGCGACAACAGCGTGCGCGGCTTTTACTACAATGAGCTGTCGCCGACCGATCCGGTGTGCACCACCGGGCCGAACGGCCAGTTCCTGCGCAATCCCGACGGCACCTGCCAGAGCGTCGCGGGCCACATCAAGGTCGGCGGCAAGGACCTGGTCACCGGCACGTTCGAGGTGGTACGCGAGCTGCCGCGCAATCTGGGTATCGCAACCTTCGTCGACTACGGCAATGCCTTCGATCACTTCGGCACCAAGCTCTTCTACTCCGCCGGCGTCGGCATCCGCTTCCGCACACCCGTGCTGACGCTCGGCGTCGACGTGGCGCAGCCCATCAACTCGCCCGGCTCCGGCCCGCGGCTGCACATCAACTTCTCGCCGAAGCTGTAGGGATCCTGAGTACCGTGCGCCGCCTCGTCATACTGTTCGCCGCCTGCCTGCTGGTGCTGGTGATCATCGTGGTCCCGGCCAGCCTGATCGGCGCCGCGGCGTTCACCGAGGCGGGACTGCAGTTCCTGGTGCGGCACATCCCGCAGCGCTTCGGCTCGGGGCCGGGCGCGGTGAGCCTGGTCATCAGCGGCGTCAGCGGGACCCTGGCGCGCGGCGTGCACGCCGATCGCGTCGAGATCGATCACGAGCTGGTGCACCTCACGTTCGCAGGCGTCGACGGCCGCGTGGCGCTCGCGCCGCTGCTGCTGCAGACGATCCGCTCGCCCGACGCGCGGGTGCACAGCGCGCTCATCGAGGTCAAACGGCGCACCCGGCAGGTGCCGCCCTCGCCACCGGCGTTCCTGCCGCGCTGGCTGCTGATAAGCGCCGAGCACACCACCGTCGATGACGCGGTACTGACGGTCTACAACGGCGCGCGCCTCGAGGCCACACACGTGAGCGTCGCGGGCGTGCTCCGGCACCGCTCGATCCGCTTCTTCCAGGCGCAGGGCAACTTCGGCGATGCGCGGGTCGATGCGATCGGCACGCTGCACGCCCGCGATCCGCTCGGCATCGAGGGCGAGGGGCACATCGCCTGGACTCCCCATGGACAGCCCGCGTGGAGCGTCGCGGGCACGGCGCGCGGCGACCTCAATGCGCTCTCCCTGACCGCACACGCCCTGAGCCCGTTGCGCGCCGACTTCACCGGGCAGGCGCTGGATCTCACGCACCACTGGCACGTGGCCGGCGACGCCAACGTCGAGAATTTCGACCTGCGCGCCTGGGGAATCTCCGGGCCGCTCGGGGTGATGAAGGCGCGCCTGGCCGTGACCTGGAACGACGCCGGCTTCAGCGGCCGCGGCAAGGTCGATCCGACCGGGCTCCATGCCGGAGCTTTCGATGCCGAGTTCGACGGCGCGTACGCGGCGTCGGTGCTCACGGCGAGGCACATGGAGGCACGCCACCCTTCGGGCGCGCATGCGATCGGTTCCGGCACGTTCGCCATCGTCCCGAACGGCCCGCGGCTGAACCTGAGCGGCAGCTGGCAGGACTTCCGCTGGCCGCTCGTCGGACCGCAACCCATGGTGACGAGCACCGCGGGCACTTTCACGATGGAGGGAGTACTGCCTTACAAGGTGCACGCGCAGGCGACCGCGGCCAGCGCCGCCGGCGTCGCGGCGAGCGCTTTGGACGTGAGCGGCACGCTCGGCAGGGACGGCGTCACCTTCGAGCACGCCGAGCTCGACCTGCTCGAGGGGCACGCCAGCGTAAGTGGGGCCGTGGCCTGGGCGCCGCACCAGAGCTGGACGGTCGCAGGTCAGCTCTCCTCCATCAACCCGGCACCGGTGCGCGCCGACTTTCCGGGCAGTGTCAGTCTCGCGCTCGCAGTGTCCGGCCACAGCTTCGACCCGAACGGCGACCTCACGGTCTCGGTCGCGAACCTGAGCGGCAAGCTGCGCGGCGCGCGCGTGAGCGGCGGGGGCTCGGTGAGCCGCACGGGCGGCGCCCTGAGCTTCGACCGGGTGCGCGTTGCGTTCGGCGGCACGAGCCTCGCCCTCGATGGACACGCCGGCGGGCAGCTCGATCTGCGCTTCACGCTCGCCAGCTCGGATCTGAGCCAGCTCGCCCCCGGGAGCCGCGGGCAGCTCAATGCCAGCGGCACGCTGCGCGGCACGACCGCAGACCCGGCGATCGTGGCCAGCGCCCACGGCAGCGCGCTCAGCTACGCGGGGCTCGCCCTGGAGCGGCTCGACGCCGACGTCGACTTCAACGCGGCCGAGCGCGAGCGGCCGACGAAGATCGACGCGCACGCGACCAACCTGAGCTATGGGCGCCACGCCGTCCAGGGCGCCTCCTTCACGGTGACCGGGCCACCGGCGGCTTATCGCGTGCACCTCGAGGCGCACGCGTCGGGACTCGCGCTCGCGGCCGAGGCCGCCGGCGCCTACGCGCACGGGTCTTTCCAGGGCCAGCTCACGGCGCTCGGCCTGAAGGGCAAGGACGCGCTGGACCTCGCGCTCGAGCATCCGGTGGATCTCAGCGCCTCGGCGGAGCACGCGCGGGTCGAGTGGCTGTGCCTCGCGGGCACGCCCGGCAGCATGTGCGCCGATGCGGACTGGAGTCCGCAGCACTGGTCGGCGACGCTCATGAGCAACCAGCTGCCGCTGAGCGCGCTCACGGCCGGCATGACACCCGCGGTGCAGTATCAGGGCACGGTCGACCTGCTGGTGCGCGCCTCGGGCGGTGCACTCACGTCCGCCATCGGGACGCTGCGCGCGCACCTCAACGAGGCGGTGCTGTCGCACACGCTGCTCAGCAAGAAGGTCGAGCACACTCGCATCGGCTCCGGCACCGTGACCGCGACCGCCACGCCGGACGCCGTCAGCGTCGCGGCCGTGCTCGAGGACGGTGAGGTCGGCACCATCCGTGCCCGCATCGATGCGCAGCGCGGCGGCGAGTTGCAGACCATGCCGCTCTCGGGCGCGGTACATGCCGAGACCCACGAGCTCGGGCTCCTGTCGCTCTACTTCCCCGACATCGATCGCGCCGCCGGCGAGCTGCACGCCGACGTCAACGTCGCCGGCACGCTCGGCGCGCCGCAGCTGAACGGCGTGGTTAAACTCTCCGGCGGCGAGCTCGACCTCTACCAGGTGAACCTCGGGCTGCGGCAGATCACGCTCGAAGCGCACCTCACCGACGGCGGCCTCGACTTCAGCGGCAACGCCCGCGCCGGCGCCGGCAGCGCCTCCGCCGACGGCCACCTCGAGTGGCACAACCTCCTGCCGTACGGCAAGTTCCACCTCGAGGGAACCAATCTGCGGGTCGCGGACACCCCCGAGGCGCAGATCGACGCCTCGCCGGATCTCGGCTTCGCGGTCGACGGGCGGCGCATCGAGGTCACGGGCACGGTCACGGTCCCGTACGCGAAGATGCAGCCGAAGGACATCACCAACGCGGTGCGCACCTCGGCGGACGAGGTGATCGTCGGCGAGCAGGCACCCAGCCCGGCGGAGCGCTTCGAGGTGAGGAGCACCATCACGCTCACGCTCGGCGACAAGGTTTCGGTCGATACCTCGGGGCTCACCGGCCGCCTCACCGGCAGCGTCACCATCAAGACCGGCTACGACGCCCTCACGCGCGCTACCGGGGAGCTCTCGGTGTCGAACGGCATCTACCTCGCCTACGCGCGCAAACTCGACATCCAGCGCGGCCGGCTCATCTTCACCGGCGGTCCGATCGACGATCCGGGGGTCGACCTGCGTGCCCAGAAGCAATTCCCGGACGTGACCGCCGGAGTCAACGTGCGCGGCACGCTGCAGCAGCCGCGCATGTCGTTCTTCTCCGACCCGCCGCTGCCGCAGTCGCAGATCGTCTCGCTGATCCTCTCGGGCAGCGCTTCCCAGGCGACGCAGAGCGCGAGCAATGCGGCCCTCGGCCAGGGCGCGGCACTGCTCGCCTCCCAGGTGGGCTCGCGCGTCGGCCTGCCCGACGTGAGCCTCGAGACCGATCCGCTCGCCAACGAGACCTCGCTGGTGCTCGGCCGCTATCTCACGCCACGCCTGTACGTGAGCTACGGCGTGAGCCTCACGGAGACGCTCAATACGCTCAAGCTGCGCTACACACTCGGCGATCACTGGGTGGTGCGCACCGAGCTCGGCACCGCACGCGGCGCGGACCTGGTCTACAGCATCACCAAGTAGCACGCGGACGCCGGCCGCGGCCGCCGCACCGGCTGCAGTCCAGCCTCGAATGCGCGCTTGACTCGCATGCATCAATATGCACAATATGTGCATCTTTATGCAGTGGCGCCCGGTCCCATGCTGAACGACACCGAGCAACTCGAGCGACGCGGCGCCATCGTGCGCATCCTGCGGGCGGGCCTCGTGCGCAAGCAGCAGGACCTGGTGCGGCTTCTCAAGAAGGAAGGGCACGACGCCACCCAGTCCTCGATCAGCCGCGACCTGCGCGACCTCGGCGTGCTCAAGGCAAGCGGCCGCTACGCGCTGCCGCCGGATGAGCTGACGCGCGCCAACGGCGACTTCGACATGCTCGCGCAGTTCGTACGCGAGCTGCGCCGCGCGGGCTCCTCGATCACGGTGCTGCGCACCACGATCGGCGCCGCGCAGTCGGTCGCCGTGGCGATCGACAAGGCCGAGTGGCCCGAGGTCGCCGGCACGATCTCGGGCGACGACACCATCTTCATAGCCACCGCCAACGCGCGCGCGCAGGACGAGCTCGTCACCCGCCTGCGTGCCCTCTTCAGGATCTGACAAATGTCGGCAAGCGTAAGCAGCGCCCCGGGTGCGGGCACCACTCCCATCGTCCTCGCCTACTCCGGCGGCCTCGACACCTCGTTCCTGGTGCCGTGGATCGCGGACGTCCACCGTCGCCCGGTGATTACCGTCACGGTCGATACCGGCGGCATCGACCGCGAGGCCGCGCGCACGCTCGCCGCGCGTGCCCGGGCGCTCGGCGCCGTGGCGCATCACCAGATCGACGCGCGCGCGGAGTACTTCGAGCAGGTGCTGCGCTTTCTCATCATGGGCAACGTGCGGCGCGGCCAGCTTTACCCACTGTGCGTCGGCGCCGAGCGCGTCATGCAGGCGCAGACCATCGCCCGCATGGCGCGCGAGCTTAAGTCCGACACCGTCGCGCACGGCTGCACCGCGGCCGGGAACGACCAGGTGCGCTTCGAGGTTGCGCTGCGCACCCTGGCGCCCGACCTCGCCGTGCTGGCGCCGGTGCGCGACCGGGCGTTCAAGCGGGCCGAGGAGCTCGACTACCTCAAGTCGCGGGGGCTGCCCGTGCCGCCCACCGGCGCCACCTACTCGGTGAACCGCGGGCTCTGGGGCGTCACCATCGGCGGCCAGGAGACGCTCACCTCGAGCGGCAGCATCCCCGATGACGCCTGGCTGCTGACCCGCGACGCCTTCGCGCGCCCGCGCCAGCCCGAGCGCCACGTGCTCGGCTTCATCAGGGGGCGCCCCGCCTCGCTCGATGGGCGCGCCGCCTCGCCGGTCGAGATCATCGAGCAGCTCGAGGCGCTCGCCGCGCCCTTCGGCGTCGGCCGCGGCATCCATCTCGGCGACACCATCATCGGCACCAAGGGCCGGGTGGCGTTCGAGGCGCCGGCTGCCGAGGTGCTGCTCACCGCGCACCGCGAGCTCGAGAAGCTCGTGCTGAGCGCCCGGCAGCAGCGCATCAAGGAGCTGCTGGCGCAGCCGTACGGCGATCTGGTGCACGAGGGCCAGCTCCTCGATCCCGTGTGCCGCGATATCGAGTCGCTGCTCGTCTGCTCGCAGGAGCGCGTGACCGGCGAGGTGCGCTTCAAGCTGCAGACGGGAAATCTGTTCGTCGAGGGCGTCGAGTCGCCCTACTCGCTCATGGCGGCCTCGCGCGGTGTCTACGGCGAGGCGGCCGGCGAGTGGTCGGCGGCGGATGCGCTCGGCTTCTCGCGCATCGTCTCGCTCCCCGGCGTGTTCTACGCGCGCGCCGGCGAGCGCGCGGCGGGAGACCTCTGACATGGTCAGCATGCGTTCCGTCATGGTCGACAAGCTCGCCTCGGTCACCCAGGCCTGCGGCCTGTCCCACGAGGTGCGCATCTCCGCCGACATTCCCGCCGAAGAAGGCGTGGTGGTCGTCGTCGAGGTGCTCGACAACAAGTCGACCTACAACACGCTCGAGCTGGTGAGCGGCCGCATGGCCAAGGTGGGCAAGGGCGACATCGTCGCCGGCGCGCTCGGCCACCGCCAGGCGCTGTTCGGCTATTCCGGGCACGTGCCCGAGTCCCTGCAGCCCGGCGACGTCATCCAGATGCTCAACATCGGCGGTGTGCTCGGCGTCTGCGACTCGATCAACCCCGAAAAGGGCAAGCCCTTCGACTGTCGCGTGCTCGGCGTCGCCCTCAACTTCCCCTATCTCGGCGAACGCATCGGCGTGCCGGCGCGGGCCGGCTACCAGCGCCTCGATGCGAATGCGGCGCTCGAGACACGCGGCGTGCCGGTCGTAGCGCTCGCCGGCAGCTGCATGGAGGCCGGCAAGACCGCCGCCGCCTGCGCCATCATCTCGCGCATGCGCCACCGCCGGCTCACGGTCGACGCCTTCAAGGCGACCGGCGTATCGCTGCGGCGCGATATCCTCGCGATGGAGGACGCCGGTGCGCGGCGCTGCGCGATCTTCACCGATCTCGGCGTCGTCACGACGACGCGCGCCAACGGCCCGGCCCTCACCCGCACCATGCTGACCGAGCTCGCCGCCGGCAAGCCGGACGTGCTGATCTTCGAGCTCGGCGACGGCATTCTCGGCACCTACGGTGTCGACGCCATTCTCGAGTGCCCCGACATCCGCACCGCGCTCACCGGCGTGGTGCTGTCGGCCAACGATCCGGTCGCGGCCTGGGGCGGCGTGAAGCTGCTGCGCGAGCGCTTCGGGATCGAGCCGTGCGTGGTCACCGGGCCCTGCACCGACAATCAGGTGGGAGTCGAGATCATCACGAAGCAGATGGGCGTGCCGGCCTGCAACGCGATCGGCAGCGCAGCGGCGCTCGGCGACCGCGTGATCGAGGCGCTGGGGCTCGCCGCGGCGGCGGCCGCATGAGCAAGGCAACCCAGGGCGCGGGCACGCGCACACCGGCGGTGGTCCTCGGTGGCACCGGTTACGTGGCCGGGGAGCTGCTGCGTCTCATCGCCGGCCACCCCAACCTCGAGCTACTCGCGGTGATATCCGCGGGCTCGCCGGGCGAGCCGGTGGCGGGCGCGTTCCCACACCTCGCATCCACCTATCCCGAGACGCGCTTCCGCTCACTCGACGAATTGACCAGGCTGCTCGCCGAGACGCCGGCACCGGCAGTGTTCTCCGCGGCGCCTCACGGGACATCGGCCGGCCTCATCGAGGCGGTGCTCGCCGCGAGCGCCCGCGCGGGCACCAGCGCCCGCGTCGTCGACATCTCGGCCGACTTCCGTTACCCGTCGGCGGCAACCTACGAGAAGGTGTATGGCCACGCGCACCCGGCTGCTGCGCTACTGAAGGAATTCACCTGCGCGCTGCCCGAGCACCTCGCGCGGCTCGAGACTCCCCACGTCGGCCACCCGGGGTGCTTCGCCACCGCGGTGCTGCTCGCGTCGGTGCCGCTGCTTGCGCTCGGGATCGCCGAGCCGACGCTGTTCGTGAGCGGCGTCACCGGCAGCACCGGCTCGGGCCGCAAGCCGGTCGAAGGCACCCACCATCCGCTGCGCCACGGCGACCTTTACGGCTACAACGCGCTCGCCCACCGCCACGCGCCCGAGATCGTCGCCTGCGCACGCGCGGCGACCGGCGTCGAGGCCGAGCTCGCCTTCGTGCCGCACTCGGGGCCGTTCGCGCGCGGCATCCACGTCACGGTGCAGGCGCGCCTGAGGCGCGCGCTCGACGCGGCTGCCGCCCGCGGCGCACTGTCGGAGTATTACGCCCGCGCCCCCTTCGTGCGGATCAGTGGGCGCGCGCCGCACGTGAAAGAGGTGGTGGCGAGCAACTTCGCGCATCTGTCAGCGGCCGCCGACGGCCGCACCATCGCCGTCATGTGCGCGATCGACAATCTCGTGAAGGGTGCCGCCGGCGGCGCCGTGCAGTGGATGAACCGGATGCTCGGACTCCCCGAGACCGCAGGCCTCACCCAGCCGGCACCGGGCTGGACGTGAAGGGCGCCATGGCGAAGCCATCCCAGACGGCGACTGCGGTGGCGGGCGGCGTGCGCAAGGGGGTGAAGGCGCCGGCACGCGACTTCCAGGCGCAGGTGTTTGCCCAGTACCCGGTCGAGATCGCCTCGGGCCAGGGCGTTTGGCTCATGAATACCCGCGGCGAGCGGCTGCTCGATCTCTACGGGGGACACGCGGTCGCGGGCCTCGGTTACGCGCACCCGAAGTGGTCCGCGGCGCTCGCCGCCCAGGCCGAGGCCTGCCAGTTCCAGAGCAACGCGGTCGCGATGCAGGTGCGCGCCAGGGCCGCGCGCCGCCTGGTGCGCTTCTCGAGACTCCCGTTCGGCAGCGTCTTCTTCGTCAACAGCGGCGCCGAGGCGAACGAGAACGCGCTCAAGGTGGCGCTGCGCATGACGGGTCGCGCGCAGGTCGCCGCCGTCGAGGGCGGCTTCCACGGGCGCACCGCGGCCGCCGGCGCCGTCACCTGGGGCGCGCAGGCGAAGTGGTACGGATTTCCGCGCACGCCGTTCGACGTGAGCTTCATTCCGCGCGGCGCGATCGAGGCGATCGCCGCGCACGTGACCACCGATACCGCCGCGGTGATCGTCGAGCCGGTGCAGGGGCTGGCGGGCGCGGTAGCGCTCGGCGCGCCGTTTCTCGCAGCGCTCCGCACCCGCTGCGACGCGGTCGGGGCGCTGCTCATCTTCGACGAGGTGCAGTGCGGCATGGGCCGCACCGGCGAGCCCTTCGCCGCCAACCTCTACGGCGTGCGCCCCGACATGCTCACCACCGCCAAGGCGCTCGGCAACGGTTTCCCGGTCGCCGCGCTCATGATGTCGCCGCTGGTGTCGGCCTCGCTCAAGACCGAATCGCTCGGCACGACCTTCGGCGGCGGGCCGATGGCCTGCGCGGCCGTGAACGCGGTGCTCGCCGCCATCAGCGAGCAGCGCCTGCTCGAGCGCGTGCGGCGCATCGGCGCCTATATCCGCCGCAGCTGCGTGCTCGGACCGGTGACCGCCGCGCAGGGCGCGGGCCTGCTGGTGGGGCTGCGCACCACGCGGCCGGCGAAGCAGATCCAGGGCGAGCTCCTCGAATGCGGCATCCTCACGGGCACCTCGAGCGATCCCCAGGTGCTGCGGCTGCTGCCGCCCTACATTCTCGAGGAGGAGCACGTCGACCTGCTGCGCGACGCGCTCAAGGACCTCGACGCATGAGGCGCTTCGTCGATCTCGGCGATTTCAGCCGTGAGGAGGTGCTCGGGCTCCTCGAGCTAGCCCGGCGCCTCGAGACGCGACCCGAGCCGCGGGCGCTCGCCGGCAAGATCCTGGGACTGCTGTTCTTCAACCCCTCGCTCCGTACGCTCGCCTCGTTCCAGGCGGCGATGGCGCGCCTCGGCGGCAACTCCTTTGTCATCAACCCCGGGCACGGCAGCTGGGTGCTCGAGACGCGCAGCGGCGCGGTCATGGACGGCGCCGCGGCCGAGCACGTGCGCGAGGCGATTCCGGCGCTCGCCTCCTACTGCGACGCGCTCGGCATCCGCGTGTTCGCCGAGGGGCGCGACCTGGCCAGCGATCTCGCCGAGACCACCTTCAACAGCATCGCGGAGCTCACCGACAGGCCCCTCATCAACCTCGAGTCGGCGCTCAACCATCCAGCCCAAGCGCTCGCCGACTGGAAGACGCTGGACGACCTCGGCGTGCCGCGCCGGGGGCGCTTCGTGCTCTCCTGGGCGTGGCATCCACGGGCGCTGCCGCTGGCGGTGCCAGCCGCGGCGCTGCACATGGCCGCGCTGCGCGGTATGGAGGTGATCGTGGCGCGCCCGGAAGGCTTCGCGCTGCCCGCCGCGGTGATGGAGCGCGCGCAGCGCGCCGCGCTCGCGGCCGGCGGCTCGGTGTGCGAAACCGCAGTGCGCGAGCAGGCGCTCGAAGGAGCCGACGTGCTCTATGTCAAGGAGTGGGGCGCGACCGCCTGCTACGGCGACGCGGCGGGCGATGCGCGGCTGCGCAGCGCGCTCACCGGCTGGTGCGTGCGCAACGACTGGTTCGCGCGCACCGCGCCCGAGTGCCGCGTGATGCACTGCCTGCCAGTGCGGCGCAATACCGCGATCGCCGATGAGGTGCTCGACGGCCCGCGCAGCGCCGTGCAGCGCGAGGCCGCCAACCGCCTCAGCGTGCAGATTGCAGTGCTCCATCAGCTGCTGAGGCCGTGAAGATTCAGGAAACCGCATCATGATCATGCATCGAGGCGATCAGACTCTGGCGATCCGCGCGTTGAAGAGCGCCGCACCCTACATCCGCATGTACAAGGGCAAGACCTTCGTAGTGAAGGCCGGCGGCGGCGTGTTCGCCGAGGCCGAGTCCACCCGCACGCTGGTCGAGCAGATCGGGATCCTCCATTACTTCGGCGTGCGCGTGGTGCTGGTGCACGGCGGCGGGCCGCAGCTCACCGAGCTGTCGGCCGCCCTCGGCGTGCCTACCCAGATGGTCGAGGGCCGCCGCGTGACCGATCAGCGCTCCATCGAGGTCACCGCCATGGTGCTGAACGGCCTCATCAACACCCGGTTGCTCGCCATGTGCCGCGATCTCGACATCGACGCGGTCGGCCTCAGCGGCGTGGACGCCGGCCTGGTACGCGCCCACAAGCGCCCGCCGGTGCTGCTGCGCGCCGACGCCGAGCCGGTCGATTTCGGCTTCGTCGGCGACATCGACGCGATCGACACCACGGTGCTGAAGAAGCTGCTCGATAACGGCCTGATGCCGGTGGTGAGCCCGCTGTCAGCGGACGAGAACGGCACGTTGCTCAACATCAACGCCGATACCGTGGCCGCGGCGCTCGGCGCGGCGCTCAGCGCCGAGAAACTCATCCTGTGCACCGGCACACCCGGGATTCTGGGCTCCTTGAGCGATCCCGGTTCACTCATCTCCTATACGGACCTCGCGGGCCTGAAGCGCCTGCGCGAGTCGGGCCAGATCGCCGACGGCATGCTCCCCAAAGCCAAGGCCATCGAGGATGCGCTCCGCGGCGGCGTGCGCCGTGTGCACGTGGTGTCGTACCGCGCCCCCGAGGGGATCTTGAGCGAGGTATTCACCAACGAGGGCACCGGAACGCTGATCGTCGCGGACATCAACGCGCTCAGCCCGGCGGAGCAGCAGCAGGGCGCGCCATGACCCGCCTGTGGGACAAGGGCAGTCCGCTCGATGAGCGGGTGCTGCGTTACACGGCGGGCGAAGACCACGCGCTCGACGACCGCCTGGTGCCGCACGACGTGCGCGCCTCGATCGCGCATGCCGAGATGCTGAATGCGCAGGGGCTGTTGTCGCTCACCGATCTCGATGCGATCCGCGACGGCCTCAAGGCGCTCGCCGACGAGCACGCCCGCGGTCTCTGGCACGTCGAGCTCGCCGACGAGGACGGGCAGACGGCGCTCGAGCGGCGCCTCACCGAGCGTGTCGGCGCGGCCGGGGCGCGCATTCATCTCGGACGCTCGCGCAACGACCAGCTGCTCGCCGCCCTGCGCCTGTACCTGCGCGGCACCATCGAGGACCTGGAGGGCGGCGCGCTCGAGGTGGCGGATGCGCTCGACGAGCTCGCGGTGCACGAAGGCGGCACGCCGCTGCCCGGCTATACGCACATGCAGCAGGCGATGCCGAGCTCGGTGCCGCTCTGGGCCCAGGGCTTCGCCGCCGAGATCCGCGACGACGCGAAGGGCCTGCTCGAGGTCGCGCGCCGCGTCTCGCGCAACCCCCTCGGATCTGCCGCCGGGTACGGCACGCCGGGGCTGCCCATCGACCGCGAGGCGACGCGCGCGGCGCTCGGCTTCGCCGCGGTGCAGGAGCCCGTTACCGCCGTGCAACTCTCGCGCGGCAAGGCGGAGGCGCAGCTGCTGTTCGAGATCACGCTCCTCATGCAGGATCTCGGCCGCTTCGCCGCCGACGTGCTGCTGTACGCGACGCAGGAGTTCGGCTTCGTCACGCTGCCCGAGGCTTTCACGACCGGCTCCTCGATCATGCCGCAGAAACGCAACCCCGACGTGTTCGAGCTGATCCGCGGCCGCTCGGCCACGGCCCTCGGCTGCCTCACCGAGGCGCTCGCGGTGTGCGCCAAGCTGCCGTCGGGCTACAACCGCGACCTGCAGCTGTTGAAGTTTCCGCTGTTCCGCGGCATCGATCTGGCGCTCGAGACGCTCGCCATCCTGCCGCCGGCGATCGCCGCGATGCGCTTCAACCGCGAGACGATCAGGCTCGATCCCGCGATCAACGCCGCCGAGGAAGCCAACCGCCTGGCGGTGCGCGA
>DASXKA010000227.1:0-12356 GCA_036497085.1 Steroidobacteraceae bacterium | reverse complement strand
CGGAGGTGCTGCTCGGCCGCCCGCTCCCCGATGCCGAGGCGCTCGCCGAGGCGCTGCGCACGCAGGCCGGCCACGCGGTCGCAGTGCGCCATCCGGCGCGCGGACTTGCGGCGAAGTGGGTCGAGCTGACGCGCGAGAACGCCGAGCAGGCACTGCGGATGCGGCACGCGCAGCGCGCCGGCATAGACGAGATGCTCGCCGAGCTGACGCGCGAGCTCGATCTCCCCGAGCCGCCGGTGCGGCTCGAGTGCTTCGACATCAGCCATACGGGCGGGGAGGGCACGGTGGCTTCGTGTGTGGTATTCGGCCCCGAGGGAGCGCTCAAGAAGGAATACCGCCGCTTCAACATCACGGGGGTTACGCCGGGCGACGACTACGGGGCGCTCCGTCAGGCGCTCGAGCGCCGTTACAAGCACGTGCGCTCGGGCGAAGTTCCGCCACCGGATCTGCTGCTGATCGACGGCGGCGCCGGACAGATCGGCGAAGTGCACGCGGTGCTGGCGCAGCTCGGGTTCTCGGACCTGACGCTGGTCGGCGTCGCCAAGGGACCGGACCGCCGCCCAGGACAGGAGAGGTTGTTCGTCTACGGAGCCCCGCAGGCGGTGACGCTCGAGGCGCATTCGCCGGCGTTGCGCTTCATCCAGCGCATTCGGGACGAGGCGCACCGCTTCGCGATCGCCGGACACCGGCGCAGGCGCGCCCGGCGCTACAACGAGTCGGTGCTCGAAGTCGTCCCGGGCCTGGGTCCCGCCAAGCGCCGTGCGCTGCTCAAGCACTTCGGGGGACTGCAGGGGGTGATGCGGGCCGGGGTGGCGGATCTCACGCAGGTGGCAGGAATCGGCGCGACGCTCGCCCGAAGCCTCTATGATCACCTGCACCCGGGTGCCTGAAGGAAGTCATGGTCTGGAACGTGCCCAACACGCTGACGTGGCTGCGGATCGCGGCCATCCCGCTCATCGTGCTTCTCTTCTACATGCCGTACCCCTGGTCGGATCCGGCCGCGGCATGGCTGTTCGCCGCCGCGGGCGTCACCGATTCGCTCGACGGATATTTCGCACGCCGCTTTCAGCAGACCTCGCGCCTCGGGGCCTTTCTCGATCCGGTCGCGGACAAGCTGATCGTGTCGGTGGCGCTGGTGCTTCTGGTCAGCAAGGACCCGCGCTGGCTCATCGTGCTCACCGCCGCGATCATCATCGGCCGCGAGATCACGATCTCTGCGCTGCGCGAGTGGATGGCCGAGATCGGCGCACGGCGCAAGGTGGCGGTCTCGCAGCTCGGCAAATACAAGACCATCCTGCAGATCGTCGGTCTGTCGCTGATGCTCTATCGGCGTCCGCTTCTCGGCCTCCCCATCTATGAGCTGGGGGTGTTTTTCACCGAGATCGCCGCGGCCGCCACGCTCGTATCGATGGCCGTATACCTGCGCGCGGCATGGCCTGAACTCAAACGTTAAAATAGTAATTTAAGCAACTGTATTTGCTTGTTATTTTCCAACACAGTAGTGCCAACAGTGCTGCCACCCCGTGCGCGCGTCCTCGCCTTGACTTCCCAAGGGGTGTACATAGAATCCGCCGTTCTGATTCGGATGCGGGCTTAGCTCAGTTGGTAGAGCGGTACCTTGCCAAGGTACAGGTCGACGGTTCGAACCCGTTAGCCCGCTCCATCTCCCTCCGTTGATATCGCGCCCCCACGCCGTCAGCGCTCGACCGTCACGAGCGGCGCGCCCTCGGTCATCTCGCCGATGACGCCCGCCTGACCAAAACCCTCCCGCTCGAGGATGCCGAGCGCCGCGGGAACCGCCTCCGGCGCACAGGCGATGAGAAGTCCCCCCGAGGTCTGCGGATCGCAGAGCAGCGCCTGATCGGTAGTCGTGAGCTCGCGTGCCAGACGCACGCCGTCTCCGTAGGAGGCCCAGTTGCGGGCGGACGCACCGGTGACATGGCCGGCCGCGAGGAGCGAGCGCACGCCATCGATCTCCGGCAGCTGGCGCAGGCGCAGGCGCGCGCCGAGACGGGCGCCGCGACACATGCCGAGGAGGTGCCCGAGGAGCCCGAATCCGGTCACGTCCGTCATCGCGTGCACGCCGGCGAGCACGGCCAGGTCGGGGCCCGCACTATTCAGGCGAGTGGTCGTGTCGATCAGCTGTCGATAGCCCGTGGGAGTCAGCGCTCCTCTCTTGAGCGCCGCCGACAGGATTCCGACCCCGAGCGGCTTGCCGAGAATCAGCGCATCCCCGGCGCGCGCGCTGGAGTTGCGCTGCACGTGGGCAGGGTGCACCAGCCCGAGCGCCGCCAGCCCGTATATGGGCTCGACCGAGTCGATGCTGTGCCCGCCCGCGATCGGAATGCCGGCTGCGGCGCATACTGTCTCGCCGCCCTTCAGGACCTCGCGGATCACCTCGGCCGGCAGCACGTTGACGGGCATGGCGACCAGAGCCAGGGCGAGGATGGGACGGCCGCCCATGGCGTAAATGTCCGACAGGGCATTGGTCGCCGCGATGCGCCCGAAATCGAACGGGTCGTCGACGATCGGCATGAAGAAATCCGTGGTTGCGACCAGTGCTTGCGTGTCACTCAGCCGATACACCGCGGCGTCGTCGCCGGTCTCGGTCCCGACGAGGAGCGCGGCCGGAGGAGCCGCGGCCGCCGAGCCCCTGAGGAGCTCTGCGAGGACTGCGGGCGAGATCTTGCAGCCGCAGCCGCCCCCGTGGGAGAGCGAGGTCAGGCGCGGCGTTGTGACGGCTGAGTTCATGGCGGAAGGCAGCAGGAGTCGAACCTACCAGGAAGCGCCTGGCGCCCCCTCCTGGGTTTGAAGCCCAGTCGCACCACCGGGTACGGGTGCCTTCCAGTCGGATCGCGGCACGTGGGTATCGCGCACGCGGCGTGTGTAGCCCACGCGATCGAAGAACTCAAGTATCTGCACGGCGCGCTTGCGGCCGAGGCCGACGCTGTCGCGGAAGCCGGCGGCGCTCACGCCGCCGTGCTGGCGCGCGCAGGCATCGATGATTCCCGCCAGCTCCGCGATACGCTCGCGGGCATAGAAGAGATCGCGTACCACCTGGTAGACACCCCCGTGCGCCACCTGCTTGCGCAGCACGGCGCGCACGCGCTCTTCGCTCTCGTGCAGTGCGGCAGCGAGGTCCCGCACCCAGGGCGGATCGAAGCGTCCTGCGACGAGCAACGGCTGTAGTCTCTGCGCCAGGTGCGCGTCTGCGGCCGTGAGCGCGACGAGGTGCTCCGGGAGATGAAGCCAGGCGCCGCTGCGCGCGAGGCGCCGTTCGTGCAGCAGCTCAGTGACCAGGGCCCGCCAAAGCACCGCTGGGGCATCGGGAAAGCTCATGCGGCGCAGGCGACCGCTGTCCGGTCCGGGCTCGTCGGGGACCTCGGCATGAAAGCGCCCTAGAGCCGCGAGCGCGCCGGCGCCCAACGCCTGCCAACGATCCGGGAGGAGCACGTAACGCTCCTCGCCGGCTGCGATCGTGAGAGTCGCGGGCGGGAGCGTGATCTCATCGGGCGCGCGGCCCGTGATGCGTGTCAGGTCGGACATCGTTACCCCATATGGGGCACAGCCGAGCAGCGGGCCGAGACCCTCACCGGCCAGCAAGCCCTCGAGCGCGCTCAGGTAGCGCTGGCGCGGCTCCGAGCGGCGCCGCCGCGCCGGCGGGGTGGGATCGAGCACCGCGCCGCCGCCGATCGTATGCCGCGCGCGCGCATCGCGCACGATCAGCCGGTCCCCCGGCATCGCCGCGAGGGGCGCGTCGAACACCAGCTGCACGTGTCCTGCCTGACCGGCCGTCAGAGGTACGGGTGCAAGTGGCACGACGTGAGCGACGCGGTGGGTGGTGCCGAGATGGACGTGCACGGGCGACCAGGGCTCGAGCGGCGCCCGTGCGTCGGCGAGCAGCGCAAGATGCACGTCGAGACGCACGCTCGCCACGAGCAGGCGCGGATCGGCAAGCCAGTCGCCGCGCGCAATGTGGCTCGCCTCAATACCCGCGAGGTTCAGCGCGCAGCGCTGCCCGGCGCGGCCCTCCCGGGCGGCCCGGTTCTGCGCATGGATGCTGCGCACTCGCGCCGAGCGGCCCGCGGGCATGACGGCGAGCGTCTCGCCGGTGCGCACACACCCCGAGAACACGGTACCCGTCACGACCGTGCCGTGACCCGACAGGATGAATACCCGATCCACCGCAAGACGGAACAGGCGGTTGTCGGAAGGCGACGCCGTCGCCATCGTGGCGGCCTCGAGGTGCCGCCGCAGCGCCTCGACGCCGGGATGCGCGGCGGCGCGGGCGTCGACTTCGAAGAGGGGCACGTCGCCGAAGGCGGTGGCGGCCAGCTCTTTCCGGACTTCGGCTTCTGCCTGGCGACGGCGCGCCTCATCGACGCGGTCGATCTTGGTGAGGGCCACCGCGCCGCGTGTCACCCCGAGAAGCTCGAGGATGGCCAGATGCTCGCGGGTCTGGGGCATGACCCCGTCGTCCGCCGCGACCACGAGCAGCGCGAAATCGATGCCGCAGGCGCCCGCAACCATCGTGTGCACCAGCCGCTCGTGGCCGGGAACATCGATAAACCCCAATACCTCGCCGCCCGGGAGCGGCGTGTAGGCGTACCCCAGCTCGATCGAGATCCCGCGCGCCTTCTCTTCCTTGAGCCGATCGGTATCGACCCCCGTGAGCGCCCGCACCAGGGTCGTCTTGCCATGGTCGATGTGTCCCGCCGTGCCGACGATCACGGCCGTGACCCTGCGCCCGGCGGCGCCAGCGACGCGAGCTGTCCGGTGAACTCGGCTTCGTCCGCGGGCTCGAGGCAGCGCAGATCGAGCCACAGAGTCTTGTCCTTCAGACGCCCCAGCACCGGCCGCGGCAGGGCGCGCAGTGCCGACTCGAGACGCGCAAGGCTTGGGCGGCGGCCCCCGGAGGTGCGGATGGCGAGCCCGTGGCTCGGGAGCTGCTCGACGGGGAGGGCACCGCTGCCGATCTGGCTCATGAGAGTCGCTTCGCCGACCTCGTAGTCCTGACCGAGAGCCTCCCGCACCCTCGGAGCGAGCCGTGCGGCCTGGGCCTGCATCTCGCGCGCCGCGCGGGTGAGCAGCCGCAGCGTCGTCAGCCGCTCGGAGAGAAATTCCGGCGCCCGGTACAGAGCCAGAACCGCCTCCAGCGCCGCGAGCGTGAGCTTGCTCACGCGCAGGGCGCGCTTGAGAGGGTCCTTCCGTAGCCTGGCGATGAGATCGGCGCGCCCGACGACGAGGCCTGCCTGTGGACCGCCGAGCAGCTTGTCGCCGCTGAAGGTAACCAGGTCAGCGCCGGCGTCCAGCGCCGCGCGCACCGTGGGCTCCGCTGGTAGCCCCCAGCGCGTGAGGTCGACGAGCGAGCCGCTGCCGAGGTCCACCGCCACGGGCACGCCGCGGGCACGTCCGAGCTTCACGAGCTTCTCGAGCGGCACGCTCGCGGTGAATCCGGAGATGGCGTAGTTGCTCGTGTGTACCTTGAGGAGCAGCGCCGCACGGGGGCCGAGCGCCTCCGTGTAGTCCTTGAGGTGAGTGCGATTGGTGGTCCCTACCTCGAGCAGCTTCGCCCCGGCGCGGCGCATGATGTCGGGAAGCCGGAAGGAGCCGCCGATCTCGATCAGCTCACCGCGCGAGACCAGCACCTCGCGGCGACTCGCCAGCGCGCTCAGCACGAGCAGCACCGCCGCGGCGTTGTTGTTCACGACCGTCGCGGCCTGCGCGCCAGTCAGCTCGCAGAGGAGCGGCTCGACGAGGCTGTCGCGTTCGCCACGCTCGCCGCCGGCGAGGTCGAATTCGAGGTTCACGGGAGCGGTGAGGGCGCGTGTGACCGCGCCTGCGGCCTCCTCGGGCAGCAGCGCCCGCCCGAGGTTCGTGTGCAACACCGTGCCGGTAAGATTGAAGACCGGCCGCAGCGCGGGCCGCGCGGCTGCGGCCAGCCCGTCGGCGAGAGCGCCAGCGATGATCTCGTCCGTCAGCGCGGCAGAGTCGAGTGTCCCACCACGCGCGGCGCGTCGCAGTTCCCCGAGATGGGCGCGCAGCCGTGCGGTGATGCGCGTGCGTCCGTACCGGGCGAGCAGCGGGCCGAAGGCGCGCGCGCGCAGGAGTCGATCGAGGGAAGGGATCGCGGCTGCAGGCGTTTGCGCGGCGAGCTTGGCTGAGTCGGCTGCGGGCATTGGTGCGCGCCGGCGGCGGCGCTGCCTCTTTCCGGTAGCGTCAAACCTTGACAGCTTTCAGTCGGAGGAGGGTGCGGACGATCGGGACTGCTGCCACAGCAGGGGGTTGCCGCTGCCGCGCTGATAGCCCGCCTCGGCCATCAGCAGGTCGAGCGCGAGACTCGCGAGGTCATCGGCCACCGGCTCGACGTCCGCGTCCTTCTCCTGGTAGAGGATCTTGCGGTAGGTGTGGCACCGATCGCAACTCTCTGCGCGGATCGCGCCCGAGCTCCCCTCGATCGAGTGATAGCCGAGGTTCTCGTTGTTTTGGCACTGAGTGCAGGTGACCCGCACCATGTGCCATTCGGTGGCACAGAGCGCGCAGTGCAGATAGCGGTAGCCCTGCGACTCCGCATTCGCGCGCACTACGCTGGCAACGGGCAGCGTCCCGCAGGCCGGGCATACCCCTGGCACCTCGAGGGGCGCGACGTCAGTGGCCTGGAGTGATCGTGCGAGCGCGGCCCACTGCACCTGCAGCGCCGCCATGAGAAATGGCGCCGTCGCCACGTCGATCTCCGCGGTACGTGCGGCGAGCAGCGCGTCGGCCTGTGCTTCGAGATCTTCGAGGCGCAGTTCCCGCAGGCGCCGGTCGATCTCGCGGACGGCGGAGGAGGCCGCCGGAGATCCGGCGGCGGTGGCCGATATAGCGAGCGCCAGCTCGCGCCACACTGCCGGGCGTGCCACGCCCGTGGCATGAAGCACCGGCATGTGGTGAGTGCGTGCACGCGCGATCTCCTCCGCAGCGGTCGGCGCGGCAGGCAGATCCGCGAGCGCGCGCGCCTGGGCCTCGGCGATGGCAGCCGTCAGTTCGAGATACTCCGCAATCGCGTAGCCGGGCGCACCGGGCAGGGCCAGCTGGCGCAGCCGCCGTGCGCGTGCAGCGAACGGGCCGTCGGCCCCGGGCAGTCGGATGCGCGGAACAGCGCGCTGCGCGTAGGCCTCAATCTGGCCCGGTTCTAGGATGCGCGGCATGAGTGATCTGGCGGAACCAGGCGCGATGATGCTTCCACGCCCAGCCGGGCGTCACCGTGCCGCGGACCATCGCGTGCACCGAGCCCTTGACCCAGAGCGCGGCATAGACGTGGATCAGGATCGCCACGATGAGCGCGAACGCACACAGCGCGTGCACCAGCGAGGCGAAGCGGATCAGGCCGACCGGGAAGTAATGCGCGAAGTAGGCGCGCCAGATGACGAGACCGGAGAGGACGAGCCCCACCATGCCGATCACGATCACGAGGAACAGAAGCTTCTGCCCGGCGTTGTAGCGGCCGACCTCGGGGAGCCGGTCCTCGCGGTTGTCGACGACGTCGCGCCATTGCCTGAGCCACTGCCAGTCCGAGGGCGCCATGCGGTTGTCGCCCCACACGGCCACGGCGAGCAGCAGGAAGAACAGCGCGGCAGCGAGACCTATGAACGGATGCAGGATCCGCGTCCACGGACCGCCACCGAACAGATTGCTGAACCAGAAGAGGGCCGGATGAAACAGCGCGAGACCCGAGAGTGCGGCGAGCACGAAGGCGATCGCATTCAGCCAGTGATTGGTGCGCACTTCGGCGGTGTAGCGCACCACGGAGTCGCGGCGTTCGTTGTCGCTCATGAGCGCTTCTCCGCGGCGGCTTCGTCAGGGGCGCCGACTTCGTTCCTGCCCACGCGCACGAAGTGGAAGAATCCGGCGAGCACCGTGAGCGCCATGGCGGCGAGCGCCAGCGGCTTGCCCGCGCCCTTCCACACCTTGACCATCGCGCTGATGCGGGGATCGGGTGCGAGCCCCGCGTAGAGCTGCGGCTGGTCCGCGTGATGCAGCACGTACATGACGTGCGTGCCGCCGACGCCGGCAGGATCGTAGAGGCCCGCGTGGTCGAAGCCGCGGGACTTGAGGTCCGCGATGCGCTCGGCGGCATGCTCCTGCATGTCCTCCTTGGTTCCGAAGACCAGCGCCCCGGTGGGGCAGGCCTTGATGCACGCGGGCTCGAGGCCGACCGCCACGCGATCGGAGCACAGCGTGCACTTGTAGGCCTTGTGGTCGCGCTTGGAGATGCGCGGAATGTCGAAGGGGCAGCCGGTCACGCAATAGCCGCAGCCGATGCAGTTCTCCTCCTGGAAATCGACGATGCCGTTGGCGTACTGCACGATCGCCCCAGGCGCCGGGCAGGCCTTCAGACACCCTGGGTCGGCGCAGTGCATGCAGCCGTCCTTGCGGATCAGCCACTCGAGATCGCCCTTGGGGTTCTCGTACTCGGCGAAGCGCATCAGGGTCCAGCTCTGGTCGCTCAGGTCCGCCGGGTTCTGATAGCTGCCGAAGTTACTGCCGACCTCGTCGCGCAGGTCGTTCCATTCCATGCAGGCGACCTGGCAGGCCTTGCAGCCGATGCATTTGCTCGTGTCGATGAGCTTGGCCACCGTGCCGGTGTAGGAGCCGCGGGCTTCAGGAGCAGGTGTCGTGGTCGCCGAGCGGCGGATGATGTCGAGTGATTGCAGCGCCATGTCAGTGCCTCTCCAGGTGCCTCACACCTTCTCCACCTTGACGAGGAACGACTTGAACTCCGGCGTTTGCGCGTTGCCGTCGCCGACCACGGGAGTGAGCGTGTTGGCGATGTAGCCGGGCTTGGTGAGTCCGGTGAAGCCCCAGTGGATCGGAATGCCCACCGTGTGCAGCTGCTTGCCGTCCACCGTGAGGTCCGTCAGCCGCTTGGTGACCACGGCCACGGCCTTGATGAAGCCGCGGTTCGAGGACACCTTCACCCGGTCGCCGGAGGCGACACCGAGCTCCTTGCCGAGCGCCGCGCCGATCTCAACGAACTGCTCCGGCTGCATGATCGCGTTCAGCCGCACGTGCTTTGTCCAGTAGTGGAAGTGCTCCGTGAGCCGGTAGGTCGTGGCGACGTGCGGAAACTGCTCGACCTTGCCGAAGGCCGCGCGATCCTCCTTGAAGACGCGGGCGGCCGGGTTGTTGAGCGCCTCCTTCTGCCCGGGGTTAAGCGGGTTCTCGGCGAGTGGCGTCTCGAATGGCTCGTAGTGCTCGGGGAACGGACCTTCGGCCATGGCACCCCTGGCGAAGAAGCGCCCGACACCCTCCGGCAGCATGATGAACGGCCCCATGCCGAGCGCGGGATCCTCGTCGGCCTTGTAGTCCGGCACGTCGGCGCCGCCCCAGGTGGTCCCGTTCCAGGCGATGAGCTTGCGGCCGGGGTTGAAGGGCTTGCCGTTCGGATCGCAGGACGCGCGGTTGTACATCACGCGCCGGTTGGCCGGCCAGGAGAACGCCCAGTTGAGGGTCTGGCCGATGCCGGTCGGGTCGGAGTTGTCCCGCCGCGCCATGAGATTGCCCGCGGGACCCCAGGCGCCGCAGAAGATCCAGCATCCCGAGAGGGTGCTGCCGTCGTCGCGCAGCTCCGCGAAGCCCGCGAGCTGCTCGCCGGCCTTGCGGGTCACCGTCGTGGGATTCTTGGGATCGGTGAGATCCTTGAGCGCGCGGCCCGAATACTCCTTGGCAAGCTCCTCGGCGGTGGGATTGGCTGGCCGGGCGTACGGCCAGTACAGCTTCACGATGGGATCGGGGAACGCGCCACCGTCCTTCTTGTAGAGCGCGCGCAGCCGTGTGAAGAGCTGCGCCATGATGTCGATGTCGGTGCGCGCCTCGCCGGGCGGATCGGCACCCTTCCAGTGCCACTGCAGCCAGCGCGACGAGTTCACCAGCGTTCCGTCCTCCTCGGCAAAGCACGAGGTCGGCAGGCGGAACACCTCGGTGCCGATCTGCGATGAGTCGACGTCGTTGTGCTCGCCGAAGTTGCGCCAGAACTCGCTCGTCTCGGTCGCCAACGGGTCCATGATCACCAGGAACTTGAGCTTCGCCAGGCTCGCGTTCATCTTCGCCTTGTTGGGCGCAGCGGCAAGGGGGTTGAAGCCCTGGCAGATGTAGCCGTTCATCTTTCCCTGGCTCATCAGCTCGAAGGTCTGGAGCATGTCGTAGCCCTTGTCGAGCTTCGGCAGGTACTCATAGCCCCAGTTGTTCTCCGGCGTCGCCGCGTCTCCCCACCAGGCCTTCATGAGGCTCACGTGGAACTTGTTGTAGTTCTGCCAGTAGCTGAGCTGGTTCGGCCGCAACGGCTTTAAGGCGCGCGCGGCGATGTACTTCTCGTAGTCCTGCTCTTTATCGCCTGGAAGGGTGAGGTAGCCGGGCAGCAGGTTCGAGAGCAGCCCGAGATCGGTGAGCCCCTGGATGTTGGAGTGTCCGCGCAGCGCATTCATGCCGCCGCCGGAGACGCCGATGTTGCCGAGCAGCAGCTGCACCATCGCGCCCGAACGGATCATCTGCGAGCCGACCGAGTGCTGTGTCCAGCCGAGCGCGTACATGATGGTCATCGCGCGGTCGGTCGTGGACGTCGAGCCGATGAGCTCGCACACATTGAGGAACTTGTCCTTTGGGGTGCCACAGACGCGTTCCACCATGTCCGGTGTGTAGCGCGCGTAGTGGGTCTTCAGGAGCTGGTAGACGCAGCGCGGGTGCGCCAGCGTTGGGTCGGTCTTCACGAAGCCGTCGGCCCCGAACTCGTAGTCCCAGCTCGACTTGTCGTAGCTGTGCTTCTCCCCGTTGTAGCCCGAGTACAGCCCCTCCTTGAAGGCGAAGTCCTCGCGGACGATGAAGCTCAGGTCGGTGTAGTTCTTGACGTACTCGTGCTGGATCTTGTCCTCGGTGAGTAGGTAGTGCACCACCCCGCCGAGAAAGACGATGTCGGTGCCGGTACGGATGGGCGCGTAGAAGTCGGCGACCGAGGCCGAGCGCGTGAAGCGCGGATCGACGACGATCAGCTTGGCCTTGTTGTGCGCCTTGGCTTCAACGACCCACTTGAAGCCGCACGGGTGGGCCTCCGCGGCGTTGCCGCCCATGATGAGAACGATGTCGGCATTCTTGATGTCGACCCAGTGATTCGTCATCGCTCCACGGCCAAACGTCGGGGCAAGACCTGCCACCGTCGGGCCGTGTCACACACGGGCCTGATTGTCGAAAGCTAGGATGCCGAGCGAGCGGATGGTCTTGTGGGTGATGTAGCCGGCTTCGTTGCTGCTCGCGGAGGCCGCCAGCATCCCGGTCGTCAGCCAGCGATTGACCGTGAGCCCGTCCGCATTCTTGGCGATGAAGTTGGCATCGCGATCCGCCTTCATGAGCTTGGCGATGCGATCGAGCGCCTCGTCCCAGGTGATCGACTGCCACTCGGCTGCGCCGGGTGGGCGGTACTGCGGGTGGGTCAGGCGGCTGGGACTGTGGATGAAGTCGATGAGCGCGGCGCCCTTCGGACACAGCGTGCCGCGGTTGACCGGGTGATCCGGGTCACCTTCGATGTGAAAGATGCTGGAGCGCGCGTTCTTGGCGCGATCGCCCAGACTGTACATGATGACGCCGCAGGAGACGGAGCAATACGGGCAGGTATTGCGTGTCTCGGTAGCGCGGCTCAGCTTGAATTCGCGCACTTCGGCGAGCGCGGCGCCGGGCGAGAAGCCCAGCAGGGCGAGGCTCGACCCCGCCAGGGTGGCGCCGGTTATCTTGAAGAAGTCGCGCCGTGTCACATCAGCCATGGCATACCCCTCAGTGCATGTCTGCAGACGCGGCGAAGTCTATACCTTATTCATTATGGGCAGCCACATACGCTAGTATCGCGGCCCCGGCCGTGCCGGGCTTCAGTTCCCACCGCTGGCTAGGTGGCAGAGTGGTCATGCAGCGGCCTGCAAAGCCGTCTACGCCGGTTCGATTCCGACCCTAGCCTCCATCGCCCTGTCCCGGGGTGTCTGTTTGCGTCCTCCCGCGCACCTTCAATCTTCATAAGTCATTGAACTAGATTGAGGAGTTTCTGGAGCCGCTGCGTGAGCTCAGTAGCCGCGAGATAGTGGCGTGAGCTCTCACTTCATTCTTAAGGCGATCCACATCACGAGTGCGACTGTGCTGTTCGGTGCCGGCCTCGGAATCGCTTTCTTCAAATGGATCATCGACCGCACCGGAAGTGTGGCGACCATCCGCGTGGTGTCCGAGAAGGTCGTTCTGGCGGACTGGCTGTTTACGCTACCCGCGATCATCGTTCAGGCGGCGACCGGATTAGCGCTCGCTCGATCGATGGGTTATCAACTCTCGCACGGCTGGCTGGC
>DASXKA010000226.1:0-9375 GCA_036497085.1 Steroidobacteraceae bacterium | reverse complement strand
TGGAGCGCTTCCGTCCCAACATCGTGCTCCGCGGGCTGCCCGCCTGGGCGGAGGACTACATCGATACGCTCGACTTCGGCCTCGTGACACTCAGGCTCGTGAAGCCCTGCGTCCGCTGCACCATTCCGTCGATCGATCAGCAAACCGGCGCACCCTCTACCGACCCGGCTCCGGCGCTGAAGCAGTTCCGCTTCAGCAAGACGCTGCGCGGCGTTATGTTCGGTGAGAACGCGGTGATAGTGAGAGGCTCGGGCGAGGCGCTCGAGCGTGGCGCCATGGCGACGGCCACCTACGAGCCCGCCGATCCTGCTGTGTGACCTGAGTCCGGCAGCCTTCCAGATCAAGAGCCTTCGGGGGCCCTGTTCCGCGTGACGCGGCCCGCGTGACCCCCGCCGGTCGTCTATCGGTGATCAAAATTGTGCCGAGCGCACGGCCACGCTCGAGCCGCTTCCGCCAAACTTCGAAGGCTGGACGCTGGGGAGAAGCGTGAACCATTTGGCATTCGGCCTTGGCGCCCTCGTCGGACTTCTGTGTGCCGCACTCGGCTTCGGGGTGCGGTTCCTGATCTCGCGCCTTGGGTTCGGTCCCGCGAGCACGGCCGCCCGCCAGGCCATGTTCGAGCAATGGCCTACGACGGCTCTCGTCCTCGACCCAGCCACGCTACGGATCATCGCCGCCAACCCGGCGGCGCTGCGCAACACCGGCTACCCGCATGAAGAGATCCGCCAGCTCCCCTTCACCCGGCTGTTCGGCGTCGAAGGGTCCGCCGACGAGGGCGCGCTGCTCGCCCGGCTCGAGGACGCGACCGCCCGCGCGCCGATCGAGATGCGCCAGCGCTGCAAGGACGGCTCAGTGCGCGACGTCGAGGCCGCCGCCAAACGCCTGCAGCTCGACGGCCGTCCGGTGCTCGCCGTCACCGTGCATGACGTGACGGTGCGCCGCGTGGTCGAGAACCAGCTCCTCGAGAGCCATCAGCGTCTCGATCACCTCGCGCATCACGACCAGCTCACCGGGCTCCCCAACCGGCTCTATCTCGCGGCCCATCTGCCCGATGCCCTCAATGAGGCGAAGGATAAGGGCTCGCTGCTCGCGGTGCTGTTTCTCGATCTCGACCGCTTCAAGCACATCAACGACTCGCGCGGCCACGAGACCGGCGACAAGCTGCTGAAGACCGTCGCGCAGCGCGTCCGCTCGTGCATGCGCTCCGAGGACCTGGTGGTGCGCATGGGGGGCGACGAGTTCGTGGTGGTCATGAAGGACGTCGCGAACAAGGACAGGGTCAACGAAGCGGCCGAGCGCATCAATCAGGCACTCGGCGCCCCGATGGTGGTCGACGGGCGCACGCTCGTCACCACGGTGAGCATCGGCGTCGCGCTCTATCCGCGCGACGGCCTCGACATGGGCGAGCTGCTGCGCCACTCCGACACCGCGATGTATCAGGCGAAGGACCGCGGCCGCAACAATTTCCAGCTGTTCAGCCCGACCATGGACCAGCGGCTGAAGGAGCGTATCGCAATCGAGGCTTCGCTGCGCACCGCGCTGCAGGCCCGCCAGCTCGAGGTGCATTACCAGCCGATCGTCGACATCGAGAAGCACCACGTGGTGGCGCTCGAGGCGCTGCTGCGCTGGCGGCATCCGACCCATGGCTTCGTACGGCCCAATCGCTTCGTGCGCATTGCCGAGGAAGCGGGTCTCATCGTCCCCATCGGGGAATTCGTGCTGCAGCGCGCGCTCGAGGACATGGCGGCCTGGCGGCAGTCGGGTGCGACGCTGGTGCCCGTGGCGGTCAACGTCTCCGCGGTGCAGCTGCAGCGCTCGAACCTCCCCGACTCGATCCAGCGGCTCACAAAGCATCATGGGCTCGATCCCTCGATGCTGCAGGTCGAGCTCACCGAGAGCGCCGTGTTCGAACGGCGCGAGGAACGCACCCGCGAGGCGGCGCAGGACGCGGTGGCGAAGCTGCGCGAGGTCGGTGTGCACATCGCGATCGACGACTTCGGCACCGGCTACTCGAGCCTGTCGTACTTGAAGCGCTGGCGCGTCGACACGCTCAAGATCGACCGCAGCTTCGTGCGCGACCTCGTGACCGACCCGTCGGATTTCGCGATCGTCAGCGCAATCGTCGCCATGGCGCGGCACCTGCACATCGAGGTGGTCGCCGAGGGCATCGAGGGCTGGCAGCAGCTCGAGATGCTGCGGCATATCGGCTGCCACTACGCGCAGGGTTATCTCTTTGCGCGCCCGGCCCCGGCCGCCGACTGCCGCCGCTATCTCGACGGCGAGCCGCTCGATCTCACCCAGCGCCTGGCGGTGCTCGATCTCATGGAAGCCACCGGCCCGCAGGACGTTCGGCCACTGCGCCTCGCGGTCAAGTAGCCGCAGCCGCCCGGCGCCGGCGCGGGACGTGCGAGAATGGGCCATGGAGCCCAGCGCCGGAAGTTCCCCAGCCGCGCAGCCCACGGCCGGACGCGGCCGACAATGCGCCGACGCCGTACTCATGATCGAGCCCAGGGCGTTCGGCTATAACCCCGATACCGCGCGTACCAACACCTTGCAGCGCGCGGAGAGCGCGGGCGGCGGCGCGGCCTCGCTGGCCGCGGCTCGCGCGGAGGCGCTCGCCGAATTCGGCCGGCTGCGCCGCGCGCTCGAGAGCGAGGGGGTGGAAGTCTGCGCGGTCGAGGACACCGCCACCCCGGTGAAGCCGGATGCCGTATTCCCCAACAACTGGTTGTCCTTCCACGAGGATGGCACGCTGGTGCTCTATCCCATGGAGAGCCTGAGCCGCCGCCCCGAGCGGCGCCAGGAAGTGATCGACGCGGTGATCGAGCGGCTGCATTTCAGGGTCGCGCATCTGCTCGATCTCACCCACTTCGAGGGCGAGGGGATGTTCCTCGAGGGGACGGGCAGCCTGGTGCTCGATCATGCCGAACGGGTAGCGTACGCCTGCGCCTCGCCCCGTACCCACCCCGCGCTGGTCGCCGAGTGGGCGCGGGAGCTGCGCTACGAGCCGGTGATTTTCCAGGCCGCCGACCGTGCCGGGGTGCCGCTGTATCACACCAATGTCCTCATGTGCATCGGCGAGCGCTTCGGCATCGTCGGCAGCGAGGCGATCGCGGCCGCTGACCGGGAGCGGGTGCTCGAGCGGCTGCGCGTGAGCGGCCGCGAGACGATCGAGATCGGTCAGCAGGAGATCGCGCAGTTCGCGGGCAACATGCTCGAGCTCGGCACCTGGGACGAGGCGCTCGGCGACTCGCGCGTGCTGGTGATGTCGGAGGCGGCCCGCCGCTCGCTGAGCCCCGAGCAGTACCGGCGGCTCTCGGGCTCGACGGATGCGGTGCTCGCGGTTCCCGTTCCCACCATCGAGAGGCTGGGTGGGGGGAGCGTACGCTGCATGCTCGCCGAGGTGTTCGGACGCAAGTGACCGAGCTCATCGTCAAGGCGGTCCTCGCCTATCTCATCGGCTCGATCGTCGGCAGCCTCCTCATCGGCAGGCTCCGCGGCGTCGACATCCGCACCCTGGGTAGCGGCAATGCCGGCGCAACCAACATGCTGAGAACCCAGGGCCGGGCGGCGGCGATCGCCGTGCTGCTCATCGATCTCGGCAAGGGCTGGCTTGCGACCGGGGTGTTCGCACCGCTCGCCGTTGCGGGAATTGCCGCCGCGCCCGCGCTGCGCGCCTCGGTCACCGCCGCGTGCGGGCTCGCGGTGATCGTCGGGCACGTCTATCCACTCTGGTATGGCTTGCGCGGCGGCAAGGGCGTCGCCACGTTCCTCGGCGCCGCGCTCGGCATCAACGCGGGGCTCATGCTGGTGGCGGTGCTCACGTGGCTCGCGGTCGCCATTCTCTCGGGCTTCGTCGGTCTCGCCTCCATGGCGTGCGCGGCCGCCGTGGCGGTGACGATCGCCGTGCGCTCCCCGAGCGCGCACCCCGAGCTCCTTGCCTTCGGCATTCTCGCGGCGCTCCTCGTCTTCTACACGCACCGCGCCAACATCGGCCGCATGCTCGCAGGCACGGAGCCGCGTGCGCGGCGCCTGTGGCTGCTCGGACTGCGCCGGGGACCGGGCTGACATGCCGAAGGCTTCGAGGTCGCTCTCCCCGGCGGCGGGGCCGCCGCTCGCGGCCCGGGTCTTCAGCCGGCTCGCCGACGGCCGTTTTCACTCTGGAGAGGCGCTCGCCGGACAGCTGCACGTCAGCCGCAGCGCCGTGTGGAAGGCGGTGGGGGCTCTGCGGGCACTCGGCGCCGGGCTCGAGGCGGTGCGCAACCGCGGCTATCGGTTGAATGCGGCCACCGAGCCGCTCGCGGCCGCGTCCATCCGTGAGCACCTGCCGCGCGATGTGCGTGCGCAGGTCGCTAAGCTCGAGACCGTCTGGTCGATCGCCTCGACCAACACGGCGCTGCTCGGGCGCCGCGGGCCGGAGAGCGGCGCGAGCGAGGTGCTGCTCGCCGAGTACCAGAGCGCGGGCCGCGGCCGGCGCGGACGCGCCTGGCTCGCCCCTCCCGGAGGGGCGATCTGCCTCTCCCTCAGCTGGATGTTCCGCGCGGTGCCGCCCGACCTCGGCGCCCTCGGGCTCGTCATCGGGGTGTGCGCGCTGCGCGCGCTCACGGCGCTCAACGTAAGGAATCTGGGGCTCAAATGGCCGAACGATCTCCTGGTCGCTGAGCGCAAACTCGGGGGCGTGCTGATCGACCTGCGCGCCGAATCCGCAGGCCCCGCGTATGTCGTGATCGGGATCGGGCTCAACGTGGCGCTCGGGGAGGTGCTGCTCAGGAAAATAGCGCAGGCCGGACTTCCGGCGACGGACCTTGCGAGCGCAGGCCTCGCCACGGGGTCTCGCAACCGGATCGCGGCGGCGCTGATCGGGGCGTGCCTGGAGGGACTCGCCGGGTTTGAGCGGGAGGGCCTCAAGTCCTTCATGGAGGAGTGGCGCAGAGCGGATGCCCTGCGCGGCCGGCCCATCGAGGTGCGGTCGGCCGAAGGCGCGACGACCCGCGGATTCGCGCGCGGCGTCGACCTGCACGGGGCACTGATGCTCGAGACCCCGGGCGCAGTGAAGCGCTTCATCTCGGGCGACGTCAGCGTGAGACCCCTGGAATGACCGTCCTCCTCGTCGACATCGGCAACACCCGCATCAAGTGGGCGCGCCTCGACGGAACCCGCGTGAGCCGGGGTAAGGCTGCGGCGCACTCCGGATGGGGGCCGGGCGACTACGCGCGGCGCCTGCTTGGCGCGGCACGCACGCCCGAACGGGTGGTGGTTGCGAGCGTCGCGGGATCTGAGGTCAATCGGGCGTTCGCAGCGGCGGCGCGCCGCGCCGATGTTGCAGTGCACTTTCTCACCGTTCCGCGACAGGGGGGCGGTGTGACCGTGGGGTATGTCGAGCCCTGGCGGCTCGGAGTCGACCGCTTCGCCGCCGCGGTCGGAGCGCATGAGATCTTCAGCGCGGTGCCCGTCTGCGTGGTCGGGATCGGCACCGCGATGACGATCGATCTCGTGGGCGCGGACGGCCATCACCGCGGCGGGGTGATCGTCCCGGCCCCGCGTCTCATGATGGAGACGCTTCTCAGCAATACCCACGGCATCCGCCGCCGCGCGCAGGGCGGGGCCGCGGGCGGCAGGGGGATCTTCGGGCGCTCGACCCGAGAGGCGATCGAGCGGGGCTCGCGCTACGCGGCGGCCGCCCTCGTCGATCGGGCGGTGGAGGAGGCCTCGGGGCTTCTCGGGCGGGAGCCGCTCGTCGTCCTGACCGGGGGCGACGCCGGCGCAGTGCGGCCGCTCGCGCGGAGCCGCTCGATCGCGGTGCCGGACCTCGTGCTGCGGGGCCTTGCGGTGCTCGCACGGGAGCGCTCGTCGAGCGGTTTGGACTAGAATTCGCGGTTGTGCGCAATACCTTCATCGCGCTGCTGCTCGTCAATCTCGTGTACCTCGCCTGGTCGCACTGGGTGGACGAGCCCGAGCTGCCGCCCGCGAACGAGGCGCTCTCGAGGCTGCCGCGCCTCAAGCTCCTGTCCGAGCTGCCCCCGGAGCAGCGCCCCACGGTCAATTCGCGGACGGCCCTGAGCGAGACCCCCGGGTGCATGTCGGTGGGCCCGTTCGGCGACATCGCGAATGCGGCCAAGGCTGCCGGGATCCTCACGTCGAAGGGCTTCACTCCGCAGCAGCGGGCCGCGGACGCGGGGGTGTCCGAGGGCTACTGGGTGTTCGTCGACGGACTCAAGAATGAGGTCGAGGCCGACCGTGCGCGGGTGAAGCTCGAGAAGAGCGGCATCAAGGACGCCCTCGTCCTGCCGGCAGGCGGCGAGGCCGGCCGACGCATGTCACTCGGGCTCTTCACCGATCGTCCGCAGGCCGAGCAGCGTGCCGCGGCGGTGAAACGCATGGGATTCAAGGCGGAGGTCAGCGAGCGGAAGCTCCCGAAGGTCGTGTACTGGATCGAGCTCACCCCGCGGCCTGGTATGACGACGGTTCCCATCACGGATCTTTTCGCCGAGGGCATGGACTCCCGCATTGCGGTGCAGCCCTGCCCGGCGCGACTTGCGCCGTCGTCGACCGCCGCGGCCCAGCCCGTGAATGCGCCGGCGGCGCAGCCGCCCGCCGGGACGGCATCCAGGTTACCGCTGGCGGCTGCTCCGCAACCACCGACCGCGGGTAGCCCGCTCGCGACCCAGACTGCGATCCCGCCGGGACCGGTGGCGGCCGGGACCGCGCGCTAGCTTCGAGCTCTCCAGGGAGTGATGCCATGACGATCCACACCGGTCTCAGCCGGCGCGACTTCTTGAGCACGTCCGTTTCGGCAGCTGCGCTCGCTGCCTTTCCGGGCGCCACGGGCGCCGCCGGGTGTCCGGGCAAGGTGGCGGTGCTCGCCGAGATCCCGAAGATGCATGCGGCCAACATCAGGCGCCTGCAGGACTGGATCGCGCTCCCCTCGATCGCGGCCGAGAACCGCAATTACCCGCAGGGGCCGGAGTACATGGCGCAGCTGGCTCGCGAGGCCGGCTTCACCGGGGTGAAGGTCATGCCGACCGCGGGCAAGCCCGGCGTGTTCGGGCGCATCGACGCCGGCGCGCGCACCACGGTGGGCATCTACTTCATGTATGACGTCAAGCAATTCGTGGCCGAGGAGTGGAGCTCCCCGCCGCTCGAGGGGCGGCTGGTGCAGAAGGAGGGGCTCGGCACGGTGTGCATGGGACGCGGCGCGGTCAACCAGAAGGGACCCGAGAACTCGTTTCTCTCCGCGCTCATGGCCTTCAAAGCCGCCGGCTGCAAACTCCCCGTCAACCTGGTGCTGGTGTGCGAGGGCGAGGAGGAGATCGGCTCGCCGCATTTCGGCGAGGTCGTCAGGGTACCCGAGGTGCTCGCCGAGCTCAGGAAGTGCATCGGCGTCTTCATGCCGGAGGCCGGGCAGGATCGCGACGGCGGCGTCACGGTATCGCTCGGCGCCAAGGGAGTGGTGGAGGTACAGCTGGTGTCGACGGGCGAGAAGTGGGGGCGGGGGCCGAAGCACGACGTGCACTCGAGCCTCGAGGCAGCGGTCGACTCCCCGACCTGGCACCTGGTGCAGGCCCTCGACACCCTCGTCAAGGCGGATGGGCACACGCCCGCGGTGGAGGGATTTTTCGATCTGGCGAAGCCGCTCAGCGACGAGCAGAAGAAGATGATCGCCGACTACGTCGCGAGGGCCTCCGAGGCGACCGCGAAGAAGACGCTCGGCGTCGAGCACTGGGTGCACGATAGCGACTGGCTCGAATCACGGCTGCTTCTCGAGTCGCAGCCGACGATCAACATCGAAGGCCTGGTCGCGGGCTACACCGGGCCGGGCGGCAAGACCGTCCTGCCATACCGGGCGGAAGCGAAGATCGACATGCGGCTCGTTCCCGACATGACCGCCGCGGACACGCTCGCGAAGCTCAAGGCGCACCTCGCGAAGCACGGCTTCGGCGACATCGAGGTCAACATGTCGGGCGGCTACGATCCGAACTCAACCGACAAGACGAGCCGCCTCATCCAGACGCAGCTGGCCACGTATCGCAAGCTCGGCGCCGAGGCGCACCTGTGGCCGCGAGGGGCGGGGTCCTGGCCGGGGTACTTGTTCACCGACGCTCCGCTCAGCCTCCCGGCGGGACACTTCGGCATGGGGAACGGTACCGGTGCGCACGCGCCGGATGAGTACTACCTGATCGAGTCGACGAACCCGAAGGTGCAGGGGCTCGACGGGGCCGTGGGCTCGTTCGTCGAGTATCTCTACGCGCTGAGCTGAGGGGGCCTCAAGACAGCGGATCGCGCGCCTCGAGTTGCGTGAGGACGCTCGCCACAGCACCGCTTCGTGATAGGTCACCTCGTGGTCGACATACGCCTTGTCAAACGCATGACCCCGGAGCTTCTTCAGCGCGGCCAGGTTTTCATCGCCGCCCTTCTGCAGGCTCTCGCTGGTCGGGTTGGGCTCGGGCGTTACGTGGAGCTTCGTCACGAGCTCGGTCGCAGATTTGTTGACGCCCGTGTGGTCTGTAATCATCCGTTCCGCGAACTCCCGAACGTCCTTGGTCTTCGACCGGGACTTCGCGAGCCTGCCGGCGTCGATATCGACCTGGTTCGCCGTGACCACGATCGCCGCGATCTGCGGATCGGTGGGCCCGCCGGACTCGGCCCAGGCGGCGCCGGCGCTCATGCTGATGAGTGACGCCGCCATGCATGTCGCCAGGGTTTTCATCGCACAACCTCCGGAAGGCGCTTGTGAGTCTATCCTCAGCATTGGGTGTCATGAGCTTCGCAGCCGTTCCCGATTCTTTGCGCGGCCGCGTGAGACGTACTGACCGGTCGATGCAGGAGAGCGCCGCTTGCTGAACGAAAGGCCGCCTCCGCCCCGATCGCCCGATTGGAGCGAGGTTCGGCACTGGCGCGTAGAGATGCGCAAGTCGCTGATCGGCCAGCGCCTGGCGCTCGATGGTGCGGTACGTAAGGCCCTGGGCGAGCGGGCGAGACAGCGTCTCACCGAGAGCGTCGAGCTGGGAAGATTCGAGACGCTCGGCGTCTACTGGCCGGTGCGGGGCGAGATCGACGTGCGGGACCTCGCGGTCGAGCACCTGAGGAAGGGCGGACGCGTGGCGCTCCCGGTCGTCGTCACAAAATCGGCACCGGTCGAGTTCTGGAGCTGGCGGCCCGAGAGGCCGATGTCGCGCGGGATCTGGAACATCCCGATCCCTGCCGAGCGCGAAGTGCTCGAGCCCGCCGCGCTCATCGTTCCGCTGGTGGGTTTCGACCCGCAGCGGTTCCGCCTCGGATACGGCGGTGGGTACTACGACCGCACGATCGCGGCCGCCGCCCGACGGCCCTACTGCGTCGGACTCGGCTACCGGGACGCGCAGCTCGAGTCGATTT
>DASXKA010000225.1:0-15454 GCA_036497085.1 Steroidobacteraceae bacterium | reverse complement strand
GTATCGGAGCGGGTACGGATCTCTCGACAGACATCGAGACCATCCATGTCAGGCAGCATCAGGTCCAGCACCACAGCGTCATAGGACGCTTCCGCAGCCAGGCGCCGCAGGGCCGAAGCCCCGGCGGTGGCTACCGTGATGCGAAACCCGGCCTGACCGAGATACTCGCTGAGCATCTCGGCCAGCCGGGGATCGTCTTCGACAACCAGCACCCGCTCGGCCATGTGACTGTCACACTGTAGGGCCTGAGGGGGGGCGATACCACAGGGCTCGCTCCGGCCCGCTCAATTGACCGGCGTCGTCCCGCCGTGCATGCCATGCATCTGCTGCAGGTGATCCGCCACCTTCTGGCGCTGCGCCGGCGTCAGCGCGGAACCTACATCTCCAACCAGTTGCGCGATGCGCCGTGACGCCTGGTCCGCGAGCTGCATGTGCGTCTCGCGCGCCGCCTCGAGGGAGTTGCGATCGATGGGGTCCTGCGTGAACGCCCGAACAAACTGCGCATGTGCGCTTCCCGCCTGCGAATGCAGCGGCGCCAGGTCGTCGACCGCCTGCTTCACCAGCGGGTCTATCTGGGCCTTCTGAGCATCGCTGGCGTTGATCTCGACATAGAGGTGCTTTACCACCTGATCGAGGTGTGCGGCCATATCCGCCGGGTTGCCGGACATCATCGCCCCGTGATGGAACGCGTGCATGCCTGCCCCGGCGCTCTGCGCCAGAGCGACGACGCCACCGCACAGAGCGACACCGGCGGCAAAGGCCAGCAGGGTGTGGCGGTTGAAGACCAGGCGACCGAGGGAAGTAGTCATGTTCAGTCCTTCTGTAGTGGAGAGACGGATCTGAAGTCTCCGCTGCACGCGTAAGCGGCATTTGTCCGCTGCGTAAAGATTTGTGAAGCATGGCCCGGGCGCGGCGAGATAATGCCCGCCAAGGACAATGCATGAAGCCGAGAGGTACTTCCGCGGAGGAGCAGCTCGAGATCCGGGAGGATGATCTGAGCGGAAGCAGGACCCTGGAATTGTTACGCCTTCACCTGGCTGGAATGCAGGAAGCCCGCGGGCGCGGCATGCGCCGCCTCACGGCGAGGCCTTCGGCACCTACGTGCGCAGCGACTTCAATCAGTTCCTGCACTTGCCGCTGTGACATGCAGCGGCAAACGTCAACTCCCGAGCGCTCGCTGACTCTCGCCTATCGCCGTCGCCCCGTCAGAATCCTTTGCTGGCGCCAGCCCGGGTTTTGCGCTGTGCTCCAGGAGTGCCTGAGCAAACAGTGCCTCGATGGGATAGCCGGTGCGCGCCTGGATCCAACGGAAGGCCGACGCGAGAGATGAGGCGCTCCAGAGCGTCTGACCGTCGGCGGTCGTCACGTCCCACGGCGCAAAGGTCATGTCGTCACTGCGGAATCGGATGATGCGTGTGATGGTGCCAACACTCACACGCCACACGTTGGGCTGAATCTCAACAACGCTGTAGTCCATAGCGCACTTCCCCGGAAACGTCCCTGCAACCGCAAACCGCGACTTAACAATCAGATTTGACAATTCGCTGTTTGCGCGACCGCTAGGATAAGCCTGTTTTTGTGCGCCGCAACTCGATTGAACATATGTCGACTTACGGGCCTGAATATGGGCCCCGCGTCGACAGCGGCCACCAACAACCTCGCTCCTACGCGGACGCGGCGACCGGTTTCGCCGCCGCGCGCACCACGGGCACTTCGCGGATTGGCAGGTTAATAAGCGCGGCGGCCAGCGCGAGCGACATGTCTGCATACCACATCCAACCGTAGTCTCCGAAGCGCACCAGCGCGATGCCGCCGAGCCACGCGCCGAAGAAGCCGCCGATCTGATGCGAAAGCAGTGTGAGACCGAACAGCGTCGCGAGATAGCGCACGCCGAAGAGCTTCCCGACGAGCCCCGCGGTCGGCGGCACCGTCGACAGCCACGTAAGGCCGAGCACCGCGGCGAACGCATAAAAGGTGAGCGGCGTTCGCGGCATTACCAGGTAGACGGCGATTGCCACGGCGCGCGTGAGATAAATGAAGAACAACAGCCACTTCATGCGAAACACGCCGGCCAGCCAGCCGACCCCGAGACTGCCCGCGACGTTCGAGAGGCCGATGATCGCGAGCGACCCGGCTGCCACGCTCGCCGGCAAAGCGCACAGGTTCACCTCGCCCGGCAGGTGCGTGACGAGGAATGCGATGTGAAAGCCGCAGGTGAAGAAGCCCAGGTGCAGGCACCAGTAGCTGCGATCACGAGCCGCCGAGCGCAGTTGTTCGCGCAGCAGCCCGCTCGCCGCGCTGTTCGCATCCGTCGCGCCCGCCGACTCCGCTTCTTGCGGTGAAGTGACGAGCGGCCGCGCCAACGGGACCGTGGCGAGCGCCGCCGCCGCCAGCGCGTACATTGCGACCACCCAACCGAAGGTCGAGATCAGGAGCTGGCTGATCGGCGCGAGCAGGAACTGTCCGAGGCTTCCTCCGGCGTTGATCACGCCGGAGGCAAAGGCACGCTTCTCCGGGGCGATCCGGCGCGCGGTGGCACCGATCAGAACGGAGAAGCTGCCGGCTGCTGCCCCCGTGGCGAACAGCACGCCGATCGCGAGTATGAGTCCGGGCTCGCTCGAAACCGCGGTCGTGAGCAGCGCGCCCGCCGCGAGCGTCACGGCGCCCACGGTCAGCACCGCGCCTGAGCCGAAGCGATCCGCAACGGCGCCAAAGACCGGCTGTGCCAGGCCCCAGACGAATTGCCCGATCGCCATCGCGAGGCTGATTGCCACGATGCCGAGTCCGGTTGCCCTGTTGAGGGGCGCGACGAACAGGCCGAGTGACTGGCGCGCGCCCATCGTGATGAGGAGGATCGCCGCGGCGGCAGGTACCAGGTACCGAGTGGCGCCGCGCGGCGCCTGAAAGCCTGCCTGCATCGACCGTCGAATTACGGCCGGCCCGGAAGCGAGCGGAGGCGCGACCCGGCTTACTTGGCTTTCGCAGTCAGGTGCTGCACGGCCTCGAGGGCCTGCTCGACATTCTGCTCCGGCGCCACGCCCGTGATGGTCTCGGCGATCTTGCCGTCCTTCGTCAACACGAAGGTCGTGCGCTCGACGAACGCATGCCCGATCTCCACTCCCCGGACGTCCTTGAAGCCGGCCGGCCCTTCCTTAACCTTCAGCTCGTAGGACTTGGCGATGTTGCCGTCGGCATCGGAGGCGGTGGGAAACTTCCCGGCGCAGTAGCTGGGGTCCGCGGAGAAGTCATTGAGGCGCTGGATGCTGTCGAGGGATACGCCGATGATAGTTGCACCGGCGGCCGCGAACTTGTCCTTGTCGACCGCGAACGTATGCGCCTGCAGGTCGCAACCGGTGGTATAGGCGGACGGATAGAAGTAGACGACCACCGGCCCCTTGGCGAGCGCTTCCTTCAGCGAGAAAGTGAAGGGCTTGCCGGCGAGAGACGCCTGCGTCGTGAACTGTGGCGCACTCGCCCCCACCTGCAACGCAGCCAGCGCGGGCATGGATGCCAGGCCTGCGAACAGGGAGATGACTTGCCGCTTGTTCATGGATCACCTCGGGAGCTTCGGGGCGGCTATGATGGCACGCACCCCGCGTTCCCGCACTTAAACCTGCGCCATCGCCCAGCGCACGATCTCTGACCGGTTGATCGCGCCCGAGCGGCGCGCCACTTCCTTGCCTGCCCGGAAGCAGATCAGGGTTGGAATACCGCGGATGCCGAATTCACCGGCGAGCGTGGGCTCAGCATCCGTATTGAGCTTCGCCAGGCGCACTCTGGGCTCGAGCTCGGCCGCTGCCGCCGAATATTCCGGCGCCATCATCTGACACGGTCCGCACCAGGGGGCCCAGAAGTCCACGACGACGGGAACCTCGCTGCGCTCGATGAATTTGCGGAAGTTCGCCGCGCCCAGCTCGGTCGGCCGTCCGGTGAAGAGCTGCTTATGGCACTGCCCGCACTTCGGTGCCTCCGTCAGGCGCGGGGAAGGAATCCGGTTGATCGCCGCGCAGTGCGGACAAACGAGATGCAGCGTCTCGGCCATGGGTCGCGGTATGGGGATCGCCTGCCGGGAATTCAATGATGCCGGGCCCCGCGTGAAGACTTTGTGACACACGAGCAGGCGTTCCCCGCGCACTGCGGCCATGAACCCTCCCGCCCAAGCGTGGCACTCACGCGGGTCCAACACTCCCGAAGCGCAACCACGAGGGTGCAATCATGTGTCAACGCGTCAGGGTCTCTCTCACCGCAGCGGCCGTCGTTGCGATTGCCGCCAGCTCCGCCGTTGCTCAGGCGCAAGAGGATTCGCAGTCGGACCGCGACGGCTACGTAGTAACGCGGCTGGTCTCGAACTTGCCGGCGTCCGCTGCGATGCGCGATCCCGTGCTGCAGAACGCGTGGGGAATCGCTTTCAGCCCTGCGGGGAGTCCTTTCTGGGTGAACGACAACGCCACCGGCTGCTCGACGCTCTATACCGGTGACGGCACCAAGGTCGGGTTGCAGGTCTCCATTCCGTTGCCCGGGGGCGTCATCGCACCCAACTCCTGCCAGCCCTTCGACTTCAGCAACCCGCCGGCCACGGCGCCTGCCGCGCCGACCGGAATCGTATGGAATCCCTCAGGCGCGTTCCTGGTCCCGGGAACGAAGACCCCCGCGGCTTTCATCTTCGCGACCGAGGACGGGACCCTCTCGGCATGGGCCGGCGGCTTGACCCCGGCCACCGACGCTGTGCTCGCGGTCGATAACTCGGCCAATCCCACCGCGGCCGCCGGCGCCGTATATAAGAGTCTGGTACTCGGGCTCAGCGCCAAGGGACTGCTGCTCTACGCCGCCAATTTCCGCCATGCCACGGTGGATGTCTTCGGCCCGACCGGAGCGAATGGACTGTTTACTGCGGCCGCCACGGACGGCGGCTTCGTGGATCCCGATATGCCCGCCGGCTACGCCCCTTTTGGCATCGCCAACATCGACGGAGACCTGTTCGTCACCTACGCGAAGCAAAACGCCTCGCAGCACGACGATGTGGCGGGCCCGGGAAATGGCTTCGTCGACGTGTTCGACACCGATGGGCACTTGCTGCGCCGCTTCGCCAGCCGCGGTCCGCTCAACTCTCCCTGGGCCGTGACCCGCGCGTCCTTCGCGTTCGGGCGATTCAGCGGCAGGATCCTGATCGGCAACTTCGGCAACGGGCGTATCAACGCGTTTGACAACCACGGACAGTTCGCCGGTGAGCTCGAGGACGCCCAAGGCAACCCGGTGGTGATCGACGGTCTATGGACCCTGACGCTCGGCGGCGGCCGCGGCTCGAACTCGGACGCGCTGTATTTCGCGGCGGGGCCGAATGGCGAGACCAACGGGCTCTTCGGGACGATTGCGCCGGCGAGTCGGCCCTGAGGCCAGGAGCGCGGGCGGTGGTACCATCCACCTATCATGAGTGCCCTGACCCTCGGCAAGCTGCTTGCGTGGTGGCGCAACTACCGCAGCACCCTGCTGTTTCTGTGCTTGCTGCTCGGCTTTCGCTCGGCGTGGGCCGACTGGGTGACCGTGCCCACCGGCTCGATGAATCCCACGATACTCGAAGGCGACCGGGTGCTCGTCGACAAGCATGTGTTCGGGCTGCGCATTCCCTTTACCCGGGTGCACCTCACGGCGGGCGAGGATCCGGTGCGCGGCGATATCGTCGTATTCGATTCGCCCGTCGACGGCACCTCGCTGGTGAAGCGGGTGATCGGGGTTCCGGGTGACGTGGTGGCGCTCGAAGGCGAGCGACTCACCGTCAACGGCCACGCGGCACTCTATTCCACCGAGGACATTCGCCGCGGGCGCGGACTGCTCGCCGCGACCGCGGCGCAGCACCCGTTGCTGCTGCGCGAAGCGGGCCTGGGCTCGCCTCACGACATCATGATCCTTCCCGCTCGCCCCGCGCACCGCTCCCTCGATGCCGTGACGGTGCCGGACGGCATGTACTTCATGATGGGCGACAATCGCGACAACAGCGCCGATTCCCGCTACTTCGGCTTCGTTCCGCGCCGCGACATTATCGGTCGCGCGACGCGTGTCGTCGTTTCGTTGAATCCCGACACACACTACGCGCCGCGCTCACATCGGTTTCTCTTGCCGCTCGGCTGACGGCGCGGTCGCTGCAGTCATCGACAGGAGCTGCCTCGCGGTACGCCAGTTGCGCGCGGTCGCGTGCACCCCGAGAAAGCGCTCGACTTTGTCGTGCAGCTCGCATTGGGGAAAGCCATGGGGCGTGAACAGGTAGAACACCTTTCCCTCGAGGGCGAAACCCTCCCGGCCCCTCTTCAGTCGCGTCAGCGAGTCGAGATCGGGGCGCCGTGGCCGTGCCGACAGGAAGAAGAGGTGCAGCGACTTGTGGTCCTGGTCCGCCTGTGGGAAGGGGTTGCCCCGGACGGCAGCCGCGAGCTCACGGGGCGACAGCACCATCACCTGTGGCTCGAACCCCGCCCGCTTCAGGATCAGCGCGGCGATCTCGGCGGCCAGCGACCGCGCCGTGCCGTGCGCGCTCTGAAAGATGACATTGCCGCTCTGGATGTAGGTGCGCACGGAGCTGAAGCCGCTGCGCTCGAAGATTACAGCCAGGTCCTTCATCAACAGCTGGCGACGCCCGACGACGTTGATCCCGCGCAGCAGCGCAATCCAGGTTCTCAAGCGAGCTCCCCGCGACGAAGCGCGCACTCTAGCGCACCTGAGCACCACTGCGCGGTGGCGTCGGTTGCCGCTGAAAGTCCCCGCCGGCCGCGCTGAGGCCCGCGGCGGCAATCGCTCAGGGCTTGGGTCTCAACGCTGCTTTCGCGAGTGCGTCGAGCTGCTCGACCGCGGCGCGCGTCACGCCGAAGATCTGGCGGCGCCGACGCCCGAGCGCGACCCAGGCTTCGAGGGTGGCAATGCCTTCGGCGCGCAGGCGCTCCATCAGCGGCGAGGGCAGGTCAGCGGGTAGTGTGTGCGACATACCGCGGAGTCTTAACAATCCGCGGCCTTTGCCAAGCGCGAGTTAACATTAGAGAGCAGCGTCCTCGTCATTCCTTGACGCGCTTCGCAGGCGGAGGTGAACGCCGGTCACGTTTAAGCTCAGCGCCCGGGACGCGTGGTGCTGCGCTGCGCAAGCTGGCCCTGGGGCGTTCTGTGGTGCGCTGGAGTAGAGTCGGCGCGGGTCGCTCGCCGCCGTACAGGCGATCAACAACATGCACACTGACGCTGGGAGGATGCCATGATCGGGGAAATTCTGTCGCGCTACTGGTGGATGACCGTGCTGCGCGGCTTGTTCTGGATCCTGTTTGGAGTCGTGATACTGGCGAGTCCGGGCATCTCACTGCTGTCGCTCACGCTTGCCTTCGGCATCGTGATGTTCGCCGACGGCATCCTGAACGTCGCCAACGCCTTCTGGGGTCGCAAGGTACACGAGGACTGGTGGGTGCTGCTGCTCGTGGGACTGACGGGCATCGTCGTCGGCGCCCTCACCTTCTACAGCCCGCAGGCCACCGCCATCGCGCTCGTCTTCTACGTTGCCATCTGGGCGATCGCCACCGGGCTCCTCGAGATCATTGCTGCCATCCGCTTGCGCAAGCAGCTCGCGGGAGAGGTGTGGTTGATCCTCGCGGGCGTCGCCTCGGTGATCTTCGGCGTCCTGCTGATTGCCCAGCCGGCCGTAGGCGCACTGACGCTGCTATGGTTGTTCGCCGTCTACGCGATCGCCTTCGGAGTGTTGCTCGTCCTGCTCGCGTTCAAAGTGCGTAGCGGACTGGGCCGCGTCACGAAGGCACTCTGATCGACCTCTCGAGCCGCGAGCCGGTCCGGGCCCGTTGATCCGCACCTGTTTGGTGCGGCGGAGCCTTGCGTGCTCCGCAAACGCTCTTGCGCAACGGGCGAGGCGCGCGTCGGGCGGGCCACGACCCGCGTCCCCGGCACTGCGCGCGTGGCATGGCGGTTGCACTTCCTGCGGCATGACGAGCTATCACGGCTGGATGTTTCAGGCACAGCCCCTGCCACCGCGACCGCGGCCGCGGCCAGTGGCGTTGATCCGCGATGCCCGTGAGGAGGACCTCGGGGCGATCGCGCGCATCTACGCGCACCACGTCAGCCACGGACTCGCGTCGTTCGAGGAGGTTCCGCCGACGATCGGGGAGTTGCGGTCGCGCCGCGCCGCAGTGCTCGACGCGGGCCTCCCCTATCTCGCCGCGGAGGTGCACGATGAGGTCGTGGGTTACGCCTGTGCCAGCATCTACCGCTCGCGTCCCGCCTACCGTTACACCATCGAGGACTCGGTTTACGTCGAGGACGGCCTGCGTGGCCTGGGTCTTGGCGGAGGGTTGCTCGCGGCGCTGATCGAGCGCTGCGAAGCCGGTCCCTGGCGGCAGATGCTCGCCGTCATCGGCGACAGCGCCAACGGCGGCTCGATCGCACTGCATCGCCGCCTGGGATTCAGCTACGTCGGTACCTTCGGCTCGGTCGGTTTCAAGCTCGGGCGCTGGGTGGATACCGTGCTGATGCAGCGCGCACTCGGCGCAGGGGCCGCACGACCGCCGGATCCATCGCCCGCCAGACTCACCGCCGTGCCGGGGTCTCCTCCCTGAGGTATTTCGCCAGCCACGCGTGCACTTCCTCATAGAAGTGCCGGCTGTCCTCGGGCTTGAGGATCCAGTGCCAGGCATCGGGCCACACCAGCAGCCGGCTCGGTACCTGCATCCGCTGCAGTGTGCTCCAGGCCTCGAGCGTGTTCCCGATCGGCACGCGGTAGTCACGCTCGCCGATGCTGAGCAGGATCGGTGTCTTCCAGTTCGCGGCGTAGGTGATCGCGCTCTGCTCGCGCCAGATCCGATTGCCTGCCCACGGCGGTCCGCCGTTGGCGAGCTCGCGCCCGTAGTTGAAATCGCTCTCGCCCCACTGCGTCGTGAGATCCCCCTCGCCGGCGTGGCTCACGATGCAGCGGAAGCGCGTCGTGGTCGCTTCCAGCCAGTTGACGAGATGTCCGCCATAGCTGGCCCCGAGGGCGCACAGGCGCGTGCCGTCGATGAACGCAAAGCGCTTGAGTGCCTCGTCGACCGCCTGGTTGACCTCATCGCCCGGTGTCTTCAGGGGATCGAGTTTGATCTCCTGCGCGAACTTCTCGCCGAAGCTCGTCGAGCCCGTGTAGTCGACCGTCAGCACGGCGTAGCCGGGCGCTGCGAGCAGGTGGTAGTTCCAGCGCAGCCCGATTTGATCGGAGTCGTGAGCGGCGGGCCCGCCGTGGACGAGAAGCAGCAACGGGTACTTCTTCCCCGCATCGAACGCCGGCGGCGTCACGAGCATGCTGTGAATGCTGCGCCCCCTGGCGCTCGTGAAGGAGAAATGCCGCGGCGGCCCCCAGTCGATCGCCGCGGCCGCCGCCGTGCTGAACTCCGTGAGGTTCTTGTGCTTGCCGGTTGCCGGGTCGATGCGCACCACCTCGGCGGGGCTCACCGAGCTCCCGTAGCTGCCGACGAGGATCGGAGCCGGGGCCCGGGCAGCGCTCGAGAGCGCCGTGAATCCCCCGGCCTCGTGAGCGATGAGCCTCACCGGCGCTCCGCCCGATGCCGGCACGCGATAGAGGTTCTCGCGCCCCGACTCCGGCACGATCAGGTACGCAGCCTTCGAGTCCGGCGTCAGCGCGAAGGCCGTGACTTCGCGGTCGAAGTCGTGCGTCACGAGCGTCGGCTCTGCGCCCGCGGGCCACGCGACGCGCTCGAGGCGCGGCTGATGGTAGATCTCCTCGTCCTGCGGCGCGTACCTGAAGAATAAGGAGTGACCGTCGGGAGCGAAGCTGGCCTCGGCGTAGTTACCGGGTGCGCGCGACACCGGCTCCGGCTCGGCGCCGCCCTCGGCACGCAGCCGGTAGAGCCGATAGCCGACGTGGGCAAACGCCGCGTTCCAGCGCTCCGTAGTCGCCACGAACACGATCTCCCTGCCGTCCGGGCTCCAGATTGCGGATAACGACACCGGGTTCTCGCCCTGCGTCGCGCCATCGAAGCCGGCGCTGCGCGCGAGCGCGGTGGGCGAGAGAACGTCGCGGGCAGTTGCGCCCTCCTCCAGCGACTGCACCAGAATCGTCGGCCGCCGGTCGTCGAGCCACTGATTCCAGTAGCGGACCGGAAAGTGCTCGTACGCGTGCACGTTGTACTTGCGCGCCTTGCCCTCGGCCGCGATTTTCTTGTTGGCCTCGTCATCGAGCGCGCCTGGGTAGACCAGAGACTCGAACAGGATCGCCTTGCCGTCCGGCCGCCAGCGCGGATTGGCGGCGCCGGTCGAGAGGTTGCTGAGCCGGCGCGCCTCGCCACCACCGGCGAGATCGAGAAGATAGATCTGCTCCACCTCGTCGCCTTCGCGCTTGGTCGCGAAGACGACGGCGTGACTGTCGGGCGACCACGCGACCCCTTTCTCCGGCGCGCGTGTGTGGGTGAGCCGCCGCGGCGGCGCGCTGCCGTCAGCCGCCGTCACCCACAGATCACTCACCTCCTTGTCGGGATCGTAGGAGGGCTCGAGCACGGAGAACACCACCCACTTGCCATCCGGGCTCACGGCGGGCGCGCCGACGCGCTTCATCATCCAGAGCTTCTCGTGAGTGATCGGCGCGCGGGCCGCGGGAGTCTCGCGGGGCACCGCGAGCGGCGCGGCAAGCGAGCATGCGGTCAGGACGACGTGCAGATGACGGCCGGCGCGGCCGCGGTGACATCCGGGCATGGGATCCCCCTGACGCGAAAGCGGAGTAGGATAACAGCTGCGCTCCATGACCCGAGTCCAACGTCGTAACTTTTTGTCCATGACGGCGCTCGCCGCAGCCACGCCGCTCATGCCGCACGCCGCACTCGCCGCGCTCTCCGCAGTCGCCGACGCGCACGGCGCGCGCTTCAAGGTGCGACCGTTCGATCTGGCCGCGGTGCGCCTGCGCCCTGGGGTCGCGCGCGAGGCACTCGAAACCAACCGCCGCTACCTCATGGGGCTCGATCCCGATCGACTGCTCCACATGTTTCGTGTGACGGCGGGGCTGCCGAGCCGCGCCGCGCCGCTCGGCGGCTGGGAGGCGCCGGACAACGAGCTGCGCGGACACTTCACCGGGCACTACCTCTCGGCCTGCGCGTTACTCGCGGCACACACCGGGGATCGGGCGGTGCGCGAGCGTGGCGTCCAGATTGCCGGCCAGCTCGCGAGGTGTCAGGCCGCAATCGGCACCGGGTACCTGAGCGCCTTTCCGGTCGACCTGTTCGACCGGCTGCGCATTGGGCAGCCGGCCTGGGCGCCGTTCTACACACTCCACAAGATCATGGCGGGGCTCCTCGATACTGCGACGCTGAGCGGCGATCGCGGCTCGCTCGATACGCTCGAGAGGATGGCGGCGTGGGTCGAGCGCTGGGTCCAGCCGCTCGACGGCGAGCAGATGGCGCGCGTGATCGAGCGCGAATACGGCGGCATGAACGAGCTGCTCTATAACCTCGCGGCCTCAACGGGAAACGCGCGTTGGCGAGCCGTGGCGCAGCGCTTCAACAAGGAACGGGTCTTCGCGCCGCTCGCCGCGGGGCGTGATGAGCTCAAGGGGCTGCACGTCAACACCACCATCCCGCAGATCATCGGGGCGGCACGCGGCTACGAGGTCGCAGGCGACCTGCAGCTGCACGACGTGGCCGCCAACTTCTGGCACACCGTCGCCGAGCGGCGCTGCTACTGCACTGGCGGCACGAGCAACGGCGAGTCGTGGAATGCGCCGCCCGGAATCCTCGCGCAGGAGCTCTCGGGCTATACGCAGGAGTCCTGCGTCACCTACAACATGCAGAAACTGACCCGGCACCTGTACACGTGGACCGCAGATCCGCGCCTCGGCGATTACTACGAGCGTACCTTCTACAATGGCATCCTCGGCGTGCAGCATCCGGCCGACGGCGACAAGCTTTACTACCTGCCGCTCGCGGGCGGCTACTGGAAGCTCTTCGGCACTCCGCTCAACGACTTTTGGTGCTGCACCGGCAGCATGGCCGAGTCCTTCGCCAAGCTCGGCGACAGCATCTACTTCCACGACGACACGGGTGTCTATATCAACCTGTTCGTGCCCTCCGAGCTCAACTGGGCGGAGCGTGGCGTGCACCTGACACTCGACACGCACTTTCCGGAGGAGGAGACGCTGCGCCTCAGCGTGCACGCCGCGCGGCCGACGCGCCTTGCGGTCAGGGTCCGTGTGCCCTACTGGACTGGCGGCGTGGAAGCGCAGCTCAATGGCAAGCCGCTCGCCGCGAGCGCGACCGGCGGCTACCTCACGGTCGAGCGCACCTGGAGAGAGAACGACACCCTCTCCGTGCGCCTGCCGATGCGGCTGCACGTGGCTGCCATGCCCGACGATGCCACCATCCAGGCGGTGATGTACGGACCGCTGGTGCTGGCCGCGCGCCTTGGAACCCAGGGACTCACGCCGGAGAATCTGCGCGCTCCACCGACGCGGCCGCGCAAGATTCCCGAGTACACCGCTGAGCCGATCCCCGTCGCGCCGCTCGCCGTGCGCTCGCAGGATCCGGCGAGCTGGCTCACGCCGGTCGCCGGCCGCACCCTTGAATTCCGCACCCGGGATCAGAACAACGATCTCACGTTCATTCCCCTGAGCCGCCTGTTCGATGAGCGCTACGCCGTATACTTCAGGATCATCGAGACCTAGATGAGCACCCGGCCACTCCCCCTCAGACGCGATCCCGGCTACACCGGACTCAGCGACGCCGTCGGCTCGCTGCCCTCATCTTATTACTTCGATCCGGCGCACCACCGGCAGGAGCTGAATCGCATCTGGTACCGGCATTGGCTGTACGCGTGCCGCTCGGCTGACATCGCGAGTCCCCGCAGCTTCCACACACTCGAGGTCGGCGATCAGTCGATCCTCCTGGTGCGCGGCGAAGACGGCAAGGCGCGCGCCTTCCATAACACCTGCCGGCACCGCGGAGCGACGCTGTGCCGCGAGCGCTCCGGCCGGCTCCCGGCCGCGGGCATCGTCTGTCCGTATCACGCCTGGCGATACAACCTGGAAGGCGAGCTCGTGCAGACCTCCTCCAAGGCGCATGGCGAGAGCTTCGCGCTCGGGAATTTTTCGCTCTATAGCCTGCCGGTCACCGAGTGGAACGGCTTCCTCTTCACGGCACTGACCGCGAGCCCGCCGCCCTTCAGCGCCAGCTTTGACCTGCCGCTCGACCGGCTCGATGACTGGCGGCTCGCCGACCTCGTGGTCGGCCATCGACTCACGAAGACCATGCGGTGCAACTGGAAGGTTTTCTGGGAGAACTACAACGAGTGCCTCCACTGCCCGGGTGTGCACCCGCGCCTCGCTCAGCTCGTGCCGATCTACGGCCGGGCGCTCCTCGAGCGCCGCGACGATCCGGCCTGGCAGGATCACGCCGCGGACGACGATCCGAAGTACGGCGGCGGGTTGCGCAGCGGGGCGGAATCCTGGTCGATGGACGGCAAGCCCGCCGGAGTCCCGTTTTCCGGGTTAAGCGCCGCGGACCGCAAGGCGGGCCACCTCTATATGACGTCGGTACCGTCGGTCTTCATCGTGGCGCACGTCGACTACGTGCGCGTGGTGCGGCTCCTGCCTCAGGGCGCGGAGCAGACCGCGATGAGCATCGAGTTCCTGTTCCTGCCGGAGACCCTCGCCGATCAGCAGCACGACATCATGAAGGCGGTCGAGTTCACCGACATCGTGATGAGCGAGGACGCCGCCATCTGCGAGCTCAATCAGCGTGGCCTGCACGCCCTGCCGCACACAGCCGGCGTGCTCATGCCCGAGGAGTACGCGATCCGCCAGTTCCAGAACTGGGTGAGAGCCGAACTGGCGCGGCCCTAGAGCGTTGCGCGTCCGCCCGGCACTGCTCGCGTGTCCGGTGCTTCTCACCGGATGCCTGATCGGCTGCGGAGATCACGCGCCGGGCGGCAAAGCCGCCGCCGAGCAGGCGGTCCTCCACGTCTATAACTGGGATGACTACATCGCTCCCGACACCGTCGCGCAGTTCGAGCGCGTGACCGGCATCAAGGTGGTGTACGACGTCTTCGATTCGAACGAGACGCTCGAATCGAAGCTCATGGTCGGAGACTCCGGCTATGACCTCGTGAGCACGACCATGGCCTGGTACGCGCGCCAGATCCGCGCCGGGCTGTACGAGCCGCTCGACAAGACGCAGCTTCCCAACTGGAAAAACCTCGACCCGGCGGTGCTCGCCATCCAGGCGCGGGCCGATCCCGGCAACCGTTATGCCGCGCCCTATCTGCACGCGATGAACGGCTTCGCCTACAACGTCGACCTGGTGCGCGCGCGCCTCAAGGATGCACCCCTCGACAGCCTCGACATGCTGTTCAAGCCCGAAGTCGTGGCGCGCCTGGCCGACTGCGGTGTGAGCTTTCTCGACTCGCCCGACGATGTGCTCGAGCTGGCGCTCAAATACCTCGGGCTCGACCCCAACTCGCATCGACCCGAGGACTTGAAAGGCGCCGAGCGGCTGGTGCTCGCCGTGCGCCCCTATATTCGCCTCTTCGACTCGAATGACTACGTGTATCAGCTCGCCTCGGGCGAGCTGTGCGTCGCCATGGGCTGGTCGAGCGATTACTCGCTCGCCATTACGCGCTCGCGCGCTGCCGGCCTCGACCTGCACCTCGCGTTCACGCTGCCCAAAGAGGGCTCGAACATCACCTACAACGCCCTCCTCATCCCCGCCGGCGCGCCGCACCCGCACGCCGCGCACCGCTTCATCAACTTCCTGCTCGACGCGCGTGTGATCGCCGACATCACTAATTACACGCACTACGGCAACGACAACCTGGCCGCCCGGCCGCTGGTGCACGCGCAGATCCTCGCTGATCCGGCGATCTACCCACCGCCCGCAGTGCGCGCCCGCCTGTTCCTGCCGGCCGAGTTCGAGGTGAGCTACCAGCGCCTGAAGACCCGCACCTGGACGCGGATCAAGAACGGGCTCTAGCATAGTCGCGTGCACGCCGCCGCCCCCGACGCATCCCCTGACCGGCGCCCCGGCAAGCCGGCTGCGGGCGATGGCGCCGCAAGCGGCGCGCGGCGCGGCGAGGTCGCGCGCGCGCTCGCCGAGCTCCTGCCCTCCGACTGCCTGCTGAGCCGCGACGAGGAGCTGCGGCCCTACGAGTGCGACGGGCTCGCGGCCTACCGCCAGCAGCCAATGCTGGTGGCGCTGCCGCGTACCGAGAGCCAGGTGTGCGCCGTGGTACGCACCTGCCACCGGCTCGGCGTGCCGCTCGTGGCGCGCGGCGCCGGCACCGGGCTCTCGGGTGGCGCGCTGCCGCACGCCGCCGGCGTGCTGCTGTCGCTCGCGCGCCTCGACCGCATTCTCGACGTCGACCCGCTGGCGCGCACGGCGCGCGTCCAGCCGGGCGTGCGCAATCTCGCGGTCTCCGAGGCCGCCGCACCCTTCGGTCTGTACTACGCGCCCGA
>DASXKA010000224.1:0-4240 GCA_036497085.1 Steroidobacteraceae bacterium | reverse complement strand
GCGAGCCGGTGAAGATCGCCTGCCAGTCGCCGACCAGATTCTTGGTGAAACGGCCGAGCGCGTTGATGTTCTGCGTCGTCGGCTGGATCTGCTCCGGCGAGTTGTAGACGCACTGGTTCGCCTGGTAGGCCACGTAGCTGGCACATCCGGTCGGGCTGAGGAAATTCGTGTCCGCACCCAGTGTGTTAGTAGCAGGATTCAGTACGTAGCCGCCGAGCAACCTCGGGAATGGCGCAAACGCCTGGTTGTTGGCGCCAGGGCGCGTGTCGGCACCGCCATAGGGCGTCCAGTCGAGGTTGGTCCAGAATCCATGACGGCTGCCCACCAGAATCTGGTCCTGATGACGGAACTCGAGCGCGAGGAACGCATTGTAGCCGTCGCTGCCGAGGTCGCCGATGCCGGCCAGGCCGGCCACATGCTCGGTCGAGCCGTCTCCCTTGCTGCTCGTGCCGCCCTCGCCGGTCACGGTGACGCCCGTGAAGGTCTTCTTCAGCTTCACGTTGACCACGCCCGCGATCGCGTCCGAGCCGTATTCGGACGAAGCGCCGTCCTTCAGTACCTCGATGCTGTCGATGACGTTAAAGGGAAGGTTGCTGACGTCAACGAAGTTTCGCTGGCTGTCATCGGAAAGCGCGTAGGGAACCATGCGCTGCCCGTCGATCAACGTCAGCGTACCGCCGACGGTGAGACCGCGGAGCGCCACGCCAGAGGCGCCGCCTGCGAAGGCGAAGTTGAATGACTGCGAGAGCGTGCCCTGGCCGTTGGCAGCGAGGCTGCGCAGCACGTCGGAGACACTGTTGTAACCGGACTGCTTCAGGTCTTCGGACGTGACCACCTGCACCGGGCTCGGTGTCTCGAAATCGGTGCGTCTGATGAGCGAGCCCGTGACGACCACTTCCTGCAGCGCCGGCTCGCCGCTGGCCTGCGCGGGTTGCTGCTGCGCTTGTGCCGGAAGCCCGCCGGCCGTCAGCGCGGCAACGCCCCCGATCGCGAGCGCACGCGAAACGCGACGCCCGATGATGCTCATCGAAGTCATATGTTCTCCCATGGAAGGAAGGGCGCGAAATTGCACGCCGCTTCTCGATTTGGTTTGGATCTGGAGGTCCCCCAACGCATGAACCCGGCAGTTGCGCCACCCGGGATTCGTGTTTGGCCGGCATGGTAGGGCACGGCGCCCCGAAACGGAAGTCCTCGTTGCGGAATAGCGACGTTCTTGCCTCGTGGGACGAATGCCTACCTACGCGGTATGAACTGGTCGCTTCGAGGTTTTATACGGGCATTTGCGGGAGCGCCCGATCAGGGGGATTCCGCAATTGTTGTGAGCCAGCAACGCGCTGATGCCGGCTCGGTTCGGGTATACACTTCTACAAATGAATGGACCGCGCGTACCCGGATTTCTGAGGCACGCCCTCGCGTCGCTGGCCGCGTGTGCGCTCATCTTTCTCGCTGCGCCTGGGGCAGCGGCGGCCGGCACTGATTCGACAAACCCGACGCACGCGAAACCCAGCTCCTTCGCGCCGCACCCGACGTCCAGGCGTGCCTTCGGCGCCCCGATCAAGCCCCCGATCGTTCACAAGCGTCACCGGCAGGCCAAACCGCCTTCGAAAGTCGCGCGCACCCCGAACGGGCACGGCGAGGCGTCCAAGTAGGCAGTGCTGAAGAGCCTGCATTAGAGTCGCCGCGTGCTCACGGCGGCCGAACTCGACACTCAGCTCACGCAGGCCAGGGCCTCCTTAGGCCGCGGTGAGCTCGCGCACGCCGAGAGCATGTGCCGCACGGTGCTCGCCACGGCGCCCAACAACGCCGCCGCACTGCATCTCCTCGGCCTCGTGCGTGCCCGCGGCGGCGACGCCCGCGGCGGCGAGGAGCTTCTGCGGCGCAGCGTCGAGCTCGAGCCCGCCGACAGCCGGCTACGGCTGAATCTCGCCACGTTTCTGCGCCGCGCCGGGCGGCTCGAGGAGGCCGAGCGCGTCTACCGCCGCGTGCTGCAGCTTGCGCCGGGGGAGCGGGGCGCGCGTCACGGCCTCGTGCTGACGCTCGACGGCCTCGGCCGGGCGCGTGAGGCGGAGATCCAGTGCCGCACGCTCGTCGACTCCGACCGCGCGAGTCCCGACGGCTGGGCGGCGCTCGGCCTCGTGCTCGCCAACCAGAACCGGCCGCTCGAGGCCGAAGGCGCCTACCGCCAGGCGCTCGCGCTCGGCCCGGGAAGCGCCCCGCTGTACCGCAGGCTCGGCGCGCTGCTCGCGCAGCTCGAGCGGGCCGAGGAAGCGCTCGCCGTCCTTACCCGGGCGGTGTCGCTCGGTGCGCGCGGCTTCGAGCTCGAACTGGCCCGCGGCCGTGCGTTGAGCCAACTCGGCCGGCTGGAGGAGGCCGAGAGTGCCTACGCCGCGGCGGTGAAGCTGCGGCCGCGCCACGCCGATACGCAGCTCCATCTCGCGCGCGTCCGCCAGGCGCTCGGCGATCCCGATTTCTCGCGCTCACTCGCCGCCGCGGTACTCGACGCACGCGACGACCTGAATCTGCAGGAGGCGCTCGCGGTGCTGCTCGTCAACGCGGGGCGGGGCGATGTCGCGGAGCAGCTGCTGCGCGATGAGCTCAAGCGCGCCGGACCCCTGCCACGGCTGCGCTACCTGCTGTCGCGCGTCATACGCGAGGGAGAGCGCCTGGCGGAAGCCGAGACCGAGGCGCTGGAAGCCGCCGCGGCCCTCCCGGACGACCCCGGCGCCGTCGAGAATCTCGTCTCGATCCTCCTGTCGCGCGGGCGGCCCGCGGAGGCGCTGGCGTTCATCCGGACGCAGCGCGCGCGCATGCCGCAGGCACAGGGCTGGATCGCCTACGAGGCGGTCGCCGCGCGCCTCCTCGGGCAAGCGCTGTATGCCGAGCTCTACGACTACCAGCGCCTGGTGCGCTGCTACGAGCTGCAACCGCCCCTGGGGTTTGCCTCCATGCAGGAGCTGAACGCCGCGCTACTCGAGGTGCTCGCGGCGCGCTACCGCGCCAGCACCTATCCGCTCGGGGAGAGCCTGCGCAACGGCCGCGTCACGACGCGCAATCTGGTGACCGATCCCGACCCGGTGATCCAGGCGATGCTGCGCTGCTTCGACGGGCCGCTGCGCGCCTATCTCGCCGCGCTTGGACGCGACGCGGGCCATCCCTTCAGCGCGCTCAATCAGGGTGCCGTGCAGATCGCATCCGCGTGGTCGGTACAGCTCATGCGCGGCGGCTTTCACGTCAACCACTTTCACAACCAGGGTTGGATCAGCTCGGCGTACTACGTGCAGGTGCCCGAGGAATCCGGCGACGCCGAGCTCAAGAGCGGCTGGCTCAGGCTGGGAGAGCCGCGCTTCCCGACGCCGGGAGCCGGGGTCGGCTGCGTCGTGCAGCCGCACGCCGGACAGCTGGTGCTGTTTCCGTCGTACATGTGGCACGGCACGAGCCCGATTCACGGCTCGCAGCCGCGCACCGCGGTGTCCTTCGACGCGCTGCCCGCCGGGGGCGGCTAGGGAACGGAGACTTTCTTCGCCCGCTGCCAGCTCACCTGGTCGCCGACCCTGAGCCCGAGCAGCCCGGCCTCGCCCCCGCGCAACTCGAGCACCGTCCCCACCGGCACATCGGAGCTCAACAGGTCGAGCCGCAGCGGCGGTGCGCGCTCGATGATCTTTGCCACCCGCCCGTCGGCGGCGATGAACAGCAGGTCGAGGGCGATGTAGGTGTTCTTCATCCAGAAGGACACTATGCGTGCCGGCGTGAAGAGAAAGATCATGCCGCGCTCAGGCGGCAGATCGCGCACGTACATCAGGCCCTGTTCGGCGCGCGCCGGCGTGTCCGCCACCCACACGTCGAAGTGGAACCGGCGCACCGAATCCGGTGCGTGCTGCACGATCTCGAGCGCGGCGCGCGGGTAGGTCGCGAGATCGACGGGCGGCGTGTCGGCGCGCGCGCCGCCCGCAACGGCGACCAACACGCTGACAGCGGCGGCGCGCAGGGCATGGGTCCGCGTGGCACTCCTCGTCATCGGATTGCGTCGTCGCCGAACACGGCGTGGCCCGCGAAATCGAAGCTGCTGACCAGAATCCGCTCGGCATTGTTGAGCGTCGTGGCCGGGGCGACGCAGAAGCCGCGCGCGACTACACGGTACTTGCGCGGCGTGCCCGGCGCGCGCAGGCGCTGCTGATTGAGCGAGTCCACGGTGCAGTGATCCTCGCCGCGCGTCGTGTACAGGCGCTGGCCGCCTTCGACG
>DASXKA010000223.1:0-41041 GCA_036497085.1 Steroidobacteraceae bacterium | reverse complement strand
GAGCGGCTGTCGTTCGATGAGGTCGTGCGGCTGGCGCGCCTGTTCGTGCAGCTCGGCGTACGCAAGCTCCGCCTCACCGGGGGCGAGCCCCTGCTGCGCGCCAACCTGACCGACCTGATAGGCGATCTGACCACGATCCCGGGCGTCGATGACGTGGCGCTCACCACCAACGGCGTGCTGCTCGCAAAGTACGCCAGTGAGCTGAAGGCGGCGGGCCTGAAGCGCATCACCGTCAGCCTCGACAGCCTCGACCCGGCGGTGTTCGCGCGCATGAGTGGCGGCTTCGGCACTCCCGCCGAGGTGCTCGATGGCATCGAGCACGCGCGTCGCGCCGGCCTCGAGCCGATCAAGATCAACGCCGTGGTGCAGCGCGGGGTCAACGACCATACGGCGCTCGAGCTCGTCGAGCGCTTTCGCGGCACCGGTGTGATCGTGCGCTTCATCGAGTACATGGACGTCGGCAATCGCAACGACTGGCGCTCGGAGCTGGTCGTGTCCTCGAAGGAGCTGGCGGCGCGCATCGCGGCGCGTTGGCCGCTCGCCTCGCTCGAGCCGGGCTATCGCGGCGAGGTGGCCACGCGTTACGTCTTCGCCGACGGCCAGGGAGAGGTCGGCTTCATCTCCTCCGTGTCGCAACCGTTCTGCGGGGACTGCTCGCGCGTGCGGCTGTCGTCCGACGGCGTGATCTATACCTGCCTGTTCGCCACGCACGGCACGAGCCTGCGCGATGCGCTGCGCGGTGGTGCCAGCGACGACGAGCTGCTCGCGCTCATCGCCGACGTGTGGCTGAGGCGCGCGGACCGCTACAGCGAGCTGCGCGCCAGTCTGCCGCACGGCGCGGGCGAGCCGCGCAAGGTCGAGATGTTCTACATCGGTGGCTGATGCGGCGGCCGCGTCTCTCGCATCTCGATGCGCGCGACCGCCCGGCCATGGTGGATGTCGGCGCCAAGGAGGTGACGGCGCGCACCGCCGAGGCCGAGGCGCGCATCCGCCTGCCGCCCGCGGTGGCGCGCGCGCTGCGCGCGAGTGGACACCGCACGCGCAAGGGCCCGGTGTTCGATACCGCGATCCTGGCCGGTGTCATGGCCGCGAAGCGCACCCATGAGCTCATTCCATTCTGCCATCCGCTGCCGCTCGACAGCTGTCAGATCGAGATCGCGCAGCGTGGCGCCGGCGTAATCGTAGTGAGCTGCCGGGTAGCGGTGCATCACCGCACCGGAGTGGAAATGGAGGCGCTCACCGGGGCCGCGGTCGCCGCGCTCACCATCTACGACATGTGCAAGGCGCTCTCTCACGACATCGAGATCGCGAGCCTCAGGCTCATGGCCAAAGCGGGCGGCCGGCGGCCGTTCGCGCGCCGGCGCCCACGACGCGCCGCATGAGCGCACCGCTCTACGGCCTGGTGCTCGCCGGCGGGCGCAGCAGCCGCATGGGCCAGGACAAGGCGGCGCTGCGCGTCGGCGACCGCACCCAGCTCGAGCAGGCGATGGCGCTGCTCGCACCACACGTGGCCCGCGCCTTCGTCTCGGTGCGGAGCGACCAGCGCGTCGATCCGCTGCGCGCCGGCTTCGAGCAGATCGAGGACACGCGCGAGAATCTGGGTCCCATCGCCGGGATCATCGCCGCGCAGGAGCGCTTCCCGGACTGCGCCTGGCTGGTGCTGGCGTGCGACCTGCCGTTGCTCGATGCGGCGACGCTCGCTTTCCTGCTGCACGCGCGTGCCCCCGAGCGGCTCGCGACGGCGTTCCGCTCGAGCCGCGACCACCTGCCGGAGCCTCTGTGTGCGGTGTACGAGCCGGGCAGCCGCGCCGCGCTCGCCGACTACGTGGCACGCGGCCAGCACTGCCCGCGCAAGTTTCTGCTGGGTGCCGATGTGCGCCTCATCGACGAGCCCGATCCGCGCGCTCTCGACAACGCCAACACTCCCGAGGAATATGCTGCCGCCATGAGCTCGATCGCTTCCGTCTCGGCCGCCACCCGTCGCGTGACGGTGCAGTACTTCGCGCTGCTGCGCGAGCAGGCCGGGCGCGGCGCGGAGTCGCTGCAGACGGCGGCGCGCACGCCGCGCGAGCTGTACGCCGAGCTCGCGCACCGCTACCCGTTCTCGCTCGATCCCGCCGTGCTGCGCGTCGCCATCAACTCCGAGTTCGCCGACTGGTCGGCGCCGCTCGCCGACGGCGACGCGATCGTGTTCATTCCGCCGGTCGCGGGCGGCTGAGCCGCGATCAAGGGCCGACCAGGACATGACCGCGCCGTTTCGCTTCACCCGCGTACCCATCGACGTCGCCACGCTGCGCACCGCGCTCGCCGACCCGGCCTGCGGCGGCTACGCAGCCTTCGAAGGCTGGGTGCGCGATCACAACGAGGGGCAGCGCGTCGAGCGTCTCGAGTACGAAGCCTACGAGCCGCTCGCGGTGCGCGAGGCCGAGCGCATCGTCGCCGAAGCCGTGGCGCGTTTCGGGGTGGCCCACGCCTGCTGCGCGCACCGCGTCGGTGACCTGCGCATCGGCGAGCTCGCCGTGTGGGTGGGCGTCAGTGCGCCGCACCGCGACGAGGCCTTCCGTGCCTGCCGCTACATCATCGATGAGATCAAACACCGCCTGCCGATCTGGAAGAAGGAGCACTACGTCAGCGGCGATTCGGGCTGGGTGAACTGTGAGCGCTGCGCCGCCCCGCACGAGCACGAGCACGGGACGCCCGGGAGCCGCGCCTGAGGGCACATGGACGACGTCCAATGCGAGCCTTGACCTACGGACGGATCTGGCCTGCGCCGCGGACCACGTACTTGTAGCTGGTGAGCTGCGCGACCCCCACGGGACCGCGCGCGTGGAAGCGGTCGGTGGAGATGCCGATCTCCGCTCCCATGCCGAACTCGCCGCCGTCGGCGAACTGCGTGGACGCGTTGTGCAGCACGATCGCGCTGTCGACGCGCTGCAGGAAACGCTCGGCGGTCGCCCGGTTTTCGGTGACGATCGATTCGGTGTGCGCCGAGCCGTAGCGGGCGATGTGCTCGATGGCGGCGTCGACTCCATCGACCACCCGGGCGGCGATGATGGCGTCGAGGTACTCCGTGTACCAGTCCTCCTCGCTCGCGGGGCGCACGCGCGGGTCCGCCTGCTGCACGGTCGGGTCGCCGCGCACCTCACAGCCGGCCTGCAGCAGGTCGCGCACGATGGGAGCCAGGTGGGTCGCGGCGCAGGCACGGTCGACGAGCAGCGTCTCGGCGGCGCCGCAGATGCCGGTGCGGCGCATCTTGGCGTTGAGTGCGATCGTGCGCGCCATCGCCAGGTCGGCGTCGCGATCGATGTACACGTGGCAGTTACCCTCCAGATGGCCGATCACCGGCACACGTGCCTCCTGCTGCACGCGCGCGACCAGCGTCTTGCCGCCGCGCGGCACGATGACGTCGAGATACTGCGCCATGCCGGAGAGCATGTAGCCGACCGCGGCACGATCCGTGCTCGGCACCAGCTGGATGCACGCGGCCGGGAGCTGCGCCGCCGCGAGGCCGGCGGTGAGACAGGCGTGCAGCGCCGCGTTCGAGTGGCGGCTCTCCGAGCCGCCGCGCAGCAGTGCGGCATTGCCGGATTTCAGGCACAGCGCCCCGGCATCCGTCGTGACGTTGGGGCGGCTCTCGTAGATGATTCCTATCACCCCGATCGGCACCACTACGCGCTCGATCCTCAGCCCATTCGGGCGCTGCCACTCCGCCACCGTAGTCCCGATGGGGTCGGGGAGCGCGACCACCGCGGCGATACTCGCCGCGATCGCCTCGATCCGTCCGGCATCGAGCCCGAGACGCTCGAGCCGCGCGCCGCTCAGGCGCGCGGCGCGTGCCGCCGCCATGTCACGTTCGTTGGCGGCGAGAATCTCGCCGCTGCGTTCGCGGACGGCGGCCGCCGACGCCTCGAGGGCGGCGTTCTTCTGTGCCGTGGAAGCGAGTGCGAGCGTAGCGGCGGCGCGGGTCGCGGCCTTGCCGAGCCCCTCCATGAGCGCGCCGATGCGCTCGGTGTTCATGGCACCACGGCCGGGCGCAGCGCGGGCGCCGCCCCGGCAGCGGAAGTCAGGTCCTTCAGCAGCACCAGGTCGTCACGATGGATCATCTCGTCGCGCCCGCGGAAGCCGAGCAGCTGCTCGATCTCGGAGGACTGCCTGCCCATGATCCGCGCCGCGTCGCCGTCGGAGTAGGCGACCATGCCACGGGCCACCTCGACGCCCTCGGCGGTCAGGACGCTCACGGTGTCGCCGCGCTCGAAGCGGCCACGCGCGCCGGTAACGCCCGCGGGCAGCAGGCTCTTGCCGTCGAGCAGCGCGCGCAGCGCCCCCGCGTCGATGGTGATCGCCCCCGCCGGGCGCAGAGTCCCCGCGATCCATAGTTTGCGTGCCGCCAGCGGAGTCGCGCTCGGCACGAACCAGGTGCACTCGGCTCCCTCCTCCAGGCGCCGCAGCGGGTGCCGGTGGTGGCCCGCCGCGATACACATGTGGCAACCGGCCGCCACGGCGATCTTCGCGGCGAGAATCTTGGCGGTCATGCCGCCCGAGCCCACCTGCGAGGCGCTGCGACCGGCCATGGCCTCGATCTCCGGGGTGATGTGGCTTACCTCGGGTACGATGCGCGCGCGCGGATCCTTGTTGGGATCGGCGCTGTGGAGCCCGTCGACATCCGAGAGCAGCACCAGGCAGTCGGCGCCGACCATCTGCGCCACCCGTGCGGCGAGCCGGTCGTTGTCGCCGTAGCGGATCTCGGCGGTCGCGACCGTGTCGTTCTCATTGATCACCGGCAGCGACCCGAGGGCGAGCAGCGCGTCGAGCGTGGCGCGCGCATTGAGATAGCGGCGCCGGCGCTCGCTGTCCTCGAGCGTCAGCAACACCTGCGCCACCGTGACCTCGTGCGCCTCGAGCAGCTCCTTGTAGGCGTGGGCGAGGCGGATCTGGCCGACGGCGGCCGCCGCCTGGCTCTCCTCGAGCCGCAACGTCCCGGGGCGCAGGCCGAGCCTGCGGCGCCCGAGAGCGATCGCGCCCGAGGACACGAGGATCAGCTGCTGCCCGCGTTTACGCAGGCGCACCAGGTCCTCCACCAGCGTCTCGAGCCAGGCGCGATTGACACGGCCGCTGTCACCGCCAACCAGGAGCGCCGAGCCCACCTTCACGACGAGCCGCCGGGCCCGCACCAGGGGCGCCGCGTTGCTCCGGTCTTGGGCGGTCATGATGGGAAAACTATACGCATTCGACACTGCGTTGCCCAACCCCGCCATAGCCCCTAAACTTGCGTGCGGCGAAGATGCTCGACGAAGGGTGGCAGCGCGGTGAGCAGAGACTACGAACCGGTTCCCGGACAGTGGTACGAGAATCTGGAGGAAGAAGAGCAGTTCCGCGTGCTAACCGTCGATGAGGACTCGGAGCTGGTCGAGATCGAGTACCTCGACGGCGACATCGAGGAGCTCGACCTGGAGGCGTGGCACGAGATGGACCTCGAGCGTATCGCAGAGCCCGAGGGCTGGTCCGACGAGGACGAGGAGTCGGACGAGGACGAGGAGTGGGACGAGGAAGACGACGAAGACGATGACGACGGGGACGATGACGAGGAAGACGGCGACGAAGAGCAGGAAGAGTATTGACGTCTCCCGGCGTCGATAGCTGGTATCACGAGAAGGAATCCGCCTGGCTTTACCGGCGGGTAGCAGCGGCCGAGCCCGATCAGCACCGGCGCCGGCTGTTCGAGCAGCTGGCGCTCGCGGCCGAGGAACAGGCCGCCCGCTGGGAGCAGGCCGCTGGCCGGGGCGTCGCCGGCGGCGCGCACCGCGTCTTCAGCCCCTCGCTGCGCGCCCGCATCGTGGCGCGGCTGCTCGGGCGTTTCCACCCGGCGTCGCTCCGTGCCGTGTTGGCAGCCATGAAGCTGCGCGGCCTCTCGGTCTACAGTGCGCTCTCCGGCACCATCGCCGGCCACGCCATGCCCACCTCGCTGGCGGAAGTCGGCGCGCGTCACCGCAGCAGCCTGGGCGGGAGCCTGCGTGCCGCGGTCTTCGGCGTGAACGATGGGCTGCTGTCGAACCTGAGCCTGGTGCTCGGAGTGGCCGGCGCCGGCGCCGCGCGTGGCTACGTGCTCATGTCGGGGGCCGCCGGGCTGCTCGCCGGCGCGCTATCGATGGCGGCCGGCGAATACGTCTCGGTGCGCTCGCAGCGCGAGATGTACCAGTACCAGATCGCACTCGAGCGCGAAGAGCTCAGGGAGTACCCCGAGGAGGAAGCCGAGGAGCTCGCGCTCATCTACCAGGCACGCGGCGTCGAGCTCGAGCAGGCGCGCGCCGTGAGTCGCGCATTGCTCGCTCGCCCGGACCAGGCTCTCGACGTGCTGGCGCGCGAGGAGCTCGGCTTGAACCCCGATGACCTCGGCTCGCCGTGGCGCGCGGCGAGCGCATCCTTCGTGACCTTCGCGGCCGGCGCCCTGCTGCCGCTCGCTCCGTTCCTCGCGGGCCTGGCCGGCAACGGCGCGCTCGCCGTGTCCGCGGCCCTCACCGCGGCGGCGCTGTTTGCCGTGGGGCTCGGTCTGTCGCTGTTCACCGGGCGCGACGCGCTGCGCAGCGCGCTGCGCATGGTGCTGATCGGCGGCGGTGCCGGAACTTGCAGCTTCCTGGTCGGCCGGGCGCTCGGAGTCGCGCTCTCCTGAGGCCGCCGCGCACCGCAAACCGCGGGCCTTGAAAAGCCGGCCGCCGCCCCAAGGCTGGCGAGCAACGAGGGGTAACGGTACAGTGCCTCCATGAAACGCATCCTCCTGTTCATTGTGACGAACCTGGCCGTCATGCTGGTGCTGACTGTCGTCGCGCGGCTGCTGGGGATCGACACTTACCTCACAGCTCACGGCCAGAGTCTGCAGGGCTTGCTGGTGTGGGCCGCGCTGTTCGGCTTCGGCGGCGCCTTCGTTTCGCTGGCGCTGTCGAAGATGCAGGCCAAGATGTTCATGGGCGTGCAGGTGATCGCCCCGCAGTCGGCCGATCCCACCGGGCAGTGGCTGCTGTCGGTGGTCGAGCATCACGCCCGCAACGCGGGGGTCGGCATGCCCGAGGTCGGCATCTTCGAGTCTCCCGAGCCCAACGCCTTCGCCACCGGCATGAGCCGCAACTCGGCGCTGGTGGCCGTGAGCAGCGGGCTGCTGCAGCGGATGAGCCGCCAGGAGATCGAAGCGGTGCTTGGTCACGAGATGACACACGTCGCCAACGGCGACATGGTGACGCTCGCCCTGATTCAGGGCGTCGTCAACACCTTCGTGCTGTTCCTGGCGCGGCTGGTCGGCAACATCATCGACCGGGCGGTGTTCCGCTCGGACGATGGCCGTGGCATCGCCTCGTATCTCACCTTCTACGCACTGCAGATCGCTTTCGGCATCCTCGCCACGCCGATCGTCATGTGGTTCTCGCGCTGGCGCGAGTTCCGCGCCGACCGCGGTGGAGCTCAGCTCGCCGGGACCGTCAACATGATCGCCGCGCTCGAGGAGCTGAAGCGGGTACACGAGCCCCTGCCGGCACCGCAGTTCGCTGCCTTCGGTATCGCCGACGGCGCGGTCGCTTCCGGGCTGCGGCGGTTGTTCATGAGCCACCCGCCGCTCGACGAGCGCATCGCGGCGCTGCGCGCCCTCGGCCCCACGAACTGACGCGGCCGCCCTCGAGCGGTGGACCTTCTCGGGACGCTGCGCGGGATTCTCGCCACCGGGGATCTGCTCACCGGTGAGGCGTGTGTGCCCTTCGAGAGCGATCATCGCCGCCTCTACCAGGGACGGGCGCTCGCCGTAGCGCAGCCGCGCTCGGTGGATGAGGTCGCGCGCCTACTCGCAGCCTGCAACAGCGCGCACGTCGGCGTGGTGCCGCACGGCGGCAACACCGGCTACTGCGGCGGCGCCACCCCCGATGAGAGCGGCCGGCAGCTGGTGCTGTCGCTCGCGCGCCTGAACCGGGTGCGCGCCGTCGACCCTGAAAACTACTCGCTCATCGCCGAGGCCGGCTGCCTGCTCGCCGAGGTGCAACAGGCTGCCGCGGCCGCCGGGCGGCACTTCCCCCTGAGTCTCGGCTCCCAGGGTAGCTGTCAGATCGGCGGCAACCTCTCGACCAACGCCGGCGGCGTGCACGTACTGCGCTACGGGATGATGCGCGACCTGGTCCTCGGGCTCGAGGTGGTGCTGGCTGACGGCCGCGTGCTCCCGGGCCTCACGGCGCTGCGCAAGGACAACACCGGCTACGACATCCGCGGACTGTTTCTCGGCGCCGAGGGCACGCTGGGGGTGATCACCGCCGCGAGCCTTAAGCTGTTTCCCGAGATCAGGAGCAGCGCCACCGCACTCGCCGCGGTCGCCAATCCACGCGCCGCGGTGGCGCTGCTGGCGCGGCTGCGCGCGGCGAGTGGCGACTCGGTCAGCTCCTTCGAGCTCATCCCGCGCATCGGCATCGAGCTCACCAGCGCGCACATCCCCGGCGTGCGCGACCCGCTCGATGCGCCGCACGCCTGGTACACCTTGTGCGAGCTCAGCTCCTCCCGGCCGGCAGAGCCGCTCGAGGCGCTGCTCAGCGACGCGCTCGGCGCCGCCTACGAGGCGGGGCTGGTGCAGGATGCGGTAGTCGCACGCAGCGAGCGCGAGCGCGCGGCGCTATGGAAGATCCGTGAGACCATCCCCGAGGCCCAGCGCCACGAGGGTCCCGGGCTCAAGCACGACATCTCGGTACCCGTGAGCGCGCTGCCGGAGTTCGTCGAGCGCGGCGCGGAGTGGGTCGCCGCCCGTCTGCCCGCCGTCCGTCTGGTCGCCTACGGGCATGTCGGCGACGGGAATCTGCATTTCAATCTTCAGGGGCGCGGCGCGGACGGCGCGGCGCTGCTCGAGCGCACCGACGAGGTACGGCGCGCGCTGCACGACCTGGCCGCCGCGCTCGGCGGCAGCTTCAGCGCCGAGCACGGGATCGGGCGACTGAAAGTGGCCGAGCTCGAGCGTTATGCTCCCGCCACCGAGCTCGCCCTCATGCACGCCGTGAAGCGCGCGCTCGATCCCAACGGCATCATGAACCCTGGCAAGGTGCTACGCAGCGCATGAATTCCGCGCAGCGCGTAGAGGAGATGTGGATGGCACGTGGCGCGTCGCTGCTGTTGCTGGCCGTCATCGGTCTCGCGGCCTGCAGCCCCGGCGGCCAGCCGACGCCCGGCGCGGCGGCCCCGGCGGGCGCGCCGGCCGGCGAGGGCCCGCGCATCGTGATGTCGGATGACCTCGTGCATCTCGAGTACCGCGTGTTCGGGCGCGGCGAACCGGCGGTTCTGCTGGTGCACGGCTGGTGCGGCAACGCCGAGTACTGGCGCTCCCAGTTCGATGCCCTGAAGAGCCGCTATACCGTCGTGGCGCTCGATCTCGCCGGCCACGGCGCCTCGGGTGCCAATCGCACCGACTGGTCGATCGCGAACTACGCCGCCGATGTCGCGACCGTGGCGCGCCAGATCCCGAACGCGCAGCTCGTCCTGGTCGGGCACTCGATGGGCGCCGACGTGGCGCTCGCGGCCGTGCCGCGCGTCGGCCCGCGGGTCATCGGCGTGATCGCGGTCGATGCGCTGCGCTCCGTCGGCATGCCGCCGCTCAGCCCGGGAGAGATCGAGGCCAAGCTTGCCCCGTTCCGCGCCGACTTCGTCGGCGCGACGCGCGCGCTGGTGACCGACCGCCTGTTCGAGAAGGGTGCCGATTCGCTCCTGGTGCAGAAGGTGGCCTACGACATGTCGCTGCGCTCGCCCGCCGTGGCGGTACCGACGCTCGCGAAGCTGCTGGCCTTCGACCTCGCGACGGTGCTGCCGTCGGTGCACGTGCCGGTGTATGCCATCAACTCCGACCTCGCGCCTACTGACGCCGAGCGCATCCGCAAGTCGCTGCCGGATCTCACGCTCGACGTCCTGCCGCACACCGGACACTTCCTCATGCTGGAAGCGCCCGAGCGCTTCAACCCCCTGTTGACGAAGGATATCGACGCGCTCGCGGCACGCGCCGCGCACTGAGCGCGCGCGCCGCCACCGCCCCGGGTTCGGCCGCTCGCTATCTCTGGCGAATCAGGCCTTCCTGGGCCGCGCTCGCCACCAGGCGGCCGTCGCGGGCGAAGATGCTCGCGCGCGAGAAGCCGCGGGCACCGGAGGCGCTCGGGCTCTCCATCGCGTACAGCAGCCAGTCATCGACGCGCAGCGGCCGGTGGAACCACATGGCGTGATCGATCGTCGCCATGATGAGGGAGGGTTTCAGGAACGAGGTGCCGTGTGGCAGCGTGGCGGTGTCGAGCAGAAAGAAGTCCGACACATACGCGAGCAGCCGCCGGTGCAGCATCTCGTCGTCGCCGAGCTTGCCTACGGCACGCACCCATACCTGGCGCACCGGTGGCGCCGGCTTGGGTCGCAGGTAGTCGACCGGCTGCACCAGGCGGAACTCGAACGGACGCGGCTGGGAGAAGAAGCGACGCACTTTTTCGGGCAGCTTCTCCAGCAGATCCGCGGGCGGCGCCGGGTCGGGCAGGCTCTCCGGCGGCGGCACCGGCGGCATCTCGATCTGATGATCAAAGCCGCCCTCGGTGACCTGGAACGACGTGGTCATATTGAAGATCTGCTCGCCGTGCTGGATCGCGATCACCCGGCGGTTGCTGAAGCTGTGGCCGTCGAGGCTGCGGTCCACCTGGTAGACGATCGGCGCGCTGATGTCGCCGCGCCTGAGAAAATAGGCGTGCAGCGAGTGCACCACCCTCCCCTCGACGGTAGCGGCCGCCGCGGTGAGCGCCTGCCCGAGCACCTGCCCCCCGAACACCTGCGGCGCGCCGATGTCGCGGCTCTCGCCACGGAACAGATTCACCTCCAGCGGCTCGAGCTCCAGCAGCTGGAGCAGGTCTGCGAGACGGTGGTCCATTGCCTCCCTGCTTCGCTCAGCCGAACCTGAACTTGCCGTGCATCAGGGCGCTGTGGCCCGGGAAGGTACACAGATAGCTGTAGTCCCCGCCTTTGGTGAGGATCGATGCGGAGAAGGTGACGCTGGTGCTCTCGCCGCCGCCGATTACCCTGGTGTGCGCGAGCGCGCGCTTGTCGGCGGGCGCCAGGTAGTTGTTGGCCAGCCCGGCGCCGATAGCCGCCTGGGCCACGGCGGCCAGGTCGGCGGTCTTCACCAGCACCCAGTCATGACCCATCGCCTCGCGCGGCTGCTTGCCGGCGTGGTGCAGCGTAACGGTGATCTCCTTACAGGTGGCCGGAACCGCAAGCTCCTTCTTGTCGTACTGCATCACGTCGTTGCCCGAGATCTCCACCCTGCAGGGGTCGGCGTGTGCCGCGGGCGGCATGGCCACGGCGGTAAGGGTGAGCGCGGCGAGCACGTTGTGCGTCCATGTCATGGCAACCTCCTCATGGCCGGATCAGTCCGGTACTCCCAGGCGCTGGTGCATCACCGGGCTCGTAGTCGTGTACTGCAGAAACTGTTTCTTCTGCGGATAGAGGTGATGCTGGATCGCGAACGCGGCCAGCGCCGCCTCGTGAAACCCGGAGAGAATCAGCTTCTTCTTTCCCGGGTAGGTATTGATGTCGCCGACGGCGAACACGCCCGGCACGCTCGTCTGGAACTTCTCCGCGTCGACCCTGAGCGCTTTCTTCTCGAGCGCCAGTCCCCAGTCGGCCACTGGTCCGAGCTTGGGATGGAGGCCAAAGAACACCAGCAGCCGGTCCGCGGCGAGCGGCTGCACCGAGCCGTCCGCCGTGCGGATGTTGACTCCGTGCAGCGCTCCGCCCTCGACGATGAGCGAGTGCGGCAGCGCCTCGAAGAGCCTCATGCGGCCGCCGGCTACCAGCTCGCGCATGCGCGCCACCGAGGCGGGGGCGGCGCGGAACTCCGCGCGCCGATGCACCAGGTCGAGGCTCGCCGCTCGGGCGGCGAGCTCGAGCGTCCAGTCGAGCGCCGAATCGCCGCCGCCGAAGACGACCAGGCGCTTGCCCGCCAGCTCGGCCGCATTCCTGATGCGGTAGCGGATGGCACCGCCCTCGAAGGGCGCCGCGCCCTCGACGCCGATGCGCCGCGGCTGGAACGAGCCGAGTCCCGCGGCGATCACCACCGCGCCCGCATCGAAGCGAACGCCGCCCGCCGTGCCGACGTGGAAGCGCCCGTCCGCGGCGCGTACAAATTCCGTCACCTCGTGCCCGAGGTGCAGCTGCGCCTTGAAGGGCTTGATCTGCTGCAGCAGCCGGTCGACCAGCTCCTGCGCGCCGCACACCGGCAGCGCCGGAATGTCGTAGATCGGCTTGTCGGGATAGAGCTCCGCGCACTGCCCGCCCGGATGCTGCAGCGAGTCGACCACATGGGCACCGATGCCGAGCAGGCCCAGCTCGAATACCTGGAACAGGCCGCAGGGGCCGGCGCCGATGATGACGACCTCGGTGTTGATTGCCTCCCCGGCGGCGTTGGACGGAGTCTCGGTCAAGGTGTCGACATTCTAGAGGGTCTTTCCTGCGCTCGCATGCGATCAGGGTATAGTACGAATTCCCTTGCAACTGAGCGTCAACGAGCCTTGACCACCAACGCCGAACTTCACGCGCGCCGCCAGCAGGCCGTGCCGCGCGGTGTCAGCAACTCGCTCGCCGTGTACGCCGAGCGCGCCTCCAACGCCGAGCTGTGGGATGTCGAGGGTCGCCGCTACATCGACTTCGCGAGCGGTATCTCCGTCCTCAACACCGGTCACGTGCACCCCAAGGTGAGCGCGGCGATCGCCGCCCAGCTCGCCCGGCTGACGCACACCTGTTTTCAGGTGACGCCCACCGAAAGCTACGTGGCGCTGGCCGAGGCGCTGAACGCGCTCGCCCCGGGCACGGGACCGAAAAAGACCATTTTCCTCACGACCGGCGCCGAAGCGGTCGAGAATGCCATCAAGATCGCGCGCTTTCACACCAGGCGCTCGGCGGTCATCAGCTTCTCCGGCGGCTTCCACGGTCGCACGCTCGCGTGCATCGGCCTGACCGGCAAGGTGCAGCCCTACAAGGCCGGCTTCGGGCCGATGCTGCCCGAGATCTACCACCTGCCCTTTCCGATGCCCTATCACGGCATCACCGTCGAGCACACACTCGATGCCCTCGAGCAGCTGTTCAAGGCGGACGTCGACCCGGCGCGCGTCGCCGCGATCATCATCGAGCCGGTGCTCGGCGAGGGCGGGTTCTATGCAGCACCGGCCGAGCTGCTGCGGCGGCTGCGCAGCGTCTGCGACACGCACGGGATCGTGCTGATCGCGGATGAGATCCAGTCGGGCTTCGGACGCACCGGCCGCATGTTCGCGATCGAGCACGCGGGCGTGGTGCCGGATCTGATCACCATCGCCAAGAGCGTCGCCGGCGGCGTGCCGCTGTCGGCGGTAACCGGCAAGGCCGAGATCATGGACGCGCCGGGACCGGGCGGCCTCGGCGGCACCTTCGCGGGCTCGCCGCTCGCCTGCGCTGCCGGGCTGGCCGTGCTCGAGGTGATGCGCGAGGAGCAGCTCCTCAAGCGCTCGCAGGAAATCGGGCGCTTCATGAGCTCGCGCCTGAAGGGGCTGCAGGTGCGCTTTGCCTGCGTGGGCGAGGTGCGCAACCTCGGCGCCATGGTGGCGCTCGAGCTGGTGAAGAACATGCGCGCCGAGGAGCCGGATGCCGAGCTCACCAAGGCCGTGGTGCAGGCCGCCGGCCGCCGCGGGCTGATCATTCTCTCGTGCGGGGTCTACTCCAACGTGATCCGCTTCCTCGCGCCACTCACCATTTCGGACGCCCTGCTCAAGGAGGGTTGCTCCGTGTTTGAGCAGGCGCTGGAGGAGGTCGCGGGCGCCGGCGTGCCGGCGCGCGCCGCCGGCTGAAGTCGCGGGCGCTACTAGGCGCGCCCGACGTTCGCGTCCGTCGGCGTGTGGAAGTACTCGCTCTCCGAGGCGAGCTGCTCGATCAGACGCTTCAGCTCCGCCATGCGCCCCTGCGCGGTGCTGATCGGCAGGCAGTCCTGACAGCGCGGATCGCCGCACGGTTGCCGCGAGTACAGCCAGTACTGCAGGGCGCCAGCCAACAAGCCGTCAGCGATATCCCACAGATCCGCGTCCTTGTCCTTGTCGGCAATGCGGTTGCCCAGGTCGACGGCTTTGGAAAAAGCCGCGTCGAACGTGTCGGCGAGTTGCTCGGTCATGCGGTGCGTCGCGGATGCTCGTGATCGTTCACGCTAGTATAGGACAAAGAAGCATCGGTCCCTCAACGCCTTATGTTGCATGCGCCCAGCCAACCCTGAAGCTGCCCGTTCCGCAGCGCCGCACGCGGCGCCGCAGCGGCGGCGTCGCGCCTGGCGGCTGCGCCTGCCGCGCCTCGGCGTCGGCGCCCGACTGGGTCTGGGACTCGCCGCAGTGGCCGCGGTGCTGGTGGCGGGCGATACCCTCGCGACCCGCACCGCGCGCCAGGCGCTCGAGGCAGTGCGCAGCATGCAGAACCGGCACGAGCCGCTCGCGAGCCGCGCGAACGCCGTGCTGGTGCGCCTGGTCGATTATGACCGGGCAGTGGGTGAGTCCGTGCAGGCGCAGAAGGTCGCCGACTTCACCGCCATCACGACCGCGGGCACCGCGCTCGAGGATGCGCTCGGCAGCTACTTCGACGGCAGGCCGCCGCCGCCGGTGTCAGCGGCAGCGCTCGCGCTACGCAGGCAGCTCACCGAACATATTGCCGCGGGCCGTTCGTTCGCGAGCAGCAGTGCGCAGCGTGCCCAATGGATCGAGGAGCGCCGCGTAGCGCTCGATGAGGTGTATCACCGCATTGCGACCGCCGGCGGCTCGGGGCTGGCGATCAACGGCACGCAGGTGGTCGCACGGCGCTCGCTCGCAGAGTTGCAGACCGCCATCGACGGCATCCGCGTCAACCAGGACGTGGCCACCATCCAGCGCCGCGAGCGCGACTTCAACGCCCTGCTCGACAAGCATGCCGCGGAGCTCGAGAGCTCTCCGGGACGTGCCTGGCTTGCGATGGTGCGGGAGGATTTCGCCGAGGCGGCACGCCTGCGCCAGGCGATCGCACACTACGACGAGGTGAGAGGCGGGGAGTGGCACCGGTTGCTCGAGGAGAGTGCGGCACTCACCGGCGCCGTGCAGGAGCTGCTGCAGAAGCCCGCGCGCAGCGGCCTGCTGCAGGCGGCGGAGCATGCCGCAACCGCCGCCGAGGTCGCCGAGCGCACACTGGCGTTGTCCGCCGCGACGGTTCTGGCGCTGCTGATGCTCGTGTCGCTGCTGCTGACACTCAGTATCAGCTTGCCGGTGCGGCGCCTCACGGCCGCGACGCGCCTGCTCGCGGGGGGCGACCGCGCCGCCCGCGCCCCACGCGGCGGCTCGGCCGAGATCGACACGCTCGCAGCATCCTTCAACACCATGGCCGACCGGATCGCGCGCGCCGAGACCGAGCTACGCGCACACCAGGCTGAGCTCGAGCGGCATGTCGACGAGCGCACCCGGGCGCTGCACCACCTCGCGCATCACGACCCGCTCACCCAGCTGCCCAACCGGCGGCAGCTGTCGGCGCGGCTCGGCGCGGCGCTCGCGCATGCCGGCCGGCGTGCGCGCCTGGCGCTGCTGTTCGTGGACGTCGACAACTTCAAGTCGATCAACGATACGCTCGGTCACAGCTTCGGCGATCGCGTGCTGCAGCACATCGCCGAGCGGTTGCAGGGGGCGATCGGCGCCACCGGGCTGCTGGCGCGACTCGGAGGCGATGAATTCACGGTGCTGCTCGAGGATGTGAAGGCGGACGACGAAATCGCGGCCTGCGCCAACCGCATCGTAAGCACCCTGCAGCAGCCGCTGACGGTCGACGGACGGCTGCTCACCACGAGTGCCAGCGTCGGCGCGAGCGTCTATCCCGATCACGCGGCGGACGCCGAAGGCCTGCTGCGGGCCGCCGACGTGGCGCTGTTCCGCGCCAAGGAGCTCGGGCGCAACCGCTACGCGCTCTACAGCCCCGAGCTCTACGACGCCGCGGCGCAGCGCTTCCGGCTCGAGCAGTCGCTGCGGCGCGCCGTCGAGGGCGGGGAGCTGCTGCTGATGTTCCAGCCGATCGTGGCTCTGCATGTCTTCGAGACCACCGCTGTCGAGGCGTTGCTGCGCTGGCGGCGGCCCGACGGACGCATCGCGAGCGCCGCCGAGTTCATTCCGGTCGCCGAGAAGTCCGGCCTCATCCACGAGCTCACCGGCTGGGTGCTGCGCTCCGCGGCCAGCACCACCGCCGGCTGGCGCGCCCAGGGCTGGGCGCGCGCCAGCGTGGCCGTCAACGTCTCGCCGGCGCAGTTCTTCGAGCGCGACTTCGTCGAGCAGGTCGCGCGTACGCTCGAGGCGACCGGGCTGCCGCCGAGCGCGCTCGAGCTCGAGATCACCGAGACCGTCGTGCAGACCGGCAGCGCCACGATCGAATCGCTCCATCAGCTGCGGGCGCTCGGAGTGTCGATCGCGCTCGATGACTTCGGCATGGGCTACTCCTCGCTCACCTCGCTCGAGCAGCTGCCGATCACGCGCGTGAAGCTCGACCGGCTGCTGGTGGCCGGGGTCGACTCCAATCCGCGCTCGGCCGCCATCGTCCGCTCGATCGTCGCGCTCTGCCATGGACTTGGCCTGCAGGTGGTCGCCGAGGGCGTGGAGCGCGCCACGCAGCTCGAGTTCCTCGCGCAGTGCGGCCCACTCAGCATACAGGGCTACCTGCTCGCCGCTCCGGTCGAGGCCGAGGCGGCGGCCGCCGAGGCGCACGCCGCCGCCGAGCGCGCACGCCACACGCTCGAAGTGGCCGCGCGGGACGGCCGCCACGATGCGGGCGATCATCTGGTATTTGTCGGGAGCTCGGGCCGCCGCCGCGTGCCTTGATCTAGTCGCCAGGCCCGGCAGCGGTTGTGCGCTCGTGTCTCGGGCGTAGACTGTCGGGCCCATGCTCCTCACCGAACAGGACATCTATCACTTCCGCGAAGGCACTTACTTCCGCGCCTATGAGCGCCTCGGCGCGCACGCCGCGGGCGCGGACGCCACGCGCGCCACGCACTTCGCCCTCTGGGCACCGAATGCGTCTGCGGTCTCGGTGGTGGGAGACTTCAACGACTGGCAGCGCAGCCGCCACCCGCTGCACGCGCGCTACGATTCCTCGGGCATCTGGGAGGGGACCATCGAGGGCATCGGCCCGGGCGCGCTCTACAAGTATCACGTCGTCGCCCGTGACGGTCACACGGCGACCGACAAGGCCGACCCCTATGCCTTCCGCGCCGAGGTCCCGCCGCGCACCGCCTCGGTAGTCTGGGACCTCGGTTACGAGTGGCGCGACGAGGAGTGGCTGCGCACACGCGCGCGCGCCAATGCGCTCGGCGCACCCTGGTCGATCTACGAGCTGCACCTCGGCTCCTGGCGGCGCATCCCCGAGGAGGGCAACCGCTCGCTCGGCTACCGTGAGATGGCGCACGCCCTCGCCGACTACGTCGCCGAGCTCGGCTTCACACACGTCGAGCTCCTGCCGGTGATGGAGCACCCGTTCTACGGCTCCTGGGGCTACCAGGTGACCGGCTTCTTCGCCCCGAGCGCGCGCTACGGCACGCCGCAGGACTTCATGTACTTCGTCGACTACCTGCACCAGCGCGGCATCGGCGTAGTGCTCGACTGGGTGCCGTCGCACTTTCCCGCCGACGAGCACGGGCTGGCGCGCTTCGACGGCACACACCTCTACGAGCACGCCGACCCGCGCCAGGGCTTTCACCCGGAGTGGAACAGCTCGATCTTCAACTACGGCCGCGCCGAGGTGCGCAACTTCCTGGCGAGCAGCGCGCTCTTCTGGCTCGAGAAGTACCACATCGATGCGCTGCGCGTCGATGCCGTGGCCTCGATGCTCTATCTCGACTATGCGCGGCGGGAGGGCGAGTGGATCCCCAACCGCTTCGGCGGCCATGAGAATCTCGAAGCGGTCGAGTTCCTCCGCCAGCTCAACCTCGCCGTGTATCGCGACCACCCCGAGACGCAGACGGTCGCCGAGGAGTCGACCGCCTGGCCGATGGTGTCGCGGCCGACCTACCTCGGGGGACTCGGCTTCGGCCTCAAGTGGAACATGGGCTGGATGCACGACACGCTCAAGTACTTCCAGCAGGACCCGCTGCACCGCAAATACCACCACAGCCGCCTCACCTTCAGCCTGTGGTACGCCTTCACCGAGAACTTCGTGCTGCCGCTCTCGCACGATGAGGTCGTGCACGGCAAGGGCTCTCTCATCGGCCGGATGCCCGGCGACGAGTGGCAGCAGTTCGCGAGCCTGCGGCTCCTGTTCGGCTACATGTGGACGCATCCAGGGAAGAAGCTGCTGTTCATGGGCGGGGAGTTCGGGCAGAAACGCGAGTGGCAGCACGAGGAGAGCCTCGAGTGGCACGTGCTGCAATATCCACAGCACGCGGGGGTACAGCGCTGGGTGCGCGACCTCAACCGGCTGTACCGCGACACGCCCGCCCTCTACGAGCTCGACTTCAGCGAGGCGGGCTTCAGCTGGATCGACTGCGATGATGCCGACGTGAGCGTGATCTCGTTTCTTCGGCGGGACCGGTCCGGGGGCGTCGCGGTCGTCGCCTGCAACTTCACCCCGGTGCCGCGCGAGCGTTACCGGATCGGCGTGCCGCAGGGTGGGCGCTGGCGCGAGCGTCTCAACAGCGACGCCGCCGATTACGGCGGCAGCGGCCAGGGCAACCTGGGTGCGCTCGATGCCGGACAGATTCCCTCCCACGGACACGGGTTCTCGCTGCACCTGCGGCTGCCGCCGCTCGCGGTGGTCGTACTCACGCCAGGCTGAGCACGCCGGCCCCGACCGCGCCAAGCTGACGGTAGCGCTCCAACACAGGCCCCCAAAGCCCTCGACGCGCGCCAACACCGTGCGCGAGTTAGAATGTTGGCGGGCGTCCCTGCGGCGCTCCGGGGTGTTGAATGCGCAATCATGCAAGGCAGGCGTTGCTCGTGCTCGTGGCGCTGGCCGCGCTCGCGGCCTGCAGGACGGAGCCGGCCGAGCGGTCGGAGCGCGAGCTGCCGGCACGGGCGCGCTACATGCCCTACGCGGGTGCCCCGATAGACAGCTTCACGTGGATGGCGCGTTTCGACGGCTGGGAAGCCCTGAGTGACAGCGAGCTCGTCATCTTCATGGGTGGCGATACCGCCTACTATCTGAAGGTGTTGGCGCCGTGCGGTACACAGGGCCTGCCCTTCGCCCACGTGGTCGGGCTCACCACGTCCGTCGGCGGCACCGTCATCTCGCGGCTCAATTCCGTGCGCACCCAGGGAATGAGCTGCCCGATCGCCGAGATCCGCAGGCTCGATTACCGGCGTATGAGGGACGAGGCGCGTTTGCGGCTCGCGGAGGAGACGGGCACCGCGCCCGCCTCGGGCGGCTCGACGCCGCTCGACGTGGCGGCCGCCACCCCGCGCCCGGAATAACCGCCACTTTCATCTGTAGACCGTTCGCTGAGCTTGCTACGGAGTGCTCGGCTGCTGAGGTAATTGCGTAGCCGTCATCTGTAGCCGCGTGCCTGCAACGTGAACAGGTGCGCGTAGCGGCCGTCGAGCCGCATGAGCTCCTCGTGCGTGCCGCGCTCGACGATGCGGCCGCCGGCGAGCACCGCGATCTGATCGGCCATGCGCACCGTAGAGAAGCGGTGCGAGATGAGGATCGTAATGCGGTCGTGAGCGAGCTGGCGGAAGTGCTCGAACACCTCGGCTTCCGCCTGTGCGTCCATGGCCGCGGTCGGCTCATCGAGCACCAGGATGTCCGCGCGCGTGCGCATGAAGGCACGCGACAGCGCGATCTTCTGCCACTGGCCTCCCGAGAGCTCACGCCCGTCGCGGAACCATTTGCCAAGCTGCGTGTGGTAGCCGGCCGGCAGAGTGGCGATGAACTCGCTCGCCCGGCCCTTATCGGCCGCGTCGCGCCAGCGCGACTCGTCCTCGAAGTAGCGCTCATCGCCCGCGCCGACGTTCTCGCCCACCAGCATCTGGTAGCGGGCGAAGTCCTGGAAGATGACGCCGATGCGCTGGCGCAGCGCCGTCTCGTCCCACTCGCCGAGATCGCGTCCGTCGAGGAGGATGCGGCCGGTGGTCGGCGCGTAGAGGCGCGTCAGGAGCTTGATGAGCGTGGTCTTGCCCGAGCCGTTCTCGCCCACGAGCGCAAGGCTTGCACCGGGCCTGAGGTGCAGCGTGACGTGCTCGAGCGCCGCCTCTTCGGCCCCGGGATAGCTGAAGCTCACCTCCTCGAAGCGTATGCCATCCTCGGGATTGGGCCCGCGCGGGGCGGTGCCGGCGGGCGCCGGCACCGGTGTCTCCAGGTACTCGTACAGGGTCGAGAGATAGAGGTTGTCCTCGTACATGCCACCGACCGCCGAGAGCATCGCGGAGACCGCCGACTGCCCCTGACGGAACAGGGCGAGATACATCGTCATCTGGCCGAGGGTGATCAGCTGCCGCACCGTGCTCACCGCGATCCAGGCGTAGGCAGCGTAAAGTGCCGCAGTGGCGATAAGGCCGAGCGCGAAGCCCCACACATCGCGCCGTACAGCGAGGGCACGATCCTCCCCGTAGAGCCGCCGGAAAATATCGCGGTAGCGCTCGAGCAGGCGGGGACCCAGTCCGAAGAGCTTCACCTCCTTGGCGTGGTCCTCGCGCGCGATGACCGTCTCGAGGTAGATCTGCATGCGCGACTCGGGGGAGCGCCAGCGGAACAGCCGGAAGGCATCGCCGGAGAATTTGACCTCGGCGATGAACGCCGGTACACCGGCGAGCAGCAGCACCGCGACCGCCCAGGGCGAGAAGCGCGCGAGCAGCACCGCGTAGCTCGCGAGCGAGATGCCATTCTGCACCAGGCCGAAAGTGCGGGTGACGAGGCTGAGCGGGCGGGTCGAGGCCTCACGGCGCGCGCGCGTCAGCTTGTCGTAGAACTCCGAGTCCTCGAAGTGCGCGAGCTCGAGGGTGAGTGCCTTCTCGAGGATCATTACGTTGACGCGCTGGCCGAGCTGCGCGCGCAGCAGCGACTGACAGAGCGAGAGACCCCGTTGCGCCCCGGCGATGGCGGCGACCAGCACACCCTCGAGAACGACGAGCTCGACCACGCGTGCGCCCGGACCGGCGGCGCGCATGGCCGTAACGACCGCATCCACGATGAGTGAGCCGACATAGGCAACCGAGGCCGGCAGCACACCCGCGAGCAGCGTCAGGGCGGCGAGCGCAAGCGTGAGGCCGTGACTGGTGCTCCAGACGAGCTCGAGCGCGCGGCGGCTGTAGCGGAAGACTCCGAAGAAGCCGCGCAGCGTCAGCCCCTCGGGAGCCCCCGGTGTCCCGGCAACAGCGCGGGCAGCGTGTGAAGGATTAGCCGTGGTGGCCACTGCCAGCGAATGTGGGGGGTCCTCAGGCGGAATTCCAGCCGGCGGCGCGCCGGCAGAGCGCCTCGACCCAACTCTCGCACAGCGCCACGGCCTCGCGCGGGCGGAATTTACCCGGCTCGAGGCACCAGTCGAGCCACAGGCCATCGAGGAGCGCGGTCAAGCCGATGGCGGCGAGGCGCAGATTCGCGCCGCCGCCCCTGGCACGCCCCCTGCCGCCCTCGGTTCCTTTGCCGACAAGGTCGGCGAGCAGGCCCCGGACGAGGTGCACGTAGTCGGTGTAGGTCGCGCGCTGTACCCGTTGGATCGGGCGCGAGTGCCGGTACAGGCCCCAGAACACGACCCACACCGCGAGCACGTCGGCGTCGAGATTCGGCGGCGAGAAGGAGGCTTCGAGGAACGCGCGCAGCCGCGCGCCCGGAGTGTCGGCGCGCGCCGCCGCCGCCTTGAGGGTATCCACCAGCTCACGGTTGAAGTGACTGAAGGCCGCGGCGACCAGCTCGTCCTTGTTGGGAAAGTGGTGATTGATAAGCCCGACCGAGACCCCGGCCTGGGCGCTGATGGTGCGGATCGAGAGGCCGTCGTGGCCGTAGCGCTTCAGGCACTCGATGGTCGCCGCGATGAGCGCGGCGCGCCGCTGCTGCGGCAGCTGGCGCCGGAATCGCGGGCGGCGCGCCTCGAGCGGATTGTGCACCGCCGCCGCGGCGCGCGTGCGCGGGCCCTTCACGCGCTGCGCCGCAACCGCCCGCGGCGGAAGTCGGCGAGGATCTCGCGCGCCGCATTATGGCCCGGCGCGCCAGTGACTCCGCCGCCCGGGTGGGTGCCGGCGCTGCACATGTACAGCCCCGCGAGCGGCCCGCGATAGTTACCGTAGCCGAGCAGGGGGCGCGCCGAGAACAGCTGATCGAGACTCAGCGTGCCGTGCGAGATATCGCCGCCCACGAGGCCGAAGGTACGCTCCAGATCGAGCGGGCTCATGATCTGGCGTCCGAGCACCGCGGCTTTGAAGTTCGGCGCATAGGCATTCACGGTATCGATCATGAGGTCGGCGACCGCCTCGCGATGCGCGTCCCAGGAGGCGCCGTCCGGCAACTGCGGGGCTACATGTTGACAGAAAAGGCTCGCCACGTGCTGACCCTCCGGGGCGAGGCTGTCATCGAGCGTCGAGGGGATGACGAGCTCGACGATCGGCTGGCGCGACCAGCCGAGCGCGCGCGCGTCGAAATAGGCGCGCTCCATGTAGGCGAGCGTCGGCGCGAGAATGATGCCGGCGGTGTGATGGTCGGCGGGCTGCCGGCCCGGAAGGCAGGTGAAATCCGGGAGCTCGGCGAGCGCCACGTTCATGCGGAAGGTTCCCGAGCCGCAGCGGTAGTAGCCGATGCGCTCGCGAAACTCGGCCGGTAGCGCACGCGGCTCGAACATCCTGAGATAGAGGAGCTTCGGGTTGAGGTTGGAGATCACCGCCGCGGCGCGCAGCGTCTCACCCGACTCGGTGACGACCCCGACCGCCCGCTCGCCCTCGACCAGCACCTGGCGCACCGCCGTGCTCACGCGGATCAGCGCACCGCGCGCGCTGGCCGACTGCGCCATCGCCTGGGTGATGGCCCCCATGCCGCCGAGCGCGTGACCCCAGGCGCCCTTCTTGCCATTGACCTCGCCGAATACGTGATGCAGCAGCACGTAGGCGGAGCCTCCCGAGTAGGGACTCGCGTAGTTGCCGACGATGCCATCGAAGCCGAAGACCGCCTTGATCGGCTCGCTCTCGAACCAGCGGTCGAGATAGTCGCCGGCGGACATGGCAAACAGCGACAGCAGCTCGCGCCTGAGCGCCAGGTCGAGTTGCCGCAGCCGCCCGCCTACCCGCGCGGCGCGCACCAGCTCGGGCAGCGCGGCACGCCAGCTGCCGGCGACCGCATTCGGCGGCGTCACCAGCACGAGGTCCCGCAGGACGTCCGCGATTGCCTCGAGTCGCGCGCCGTACTCGGGGATGCGCGCCGCGTCGCGCGCCGAGAAGCGTGCCACCTCGGCCTGAGTGCGGCCCTCGCCGGTGAGCAGGTAGCGCCCGTCGGCGGTGGGCAGGAAGTTGGCGCAGCGGCGCTCGACGATTCGCAGGCCGTAGCGGGCGAGCTCGAGGTCGCGGATGATCCTGGGGTTGAGGAGCGAGACGGTGTAGGCGGCGACCGAGTTGCGAAATCCCGGATGAAACTCCTCGGTCACCGCGGCTCCACCCACCACCGCGCGCCGCTCGAGCACGGTCACCCTGAGCCCGGCCGCCGCGAGGTAGGCGGCGCACACGAGGCCGTTGTGCCCCCCGCCGATGATCAGCGCGTCGCAGCGCCCGCCGTCCCCCGGGCCGGCCTCAGCCACGGCTCCAGCCCCGCGCCGGCGGGTGCGGCAACTGGCTCTCCGGAATTAACCTGCGCATGCGCTGCGCGAAGCCGCGCAGGCACACCTCGCCGACACTCAGGGGTCCCATGCTGTAGCTGCTCGAGGCCATGCCGGCCTGCACGCGCTCGATGAGCGCCTGGTCCTCGAGGCTGACGCGCCGGTTGATGCGCCAGTTGAGGTAGCGCGCGGCGCGCATCTCGCGGCGGGTGTCCGGGTGCACGTAGGCGATTTCGCGGATCAGCGTCTCGGTGGCTGAGACCGGCAGGAACTGCATGAAGTCGACCTGGTCGGGGTAGATGTCGAAGGCGATATTCGGCCACAGCTTGAAATAGGTCCACAGGCGCTGCCGCTCGGGCGGCAGGCCCGGGACCGAGGGCAGCAACTGCTGGTAGCGCCGCTCGGACCAGTTGGACGAGGCCACATCGCGCAGCGTGCCCCACATCTTGTCGATCCACGGCTGCGCCTCGACGCCGTAACCCCTGCCGAAGAGGCGCGTGAGCCCCGGGTGGGCCACGTTGATGTGCAGGCCATCGGAGTAGTTGTCGGCGACGTTCTTCCAGTTCACCGCGCGCGCGCGCAGCGCCACGCGCCCCGTCGGCACCAGGTCCTCGAAGCGATACAGAGCCAGCTCGCTCGCGTACGGTGCCGCCATCTCGCGCACGCTCGGCAGCCCGGGCGCGAGGCGCACGAAGACGAATCCCATGAACACCTCGTGCTCGAGGGGCTTCAGGCCGTGCTGCGAGGTATCGAGACCAGGGAAGCTGTCGCGCTGCGGCACGCCGATCAGCCGCCCGTCGAGGGCGTAGGTCCAGGCGTGATACGGGCAGGTGATGCGCCGGCCGCAATGCCCGCTCGGCCCGTCGAGGAGGCGCGCGGCGCGGTGCCGGCACACGTTGTGAAAGGCGCGCACCGCGCCGTCCTCGGCCCGCAGCACGACGACCGGCTCGCCAAGGCAGTCGAGGGTATGGAAGTCGCCGGGGCGCGGGATGTCGCTCGCGTGGCACACGAGCTGCCAGGCGTTACGGAAGATGGCTTGCTTTTCGCGCTCAAAGAACTCCGCGTCGCGGTAAATCCAGGCGGGCAGGCTCAGCGCGCCGAGATCCGCCGGCGCCACGGCTTCGATGCGTTGCAGGGAACTGGTCTTCACGGCGACACTGTTTCGGGCTCGTCTCCAACTTGTTGAACGATCGTACAACAGCACGGACGACGCCCGCAACCGGCGGCCGTTTTATGCTAGAAGGTGCAGGGCCGTAAGCGCCGCGTTCCGCCCCGGGGGGCTCGATGGATATCGCGCACGTCGTCCAGTCATCGGTCGCACCCGTGTTTCTTCTCACGGGTGTCGCCGCCACGCTCGGGGTGCTCACCAACCGGCTCGCGCGGGTGGTCGACCGGGCGCGCGCGCTCGAGGCGCAGCTCGAGAGGGAGCCGACACGCCGCGGGGTCCTGCTCGCCGACCTCCGCAACCTCGAGCGGCGTGCCGGCTACATCAACGCGGCGATCTCGATGTCCGCGGTGGCAGCCCTGCTCGTGGCGCTGGTGGTGGTCTCGCTCTTCGCGGACGCCTTCCTCGGCCTCGATCTCGCCAAGGCGGTCGCGCTGCTCTTCACCGGCTCGATGCTGTGTCTCGCCGTCGCCTACATCGCCTTCTTCGTCGAGGTCCGGATAGCGGTGGCGGCGCTGCGCATCGGCATACCCCACAAGTAGATAAAAGTAATACATTCAATCGGTTAAGATTGAAACCGACGCCTGTTTCGGCGTTCTGGTACCCTGCGCACCCTTTTTCGATGCCGTGCGATGCGCGCGGCGTTCCGCATGCATCGTCCGATCCGCAACATCGCCATCATCGCGCACGTCGATCACGGCAAGACGACGCTCGTCGACTGCCTGCTCAAGCAGTCGGGGACCTTCGCCGAGCACGAGCGGCTCGGCGAGCGCATCATGGATTCCAACGACCTCGAGCGCGAGCGCGGGATCACGATCCTCGCCAAGAACTGCGCCATCGAGTACGGCGGCACGCGCATCAATATCGTCGACACGCCTGGGCACGCCGATTTCGGCGGCGAGGTCGAGCGGGTGCTGTCGATGGTGGACGGGGTGCTGCTGCTGGTCGATGCGGTCGAAGGTCCGATGCCGCAGACGCGCTTCGTCACGCGCAAGGCGCTCGCGCAGGGACTGAAGGCGATCGTAGTGGTCAACAAGATCGATCGCCCCGGGGCCCGTCCGGCCTGGGTCATCGACCAGACCTTCGACCTCTTCGACAAGCTCGGCGCCAACGACGCGCAGCTCGACTTCCCGGTGATCTACGCCTCCGCGCTCCAGGGCTGGGCCACCACCGACTACACGGAACGGCGCCCCGACATGTCGGCGCTCTTCGAGGCGATCCTCGCCCACGTGCCGCCGCCGGCGGCGCAGGAGGAGGCGCCGCTGCAGCTGCAGATCTCGACCCTCGACTACAACTCCTACGTAGGCCGCATCGGTATCGGCCGCATCCGCCGCGGCTCGGTGCGCCCGGGAGACATGGTGGCGCTGCGCTATGGCAACGAGGAGCGCGGCGCGGCGAAGATCGGCCAGGTGCTGACCTTCACCGGCCTCGAGCGGCTGCCGGTCGAGGAAGCGAGCGCCGGAGACATCGTCGCCGTCACCGGCATCGAAGCGGTCAACATCGGACTCACGCTCTGCGACCGCGAGCACCCCGAGGGCCTGCCGCCGATCGCCATCGACGAGCCGACGCTGCAGATGAACTTCCAGGTCAACAGCTCGCCGCTCGCCGGGCGCGAGGGCAAATACGTCACCAGCCGGCAGCTGCGCGAACGGCTCTACCGCGAGCTGCAGTCGAACGTCGCGCTGCGCGTCGAGGACACCGAGGAGGCGGACGTGCTGCGCGTCTCGGGGCGCGGCGAGCTGCACCTCACGATCCTGATCGAGAACATGCGCCGCGAAGGCTACGAGCTCGCGGTGTCGCGCCCGCACGTGCTCACCAAGGTGGTCGACGGCGAGGTGCACGAGCCCTACGAGGCTCTTACCGTCGACATCGAGGAGGATCACCAGGGAGCCGTCATGGAAGCGCTCGGCACGCGCCGGGCGGAGCTCGCGGACATGAGCATGGACGGCCAGGGGCGCGTGCGGCTCGAGTACCGCGTGCCGGCGCGCGGGCTCATCGGCTTCCAGGGCGAGTTCCTCACCCTGACGCGCGGCACGGGGCTCATGAGCCACATCTTCGACGGGTTCGCGCCGGTGAAGGGCGAGATCCCCGACCGTCACAACGGCGTGCTGGTGAGCAACGAGAACGGCGAGGCGGTGGCATATGCGCTCTTCAACCTGCAGGAGCGCGGACGGCTGTTCGTCAGCCCGGGTGAGAAGCTCTACGAGGGCATGATCATCGGCATCCACAGCCGCGACAACGACCTGGTCGTGAACCCTATCAAGACCAAGAAACTCACCAACATCCGCGCCGCCGGCAAGGACGATGCGATCCTGCTCACTCCGCCGATCCAGCTGACCCTCGAGTACGCGGTCGAGTTCATCGCCGAGGACGAGCTGGTCGAGGTGACCCCGGCCTCGATCCGCATCCGCAAGCGCTTCCTCAAGGAGCAGGACCGCAAGCGCGCGGCGCGCGGCGAGGCGGCGCTCACGGCCTGACCCGGCACCGTGCAGCGGGCACGCGCTCGTGCGGCGCGAGCTACACTTCGCGCGCCCCCGCGATACCGATGAAGGTCAGGAACTCGGAGCGCGTGCGCGCATCGCTCCTGAAGCTGCCGATCATGCGGCTGGTGACCATCGAGACGCTGCGCTTGTGCACGCCGCGTGTGGTCATGCACTCGTGGGCCGCATCCACCACCACGCCGACGCCGCGCGGCTTTAGCACCTCGGCGATGCAATCGGCGATCTGCGCGGTGAGCTTCTCCTGCACCTGCAGCCGCCGCGCGTAGCCGTCGACCACGCGGGCGAGCTTGCTGATGCCGACGACCTTGTTCGCGGGCAGATAACCAATGTGCACCCGGCCGATCATCGGGGCGATGTGATGCTCGCAGTGCGACTCGAAGGAGATGTCGCGCAGCACGATCATCTCGTCGTAGCCCGCCACCTCTTCGAAGGTCCGGCGCAGGTAGGCGGCGGGGTCGATCTGATAGCCGGAGAACCAGTCACGGTAGGCGTCCACGACGCGCTGCGGCGTGTCGCGCAGCCCCTCCCGCCCCGGGTCATCGCCCGCCCAGCGCAGCAGCGCGCGTACCGCATCCTCCGCTGCGCGGCGCGAAATCTTCGCTCGCTCCCTCGCCATGCTCCGCTCTCCGGCTGTTGACGCCCCGCAGGCGCCGGTCGCGGAAGTTTAGGGGTTCAGTGCGCGAAGTGCAGCAGCGTGAGCGTGAGCGTCAGGCTGCAGACTCCGACCAGGCTCGCGACCACGAATCCGGCCGCGAGCGGACGCCAGCCGATACGCCACATGTCGGTGAACGACACCGAGAGTCCCACCGCCGTCATCCCGCAGGTGAGAAAGAGGTCGGAGGCGGTGTAGCCGGTGTGTACCACGGCCTGCCACAGGGCGCTCTGCCCGCCGAGCAGCGCGTCGCCGGCGGTGCGCACGGCGATGAAGGCGAGAAATGCCAGGACGAACATCGGCACGAGCTGCGCGTGCGGTGCCAGTCCGGCGTGCCGCGGCTCGGCGGCGTGCCCGTCGCCGCCGGCTCCGTGGCTTCGCGCCCGCCAGGCGGCGAGCGGCACCAGCACCGCGATTGAGAGATTGCGTAGCAGCTTCGCGACGCTCGCGGCGGCGAGCGCGGCCGGCGCCTGCGCCTGCTGTGAGTACATGAGCGCCGCGCCGATCACCTGCGAGGTGTCGTGGATGGCCGTGCCGAGGAAGATACCGGCGTGCACGGGAGAAGCGGCAAAAAAACGACCCGCGACCCACGGATAGCAGAGCATCGCCGCGCAGCCGAACAGCACGACACAGGTGACGGCGAAGGCTGTCTCGGCGTGCCGCGCCCGGATCACGGGCGACATTGCGACCACCGCGGTGCAGCCGCAGACGGCGGTGCCGATCGCGAGCAGTGCCCCGAGCCGGGTTCCGACGCCGAAGAGCCGCGCGAACCCGAGGCCCGCAAACAGCGCAACCGCGAGACAGGTGAGGGCCACCGGCAGCGCGGTCAGGGCGATGGAGCCCGCACCCGCGAGTGTCAGGCGCAGCCCGACCAGCGCAATACCGGTGCGCAGCAGCTGGTGCATTGCCCACTTGAGTCCGTTGGTGGCCCAGCCCGGCACTCCGAGCGTGTTGCGCCAGAGCATGCCGAGCACGACGGCACACATGACCGGACTCAAGGGAAGCCGCGGCAAGCCCAGGGCACCCTGTGCAAGCGCGTCCGCGATGGCGCGCGCGATGAGCGCGAGCGCGACGGCGACGGCGATTCCCGGGGCCGTTTGGCGCAGCGAGGCCCACGGGGGAATGAGCGCCCGCAGCAGGCCCGGCACGGCTACAGGGGCAGTCGCGGAGTGCTGGCGAGCGGCGACGGCGCGCTGCGCCTGTTGACGACCATACGATCGTTCAGCTCGGCAATGGCCGCGCTTCCGGTGCGCGAGAACAGAAACGGCAGCAGCGCATGTACCAGGCATGCGATTCCGGCCGCGATCATCCGCACACCGAAGCAGGTGGCGTGCGCCAGGTGCTCGGTATAGCTCTCGCCAACCGAGGCAGGATGATCGGTGAAGGGCCGCATGAGGTTCACCCCAGATATCCTAGCCGCGGCGGCCGGCGACAAGGTTGCGAAGCGGTGGCGCAAGTCAGTCACCTGCGCAACAATATTGCGCACCGGCGAGGATGAACGAACCGAAGTTTCGATGGACAAGCTGGACACCCGAATTCTCGATCTGCTCCAGGCGAACGGGGGGCTGAGCGCCGCTGAGATTGCCGAGCGGGTGGGCCTCTCCAAGGTGCCGTGCTGGCGGCGCATCCAGAAGCTGCAGCAGGAGGGTGTGATCCGGGCGACCGTGGCGCTGCTCGACGCCCACGCGCTCAACGTCGGCACCACGGTGTTCGTCACCCTGAAGACCGCCAATCACAGCGAGGCCTGGTTTGCAAAGTTCGTGCGCGCGGTGCGCGACATCCCCGAAGTCACCGAGATCCATCGGATGTCGGGCGACGTCGATTACCTGATCCGCATCGTGGTGCCCGACATCGACGCTTACGACGCGGTGTACAAGCGGCTTATCTCGGCGGTGGACTTTCTCGACGTCAGCGCCAGTTTCGCGCTCGAGACGATCAAGTACACGACCGCGCTGCCGCTGTGTTACCTGAAGACCGAATGAGACGCGCCGCGCGCCGCGTGCATTAGTCGCGCGCGCGCCGCGCCGCGGCCCCTGCTGCGCCGTTGTCGCGGATGATCTCGCCGATGCGCGCACGGATCTCGCCGAGATCCGTGTCGTAGGCCTGCGTGGCGAGCACCGGCTCGTGGCGCGGGGCGCGGGCGAGCTGGGTGCCGGTGCTGTCGTGCACGTCGATCCGGACACGGGTCGAGAGCCCGACGCGCAGCGGATGCTGCTCGAGCTCCCTGGGATCGAGCGTGATGCGCACTGGCACGCGCTGCACTACCTTGATCCAGTTGCCGGTCGCGTTCTGCGCGGGCAGCAGCGCGAACGCCGCACCGGTACCGAGCCCCACTCCCGCGACGGTCCCGTGATACTCCACGTGACGCCCGTATAGATCGGCGAGCACGCGCGCCGGCTGACCGATGCGCATGCGGTCGAGCTGCACTTCCTTGAAGTTGGCATCGACCCGCAGACGCTCGAGCGGCACGATCGCCATGAGAGCAGTTCCGGGTGCGATGCGCTCGCCGAGCTGTACCGTGCGCCGTGCGACGTAGCCGGACACGGGCGCGCGTACGCTGGTTCGCTGCACGTTGAGCCAGGCGCGCTCCACCTGAGTGGCGGCGGCGCGCACCTCGGGGTTGTCCGGGACTCCGGTATGCCCCACCAGGGCGATGCCGGCGGCGAGATTCTGCTGCGCCGCGGTAAGTGCGTCATGGGCGGCGTTGACGGCGTCTTGCGCGTGGCCGAGCTCCTCGGCGGAGACCGCGCCGCTCGCGGTGAGACCGCGGCGGCGCGCCAGGTCGGACTGCGCGCGGTCGAGATCGGCGCGCCGCTGCGCGACCAGCGCGGTGAGCTCATCACGATTGGCGAACACGGTGTGCACCTGGCGCACCGCGCGCGCGAGCTGCTGCTCGGCATCCTGAAGCGCGATGCGGTAATCGGTGGCATCGAGCCGCACCAGCTCCTGTCCGGCCTGCACGCGGTCGGTCTCGTCGGCGCCGATCGACACCACGGTGCCGCTCACCTGCGACATCACGCCGACCAGATCGCCGGCGACGTAAGCGTCCTCGGTGCTCTCGTAGCCGCTCGCATAGAGCCACCACCAGGCGAGCGTGGCCAGTGCGATGACAGCGACCGTGACCGACAGGACCACGAGCCAGGTGCGGCGCAGCTGCTGCAGGCGGCTCGCCATGGGCGCAGTCGTCTTGACGGAGGCGTCCATGAAGTCAACCGCCCTTAGCCCGCCGGCGCCGGCGGCGTGTAGCCGCCGCCGAGGGCACGCACCAGATCGACGCTGAAGCTGAGGCGCTGGGCGGTGAGCTGCGCGCCCGCGGCCTGCGCGAACAGCAGCTGATTCTCCGTCGACAGCACGGTGAGGTAGTTGTCGAGCCCGGCCCGGTAGCGCTCAGTGGTCAGATCGTAGGCGCGCTGCGCGGCGGCGAGCGCGGCGCGCTGCTCGGCGCTCTCGCGCTCGAGTGCCCGCCAGTTCGTCACCACGTCGGCCACGTCGTGTACGGCGTCGATCAGGGTCTGGTTGTATTGACCGACGGACGCATCGAACTGCGCCTGCCGCGCCTCGAGCGCACCGCGCAGCTGCCGGCGGTTGAACAGCGGCAGGCTGAGCGCCGGCGTCGCCCCGGCGATGGTGGCCGAGCCCTCGAACAGCTTGTCGAGGCCGATGCTCTGCAGCCCGACGAACGCCGCGAGATTCACGTTGGGATAGAAGTCAGCCTCCGCCGCCTTCACCCCCTGAGCCGCCCCCTGCACCTGGGCACGCGCCGCAGCGACGTCCGGGCGGCGACCAAGGAGATCGGCGGGCAACGCTGCGGGCAGCGCAATGGCGGCCGGCGCGCTGAGATGCGGCCTCGTCAGGGTCTCGCCACGATCGGGACCTGAGCCGGCGAGCGCGCCGAGCTGGTGGCGCGCGAGGTCGATGTTGGCCTCCGCCGCGGCAATGCCGGCGCGAGCGAAGGCGAGGCTGGCCTCGGACTGCTTGACGCGCGCGACGTTCTCGAGCCCGGCGTCGACCCGCTGCTGCGTGAGCTCGAGGATCGAGCTCTGCTGCCTGAGCTGTTCGTTGGCGACGTCGAGCAGCGAATACCAGAGGTCGAGCTGGACGTAGGCACGCACCACCGCCACGGCGAGCGCGAGGCGCGCCGCGGCGCGATCGGCGGCGGCTGCGTCCACTCCGGAGCGGGCCGAGGCGAGCAGCGCGCGATTACGGCCCCAGAAGTCGATGTCGTAGCTCAGGTCGAACGCCACACGCCCGTCGGTGTAGTAGTTGCCCGCGTAGGGTGGCGGGTAAATGCCGTTCTCTGGGTAGCGCTGGCGGGTCGCCTGCGCATCGAGCGCGACGCCCGGGAGCTGGAGCGCGCCGACCGCGAGCGCCTGACCCTGCGCACCGCGCAGCCGCGCCTCGGCAGCCGTGAGTGACGGGCTGCCGGCAATCGCCTCGGCGACGAGCGCATCGAGCTGCGGGTCACCGAAGGCATGCCACCAGCCTTCCGCCGGCCAGGCCGCGGCATCGACCGGCGTGCCCGTGAGGCTGCGCTCGGCGGTGAGCTGGGCGGGAGCGAGCTGCGGCGCGGCCTTCCAGCCGCCGGAGTCGACGCATGCGCAGAGCGCGGCCGCGAGTGCCGCGCCGAGCAACAGCGCGAATGTGGGAGACCTGTGGGTGATCATGATTTGCCCGTTCTTCCGTTTTCGATCATGCGCCCTAGGTAACTCTTGAGGCTCTCCACCTCGGCGGCGTTGAATCCGGCCAGGTGATCCTCGAGCACCCGGCTCCCCACGGCCCGCAGCCGCGGCAGCTGCGCGCGCCCGGCCGCGGCCACGCGCAGGAAGACTACCCGGCGATCGTCCCGGCAGCGTTCGCGCCGCACCAGCCCCTTCTCCTCCAGCCGGTCGAGGATGCGCGTCATGGACCCGGTGTCGTAGTACATGTGCCGGCACAAGTCCGCGGCGGTGCGCGCGATACCGTCGCCGAGATGCTTGAGCGCCGCGTATTGCATCGCGTTGAGGCCGAACGGCGCGAGCTCGGCATCGAGCCCCGCAAGGAGCGAGGCGCGGGCGCGCGCCATGAGGTACCCGACGCTCAATCCCCCCTCCGGGACTTGCGCCGCCGCCGGCTGCTCGGCTCTGATGGTGGCTCTGCGACTCACGGGACGCCCGCTGGCAGCCCGTGGGCCGCCGCGCCTGGAATTACTGCTGATAAGATTACTGCCTCGGCAATTATTTGTCGACTATACGAAAGGGGTAGGCCGCGTGCTCACCGGGAAGCGCATTTCTTCGCGTAACACCTTCTTCCAGAAGCGGGTTCTGCCCTACCTGCTCTTCGGGGTAATAGCCCTCGGCGTGGTGGCGCCGCTGCTACTGACGCGAGGCCACCCCAACGCCCCTCCCTGGCCGGTGTTAGCGGCGCCCCTGGCGGTGGCGATAGTTGTCTATGTCGTCCTGCGGAAGCTGGTGTTCGATCTGGCCGACGAAGTCGTGGACGAGGGCGATGCGCTGCGAGTGCGCTTCGGCGAGGAGGAGGAGCGCATCCCTCTCGCCGAGATCATCAACGTGAGCTACTCGGGCATCACCAACCCTCCGCGTATCACGCTCACTCTGCGCAACGCCGGGCGCTTCGGCCGCGAGGTCACCTTCTCGCCGCAGCAGGGCTTCCTCAGCCCCCTCTTCCGCCCGAACCCGCTCGTCAACGATCTCATCGAGCGGGTGGATGCGGCGCGGCGCCGGTAAAGACGTCCGGCCCGAATGCCTGCGGGCCCGCGGCCCGCGCGTAGCCGAGCGGGTTCAGGGCAAAGATCGCCTCGACGGTCTTGAGGAGGGAGTAGTGATTGTACGGCACGGCTGACAGCGATCCGGGCTTCACGAACCGCGAAAGCACGACCGCGCCGACGCGCCCGCCGCCTGGGCCGTTGAAACCCGGCGCGTAACGCGCGCCCGGCAGCGGCCGCTCGCCGCAGCAAGCGCCCGAGCCCTCCCGCCCGACCCCGTCAGCCTCGTCGAACGTGACGATGAGCATGCCGTCGGCGCGGAACGCCGCGGAATTGACGATGAGCGGCACCCACTGCGTGAGAAAGGCGTTGATTGCGACGAGCCCGCCCTCGCGCCCGTCGACACACTTGGGATCGTGGCCGTCGCTGCAGAGGTTCGGTGTGATGAACACGAAGTTGGGGGTGGCGGCGGCGCTGCCGAGATCCGCGGGCAAACGGCTGAGATTCACCACGCGCGCGTCGCAGCGTGCCGTATCGTCGATAATCGTGTGGAAGTACACGAACGGGTTGTGCTTGGCGGCGTACTGATCGCCGCGCTGCGCCACACTGGTAGGGTCGGCTGCGCCGACCGGCACGTGTCCGCAGGTGGCACGCTCACGGTGCGGGTCGTTGCCCATGTCCTCCATGTAGGCCCGCCAGGTGAGGCCCGCGGCCTCCAGCTGATCCGGCAGGGTCTTGACGATCGGCGGGTACACGCAGCCCGCGCCGAGCGCCTGGCCGTCCGCGTTGAGCGCCGGCGCGCTCAGCCTGAACTCGCTGAACGTCGGACAGTCGAGCTGCGTCTCGTGGTTCGGCGCCTGACCGCTGATCATCGCCACGTAGTTGTCGAGGCTCGCGTGTCCGATCGCGTAGTACTGCGTGAGCAGCGCGCCCTGCGCCGGGAGCGTCTTGGCGAGATAGGGCGCGTCCGAGTCCGCGGCGAAGGTATGCGAATAGGTCATGTTCTCGAGCACCAGCACGAACACGTGCCGGATCGGCGGTAGTGCCGCTGCCTCTGCCGGGCCGCCCGCGGCAAGCGCGGAGTCTGCCGGGGCGCACAGGAGCGCGAGGAGTAGCAAAGATGCGCGCAGGGACATTCAGCCTCCAGATGCCTGAGAAGGAGCGGTCGCTTCGGCGTGCTGCGGGGCCAGCCGCATCGCCTTGGCGAACAATGCCCCGCAGAGCATGGTGAGCAGCGCCGCAGTGAGAAACGCGGCCCCCGGAAGATGCACGGCGCCATCCTGCCGCGAGAAATAGCCGAAGATCTGCGTCATCAGGGGCGGACCGAAGATCGAGCTGAGACTGTAGAGACTCGCCACCGCGCCCTGGAGCTCACCCTGCGCGTTGGCGGGAATCTGCCGCGAGGCGAGCGCGTTCATCGAGGGATAGCTGAGCGCAAATATGAACGTGCAGAGTGACACCGCGTACATCATCCAGCCGGCGGGAACGAGCGCGTAGCCGACGTAGGCGATCACAGCCGCGGCCATGCCGGCCGCCGCGGCGCGCCGCTCGCCGCCGAGCGAAGGAATCAGCACTCGCGTGAGCAGTCCCTGGCCGATCGCCATCACCGCCCCGACAAAGGCGAGCGAGTAGCCGACTTGAGCGCTGGTCCAGTGGAACTTGGAGATCGTATAGAAGGCCCAGGTGCTCGGCAGCACCTGGTGGCCGACCTGCCACAGAAACAGCGCCGCGAGCAGCCACATCACGGCCGGGAACCTGCGGATCTGCCGCAAGGTTCCGAGCGGATTGGCCCGCCGCCATTCGAACGGGCGGCGCGCGGCTTGCGGCAGCGACTCCGGCAGGGCGAACAGACCGAAGGTGCCGTTGGCGAGCGCGATGGCGCCGGCGGTGAAAAACGGGGCGCGCGGGCTCAGGCCACCGAGCAGACCGCCGATGGCGGGACCTAGTATGAATCCGATGCCGAAGGCCGCGCCCATCAGGCCGAAGTTCTGCGCGCGCCTATCCGGCGGGCTGATGTCCGCGACGTACGCATACGCGGGCGTGAAGGAGGCGCCGGCGATCCCGGCGATCGCGCGGCCGGCGAACAGCCAGCCGACCGCGGGCGCGAAGCCCATGATGAGGTAGTCGACCCCAAGCGCGAACAGAGCGAACAGCAGCACCGGCCGCCGCCCGAATCGATCGCTCAGGTTTCCCAGTACCGGCGCGCAGAAGAACTGCAGCAGGGCGTACACGAACGCGAGCCACCCGCCGTAGCCGGCCGCGCGGTCCACGGTGACGCCGGTCAGCTCCATGATGAGCCGCGGCAACACCGGCAGAATGATGCCAAAGCCGATCGAGTCGACCAGCACGGCGATGAATATGAAGACGAACGCGGGGTTGCCGGCTGGGCGCGAGCTCATGGGGCCTTTCGTGTGGGCGCGCTATCTTAGCCGAAGGCCCGCCACGCGGCCGCGCAGCCAGTACACCGGAAGCCCGACGGCGATGATCAGCAGCGTGACGCCCGTGTTGGCTGGGTCGGTCACGAGCGCGTTCGCCACCATGCCGGCCGAGGCCACGAGGAACACCGCCGGCACGAACGGATAACCCCACACGCGATACGGGCGCGGCAGCTCCGGGCGCCGCCGCCGCAGCACGAAGACCGCCGCGACGGCGAGCGCGTAGAAGGGCCAGATCCCCAGGATGAACTTGTCGGCGAGCTGCGCGAAGTCATTTTCCAGCACGTACACCACACCGAGTGCGGTGCAGATCCCGATTGCCACCGAAGGGCTGTCGAAGCGCGGCGAGATGCGCGCGACGGCCCTGAACAACAGGCCACGATCGCCCATCGCGTAGAAGATCCGCGCTCCGACCATCATCGAGGCGTTCAGCCCGCTGAAGGTGGCGAGCATCACCAGTCCCGCGATCAACCCCGCGCCGATGCCGGCGAGCAGCGGGATGCGGGTCGCGACCGTCGTCGCGATCAGCTTCGAGCCCGCCACCTCCGGCAGCGGCAGCACGTAGATGAAGGCAAGGTTCACCAGCAGGTAGACGAGCGCGACGCTCGCGCAGCCGGCGATGAGGGCGCGCGGCAGCGTCTTCTGTGGATCGCGGATCTCGCCTCCGATGAACGCCAGATCGGCCCAGCCGTCGTAGGTCCACATCACCGGGATGAGCGCCGTGGCGATCAGCGACAGCGACGCCGCGCCGCTCCATAGCGGGGTGAAATGCGCCGCGCTGGCGCCGCGCGCGCTGCAGGCCAGCAGCGCAAGCACCACGACCAAAGCGTACTTGACGTAGGTGGTCACGCTGAGAACCGCGGCGGCACGCCGTAAGCCGACGTAGTTCAGCGCACCGACTACGATGATGGCGAGCGCGGCGACCTCGCGCACCTCGAACGCCGTCAGCGGGATGAAATAACCCAGATACTCCGCAAAGATGGTGGCGATGGCACCGAGCGCCGCGGCGCGGACCACGGTGAGCTCCGCCCAGCCGAACAGGAAGGCCGGAACGGGACCAAACGCTTCGAGAATGTAGGCGAACATGCCGCCCGAGCGCGGCAGCGAAGCGGCGAGCTCGGCGTAGGTGAGCGCCCCGCACAGCGCCATGACGCCGCCTAACACCCAGCAGAGGATCACCGACCCGGGATCAGGGAGGAGACCCGCGACCGTGGCGGGGACGCGGAAGATTCCGCTGCCGATGGTGATGCCGATCGACACGGCGACGGCGTTGAGCAGCCCCACCGAGCGCGGCATGCGCTCGCCCCATGCGTCGGCCATCGCGAGACCCCCGAGCGGCTTCAGGTCCTGCGAGTCTAGTGCATGGGCGCGGTCGCCCGCGCGGGGCCTCGCATCAGCGCCCGGGGTCCGGCTCGTTCTGCTGGGCGACGGCCGACTGCAGGTCGACCGATGAGGCGACCACGTTCCTGATGCCTCGGCAGCGCTCGAGAGTGGCGCCGCGGTAGTTGACGACCGGATAGTACTTGCCCTGCCAGGCCGCAAATCCCCAGACATCGAGGCCGGCCTTCAGATATCTGCCGGCGTGCTCGGCGGCCTCGCAGTCGTACTGCGAGCGATCGACATGCTGCTTGACCTCGCGCAGCAGCGCCTCGCGTGCGCGGGCTTCGGACTTCCGTACCAGCCTCTCCTTGAGGCTCGCTGCGCCGCTTGCACGGTGCGGCTTGCGTTGCACCTGGAACTCCGGATCGGCATAAGGGTCGGGAATCGTGCCGGCCGTCTCGTCCAGGGCCGCGGGGGCAGCGGGACGAGGACTGAGCGACGCGCTCCGGACCCGCGGCGCCGCCTGCTCCGGCTCCGTTGCTGCGGCGGAAGAGTCGAACAGACTGGCTTCGGCGTTGAACGCGGACTTCGCCGCGAGATAGTCGTTGAGTGCCCAGACGCCGAGCGTGATGAGCGCCGCGCCGATCCCGAGCGGGGCCGCGTATCTGATCAGAGCGCCGAGGACCGTCGACTCCGCATTGGCGCGCAGCGCGCGCGCCCGAGCCAGCACACCGCCGTGCTCCAGCCAGCCGATCAACCGTCGCAGGCCATGCAACAGGCCCTGGGCGATGAGAAAGCCCAGGGCCGTGCCGAGGACCAGTTTAATCATGCTCATGTGGGCATTTTGCCGGCAGCGCCCGCTCCCCGAGGCTCGGCCGCTGCTATCTGTGAGCGGAGTCACGGAGGGAGCCGTAGCGGCGTGCACAGCGCACACGCCCGCCAGCCTGCGACGCGGCTCACGTTCCTTTGCCGGCGGAGTCGATTCAACCCACGGCGAGACGACCCGGAGCACTCCGATAATCAACAACCATGGACCTGCGTGCCGTTCTCTTAACCGTTTTAGCAGTAGCTGGGCTTTGGCAGGCCTGCAACAGGTGGCAGTTGCGCCCCGTGCACCCTCGGGACGGAGCCATTGCCCCCACCGAGCCGCTGCAGACGGACCTGGAGTCGGCGCCGACGGCGACGACCCTGGGTCGCTGGCAACTTACGCCGCGGGCGCGCTACGACATCACGGCCCGGATTCTCAGTCGCGAGGACTACCATTTCGACCTGCTCTCCGATCTCATCCCGGAGGATCTGGCGCTCGGTTGGGGACCCATGTCGGACAATCGCGTTCTGAGCGCCTTCAGGATCAGCCAGGGCGGGCGCTTCTACTCGTGGATGCCGAGACAGCAGGAGCTGCCGATCCCACGACAGGTCGTGATCGAGCACAGCGCCAATACTCACGTGATTCCCGCCGACCGGGCGACGCGCCGCCAACTCGAACGTTTGCGCGTCGGTCAGGTTGTACACCTGCGTGGCTTTCTGGTCGACGGCGTGCGCGATGACGGCGCATACATACACACCTCGATGACGCGCAGCGACAGTGGACCGGGTGCATGCGAAGTCATGCTGGTGGAGCAGGCGGAAGTGGAGGAAGCGAACAGCGGGTGATCGGTCCGCGCGACTCCAGTGACGCGGCCGGCTGCCTGACGCGGCCGGATGCCCGAAGCCTCACGTCCGATTTCGGCAATACCGCACGCTCGTCGCGCATAGTCGGGTCGTTGACCTTACGGCGTACGCTCCCGCGTGAATCCCCGCTGCGCCAGCCACGTGATCATGATCTGCGGGTACTGCGGAACGAATCGCTCGGGAAGCGTGGGATCTCCGTTATAGCCGCTCTTCGAGGCAACGAGCTGGTGTCCAGCATTGCGATAGACCTTGATCGTGACATCATGATTTCCCGCGCGTGTGAGGTATTCGCGCAAATGTGCCGCCGAGTCTGCGGCGTCGACATTTCGATCAAGCGCGCCGTAGAGCGCCAGCGTAGGGGTAGCCGCAACGCCGAGTAACGTGTCCGTTGGGTCGAACGTGACAAGGCGGCGCAGTCCCTCAATCTTCGAGGGCGGTGGCGGAATGGAGATGCCGAGGTCCGGCATCAATGAGTACTTGAACCATGGTTGTTTTTCGTAGAGGTCATACAGGCTTTTTGTATAACTCCACGAGACGGTGCCATCCAGTGCCTGCTCGAAGGCATGCCAGAGTGCTATAGCCTGCGGCGCTGCGTCTTCGACATTGTGCCGGCGCATCGTCTGCTCGACTTCATAGTCAATGTTTCGCGCCAGGGATTCTGTGGGCGCGCTCTTCAGGATCATGAAAGCGACTGGGCGGTGCACCGACACCACCGGTGCCGTCCAACCTCCGTTGCTGAAGCCCCACACGCCGATCCGGCGCGAATCAACGCGCGGTTCGCCGCGCATTGCATCGTAGATGGCAGCGATGTCATCGGCTCTCTGGCTTGGTCCGTTTAGAAACCAGTCGCCAGCGGACTCCCCCACGCCGCGCTGATCGTAGCTGATGACATTGATTCCGTTGCATACGAAAAAGGGGATGATGAACCCCATTTCTCGCGTTTCCGCGTCATTGCCGTGGATGAGGATCACGGTAGCGCGCGGGCTTTCGCCCGCATAGTAAAGCGAGTAGCCGAGCCGCCCTTCTGCCGCTTCGACAACGCGCCGCTCTTCCAGGATTCCGCTTCGAAGGCGCAGCTCCTGCATTGCGTGCAGATTGCCTGTGCGCTGCGAAGCAGGATCGAAGAAGTCGTTTGATGCTGGGTCAGGCGGGTCGTGTCGGACACCGACATATATCGTATGTCCGGATGCAATGTACAAGCCCGGAGCGATATTCGAAGCTTGCGCTGGCGCGAGCAGCGAGACCCCGATTGCGAGCGCGGTGACAGCTCTGGTCGTGCAACGTAGGAGATCCACGCGGCGCGTCGTGCCGGCACTGCGGAGAAGGGCCCAGCGGCTTACTCGGTGGGCCGGGGAAGTGGGGGATGCAATCCAAAGGTCCATCTGCGTAACCCTGGCTGACGATGCCCTTGATGTTGGTCTCCAGACCTCCGAACGTCACTCCGGTTTCACCTCGGCTTATCGCACCGGGGCATCCTCGTGCCGCGGACGTGAGGTGCTCACCGTTGAAGATCAACCTCAGCCAGGCCTTCGCCGGGCAGAAGGTGGGAGTGAAACAAGTCGAGGAGAAGATCTGGCTGGTGAGCTTTATGCGGGCTTCTTAGATCAGGAACCCGGGCGCGTCACCAGCGCCCAAGACCCCTTCGTCGCTAGAGTGTCAGCGATGTGGCCGGAATAGACCTTGATTATTTGGCGCGCCCGGAGAGATTCGAACTCCCGACCCCCTGGTTCGTAGCCAGGTACTCTATCCAACTGAGCTACGGGCGCGCCGATCCGAAAAGCCGCGTTTTGCAGGCGGGTGCGAGCACCCGTGCCATATCGGGGGGCGCG
>DASXKA010000222.1:0-2169 GCA_036497085.1 Steroidobacteraceae bacterium | reverse complement strand
CGTGATCATTTGGGATCGCGGCGAGTACGAGCAGGGTGGTCGGGTTCCCTGGCCGGAGGCTCTCGACCGCGGTCACGCGGTCTTCGTGCTGCACGGCCAGAAGCTCCGCGGCGGCTTTGCGTTACAGCGAACCCGCGGTGGGCTCAAGCCGCAGTGGTTGTTGATAAAGCGCCGGGACGAGTACGCGCGCCCCGGCTCGGACGTCGTCAGCGAGCACCCGGAGTCCGTTGCAAGCGGCGTGACGCTCGAGGCGTTGCTCGAGCACCCGCCGGCATGACGCGCTGATCACAGTTTCTTCAGACCGGTGACCGCCCCAGTGGGCATCGGCGGTGGATGAGCGGTAGCGTGCGCATCATGTCCGTCGACTGGCCGGCGCTCCCCTACGAGCAGTGGCAGGCTACGTGCGACACGCTCCACGCTCACACACAGGTCCTCGGCAAGCTGGCGGCGGCACTCGCGCCGCCCGAGCCGCAGCTGCAGCACGCGGCGCTGCGCCTGACCGCGCGTGGCTGGGAGACGGCGCCGCTGCCGGAGCCGAACGGCGCGGGAGCGCTGGTCGTGGCGCTCGATCTGCGCACGCATGAGGCTGTGGTGGAGAACAGCGGCGGTTGCGCGGAACGCATCCCACTCGCGCCGGACAGATCGGTTGGCGAGGTCACGCGGGAGGTGCTGGCGGCAGTGGGCCGCTGCGCCGGCCCGGTCGAGATCAACCTCACGCCGCAGGAGGTGCCATGGTCAGCGCTGCTCGACGAAGACGAGGAGCACGCGCGCTACGACCCCGGCCAGGTCGCCGCGTACTTCAAGGCGGCGACTCATGCGGCGCTCGCGCTCGCCGAGTTCCGAGCCCCCTATCGCGGACGGTCGACGCCGGTCAACGCCTGGTGGGGATCGTTCGACCTGGCCGTGAACCTGTTTTCCGGCCTTAGTGCCGATCCGCCCTCGGACGACTTCATCATGCGCAACGCGATGGACTCGCAGGAGGTTGCAGTCGGCTGGTGGCCCGGAGACGCACGCTACGAGAAGGCGGCCTTCTACGCGTACGCGTACCCGGCGCCGGAGGGGTTCGGTGCCGCAACGTTGGCTTCTGCGGCCGCCAGGTGGGAACCGTCGCTCGGCGAGTACGTGCTCGACTGGGACGACGCACGCGCCAGCCCCAACCCGCGGCAAGCCGTGCTCGAGTTCGCCCGCTCGGCGTTCGGCCACGCCTGCACGGTGTGCGAATGGGATCCGGCGCTTCCCGCCAGCGCCGAAGGGATCCCACCGCCGGTCGCCTGAACGTCCGCTTCGCCAGCGCGCTACGGTGCCTGATCAAGCCATGGCACGCCTGGTTGGAATCAACCACATCGCGCTTGAAGTCGACGACATCGACGAGGCGCTCGCGTGGTACCGACGTGTGTTCGATTTTGAGCTACGCGGACGTCACGGCAACCGGATGGCCTTCATTGATATGGGCGACCAATTCATTGCCCTCACCTCGGGCCGCACCCAGCCACCTGACGATTCGCGGCACTTCGGCCTTGTGGTAGACGACAAGGAGGCCGTGCGCGACCGCTTGCGAGCACAAGACGTCAACGTGCAGGCGGCCGGCTCGCTCGACTTCCGCGACCCCTGGGGCAATCACGTCCAGGTTGTCGACTACCGAGACATCCAGTTCACCAAGGCGCCGGCGATCCTCCGTGGGATGAAGCTCGAGGCACTGAACAAGAGCGCCGAGGCGATCGCCGAGCTTCGAGCCAAGGGCCTCGAGGCCAACTGATTGCCAGATGGGACGGCCGGCGCGGACGAGCGGGCCCGCGCATGCCGGTAAGCCCGTGCGCTGGTCTACTGGTCGGTCAGCAGGGTGAAAAGCTCGGCCACCTCGGTGGGGGAGATCTCGAGGGCCGGCTCACCGATATTGATCTCGACCTTGCTCGTGCCCGGCACGAGCGCAGGCCTGAGCGCCCCGAAGAGCCATACTCGTCGCTCGAGGGCGAGGTCGAGCGCGCGTCGCATGAGGACATCGCGATCGCCGCGCACATGGATGTGAAATAGCGGGGTTTGCGGAGGGTCAGGAATCACGGTGACATCCGGTAGCCCGCGCAGCGCGGCGGCGATATGCCGCGCGTGTTCAAGGAACGCCGGCATCTGCGGGACCAGCACCTCGAGCCCGCGCTGCGCCGCGGCCGCGAA
>DASXKA010000221.1:0-7494 GCA_036497085.1 Steroidobacteraceae bacterium | reverse complement strand
GGCGCGCGCACCATCGACGGAGAGCTGGCGGATAAGGCCGCGCGAGGCGAACAGGTTCAGCGTGTTGTACACGGTTGCCTTGGAGACGCGCGCGCCACTCGAGCGCAGGTGGGCGAGGATCTGTTCCGCGGAAAGGTGCTGCGGGGCCGAGAGCAGCACGGACGCGATGCGCACGCGCTGCGCCGTGGGGCGTATGCCACACCCGCTCAGGCGGTGCTCGCAGCGGCCGGGGGCGGTCGTGGCGGTAAGCGTCTCAGGCACCATAATCCAATGATTATAGACACAAAAGGTCAGTGGGTGGCCACCGGGCCGCCCCCGCCCTTGCCGGCCCGCACCAGCAGGAACGGGGGCGTGCGTGCGGGCGCCCTCAGGCGGCGAGCTTGCCCTCGAGGTGCTTGGCGAGCTCGGCGATCGTCGGAAAGTCGAAGAGCTCGGTGAGGTCGATCTGGCCGGGATAGAGCCGGTCGATCTGCTCGTGAATCTCGATGAGCTTCAGCGAGCTCGCGCCGACCTCGAACAGGTTGTCGTTCACGTCGACGCGCTTGCCCTCGAGCGCGGCGTCGCAGATGGTTTTCAGCTGCTCTTCGAGCTCGCTGCGCTCGCGGTGCGCGGGCCCGCGCTGCGCCGCGCGCAGCGCCGCGAGCTCGGCGAGCTCCGCGTCGAACTCGCCGTCGACATAGCTGCCCTCGAGCAGGTGCCGCTGGATCTTGCCGCTCGTGGTCTTGGGGATGCGCTTGACGGGGATCACCTCCGCGACCTCGAGCCCGGTCTGCTCATTGATGAGCCGCGACACCTGCGTGGCGAGCGGCAGGAAATCCGCGGCTCCGCTCCGGTGCAGCACGAACAGCACGAGCTGCTCGGTCTCGGCGCCACGGCGCCGCACGCCGGAGGCCACCACCTTGCCGAGCTCGAGGCCCGGGGCGCGCTGCGCGAGGGCCTCGAGGTCGTGCGGGTAATAGTTCTGGCCGTTCACGAAGATGATCTCCTTGGCGCGGCCGGAAATGTAGAGATCACCGCCGTGCCGCAGCCCCAGGTCCCCCGTGCGCAACCAGCCGTCGGCGGTAAAGGCGGCGGCGTTGGCCGCCGGATCCTCGAAATACCCGCGCGTCACGTTGTCGCCCGTCATGTGCACGTGGCCGATGCGATCCTCGGGGAGCTCCTGGTCGTCATCGCCGGCGATGCGTACCCGGGTGTACGGAATCGCCTTGCCCTCGCTCACCAGCCGCAGCGCATTCGGATCCTCCGCGGCCACCGGCTCCACCGGGTCGCCGGAGTTCAAGCGGTGGCGATTGAGTGTGATGGTCTTCAAGGGCGCGCCGACCGGCGGGAAGCTCACTGCGAGCGAAGCCTCCGCGAGCCCGTACACCGGGTACATGGCGTTGCGGCTGAGGCGTGCAGGCGCGAGACGCGTCAGGAACTCCTCGCACAGCTCTACCGAGATCGGCTCGGCGCCATTGAAGATCAGGCGCACGGCGGAGAGATCCAGGCCCTCGACCACTCGCTCGCCGAGTACCTTGAGGTAGTGCCTGTAGCCGAAGTTCGGCGAACACAGGATCGTTGCGCGGATACGCGAGGCGAGCGTGAGCCACAGCAGCGGCCGGCGGATGAAGAGCTCGGTCGGCATGAGGTGCGAGTGCACCCGGTTAGCGAACATAACGAGGTGAAAGCCGATGAGCCCCATGTCGTGCGTGAGCGGCATCCACGAGAGGCTCACGTCGTCCTCGTTGAAACCCGCCGCTTCGCTCGCACCGCGGCAGTTGGCGACGACGTTGCGGTGGGTGAGCACCACACCCTTAGGTGCCGCCGTCGAGCCCGAGGAGAACTGGATGAAGGCCACGTCTTCGGGCTCGACGCGCTGGATGCTGCCGGCGCGCGAGATGTCGTCCAGATCGTCGACCAGGAAGGTGCGCCCGCGCAGGCTCTCGAACAGCTGAGTCTCCCCGGCGGTGGCCGCGAAGGCGCCGATGCGCTCGAGCGAACGACGCTCGGTGTACAGGAACGGGGATCCCAGCTTGCGTGCGATGCGCAGCAGCTTGTGGCGGTGCTCGTCGCTGATGCCGAGCGCCACCGGCACGGGCACGATGCCGCCGAGGATCGCCGCCCAGAACACGTCGATGAACTGCTCGTTGCTGCCGAGGAACAGGATCAGCTTGTCGCCGCGCTGCGCGCCGATGCGCTGGAGGTGATAGAGGATGCCGAGGGCGCGCTCGAAGAGCTCGCCGCTCGACACGCTGCGCGAGTCGTTCTCTCCCTCGAGGTAGGTGACGCTGCGCGGGAAGGCGCGGTTGGCTTCCAGCACCTCGGTGAGGGTCGTGGCCTTGATCATCGGCGCGGCAGGAGCCTCATGTGCAGCGGATGGCGGGTGCGCAGGTTGATCTGCGCCTCGAGCTCGAGCGGCTTGTCGGGCACGTACACCAGGCGGTAGCGGCGCGCCACCTTGTAGAGGTGCATGAGCATCTCGTAGAGCGCGAAGGTTTCGCCGATGCAGTGGCGCGGGCCGGCGGCGAACGGCATATACGCGAAGCGCGGCCGCTCGGCCTCGTGCGCGGGCGCGAAGCGCTCGGGCCAGAAGCGATCGGGATCCTTCCAGTAGCGCGGGTGCCGGTGCAGCAGGTAGAGCGGCAGCAGTACGTTGGTGCCGGGGGGAACCTCGAAGCCGCCGAGCACGTCGGCGGCGATCGTGCGCCGCGACAGCAGCCACCCGGGCGGATAGAGCCGCAGCGCCTCGTTCACGACCTGGCCGGTGTAGGCGAGGGCCTCCATCTCGGTGAGGCTCGGCGCCGCGACCTCCGGCACCGCATCGAGCTCGGCGTGCACCCCCGCTTCGGCCTCGGGGTGCTGCGACAGCAGATACCAGGTCCAGTTGAGCCCGCTCGCCGTGGTCTCGTGCCCGGCGACGATCAGTGTCATGACTTCGTCGATGAGCTCGCGCTCGCCCATGGGCGCCCCGGTCTCCTTGTCGCGCGCCTCCATCAGCATGGCGACGTAGTCGAAATGCTCCTCTGGCTCAGCGCGCCGCCGCGCGACGAGCTGGGCTACGAGCTTGGTCAGTGAGCGGAACTTGTATGCGAACTGCAGATCCCGGCTCTGCTCCCGGGTCACCACCTCGAAAGGGTTGCCTCCGAGCTGTTGCGTGAGGCGGTCGAGGTCGCGCCCGAAGATCGAGCGCAGGACGATCTCCAGCGTCAACTCGCTCATCTCGTCGGTGAGATTCAGCAGCTCGCCGCGCCGGGCCAGCTCCTCCCAGCGGGCGATGAAGCGATCGTTGGCCGCGGCGATCAATTGCGCGAATTCGGTGATGACGCGGCGGTGGAACAGCGGCTGCATCATGTAGCGCTGGCGTTTCCACAGCTCGCCCTCGCTGGTCATGATGCCCTTGCCGAGCAGGATCTTGACGCGATCGAGTCCGAGGCCCTTGGTGTAGTTGCGGTGATTGCCGACCAGTACCCGCTTCACGTCGTCCGGGTGATGGATGACATAGGTATAAGATCTGCGTGCCGGAACGAACACGCGATACGTGTCGCCGTGGCGGGCAAACAATTGGATCATGTGCTCCAGCGAATCGTCGGTGGAGCCTACGTCGAATTGCAGCTCGGCCTCGGGAGGAAGGCTATTCGCGGGCGCGGCGGCGGTCATGCAAGCTGTTGAAAGCCAAACCTTAATCTTATATCACTCCGACCTGCGCGGTCAGTGGCCGCAAGCGGCCGCAGGCGCGCTCGCCGCCAGGCTCCCCTATGCGAAGCGTCTCGAGGTCGCCGCACATGCGGCCGCAGCGCCCGCGACGCTCGCTGGCGTGGCGCTCGCTCTGCGCGCGCTCACCCAGCTCACGGGCTCCCCGGTCGCGCCCGGCGCGCTCGTTTTTCCGGAGGGCGGGAAGCCGCGTCTCGCGCGCGCGGCGGCCGCGGCGGGCGAGGACCCCGATTTCAGCGTCAGCCATTCCGGTCCCTGGGTGGGATGCGCCGCGGTCGCGCACGGGCTCGTGGGCTTCGACGTCGAGCTCGGCAGCGCAGCACGGCTGGCTGCCTGGGCGGCGCGCGAGGCGGCGCTCAAGGCCTGCGGCGCGCGCCTCACCGAAGCACGCGACGTCGAGCTCCTCGAGGGCGGCGCGCGCTGTCGCGGCGTGGCGCTCAGGGCCTTGCCGCTCGAGCTCTTTCCGGGCGCGTTGGCCTGCGTCATGACGAGCCTCGCGGTGGGCCGTCTCGAAGCGCACTCGGTGCCGCTCGCGGAGCTGTTCTCGCCATGAGCGACGGCGACGACGGGCACCTGCGCAACACGCTGTACAGGACTGCGACCCGCTCGAGCCGGCGGATGACGCGTGCGCGGCGCGCACTGTACGCGGTGGCGGCGCCGCTCGGTGTGGCGCTGATACGGGCGTGGTGGCTCACCTGCCGCGTGGTGCGCGTCGAGGGTGAGGAGCATCTGGCGGCTGCGCTCGCGCGCGCGCCGTCCCTCATTCCCTGCTACTGGCACCAGCACCAGCTCTATTGCGGAAAGTTTCTGGTCGAGCAGCGCGCGCGCGGCCTGGCTCCGGGCTGGCTCGTCAGCCCATCGGTCGACGGCGAGCTCGGCGCCATGATGGTGCGGCGCTTCGGCGGCGCAGTGATCCGCGGCTCCTCCACCCACACCGGCGCCCGGGCGCTGCGCGACTACTACCAGGCGCTCACCCGCGACGGCGTTTCCCCGGTCATCACGCCCGACGGCCCGCGCGGGCCGCGCTTTGCCTTCAAGCCAGGCGCGCTGCTGCTCGCGCAGATGTCGCAGCGCCCGATCCTGCCGATGGCGTATGCGGCCTCGCACGCCTGGCTCGTCAAGTGGGACAAGTTCGTAATCCCGATACCCTTTCTCGCACGCATCGCGATCGCAATCGGGGCGCCGCGTTACGTCCGACGGGTTACGGATGCCGCCGGCTTCGAGCGACTGCAGCAGGAGATGGAGCACGAGCTCCACCGCCTCTACGGCACGGCGCGTGCCGCGCTCGGGCAACGCGGATGAGCTCCCCGGCGTCCGGCCTGGCACGCGCCGCGCAGCGGCCCCCGCTGGTCATGCGCTGCGGCGCTTTCGGGGACATGGTGTTGCTGACGGTGCTGCTCGAGCAGCTATATGCGCGCTTCGGGACGCCGGTGGATGTCATCGCCTCCGGGCCCTGGTCAGAGCCGCTGCTCGCCCGGCACCGCGCCGTGGGGCGGATGTTCATCCTGCGCAGCCGCCGTACGCCTTACTGGCTGAGCCCGAGCCAGCAGCGGCTGGTCGCGTGGCTCAGGGCGCGCGGCGCCGGCCCCACCTGGTTCTGCGACCGCGGCGAGGGCCGCGCCCTCCTCGCGCGCGGCGGGATACCGGCGGGCTACGTCTGCGATTCGACCGAGTATCCGTTCCTAGAGGGGGAGAATTTCGCCGACCGTTACCTGCGCCTCGGCGCCCTGACCCCTGCGGCGTTCGGCGCCCTGCTGCCGACGGCGCCTGCGGCAGCGGCGCGGGCTGCGCATCTCGAGGTCGGCGACGACGCGCGGCGCGAGCTCGATGCCTGGCTCACGCGGCGCGGGCTCGCCGGGCGCACTTTGATGGTCATCCACCCCGGAAGCCGACACGTGGCGCGGCGGCATCTGCGGTCGCGCACCGGAGCAGCCAAGTACTGGCCGGAGGAGCGCTGGGCGCAGGTGGTGCGGGCCGTGCGCGCGCGCTGCCCGGAGCAGGCAATCGTCTTCTCGGGAATGGGCGCCGAGAGCTCGTTCATCGCCGACGTGCTGCGCCGGGCAGACGTGAGCGATGCCGTCAACGCCGCGAATGATCTGCCGGTGACGCGCCTGCTCGCGCTGCTCGAGCGTGCGAAGAGCCTCATCGCCGTGGACACGGGACCGGCGCACGCGGCGGCGGCGCTCGGCTGTCCGACCGTGGCGCTGTTCGGTCACATCGATCCCTGGCTCTACCGCCCCGGAGGGGCGACGACCCCCGCCGTTACGCTCACGGGTAGCGTGAGCGGCAGCCCCAGCATTCTCGGCATCGAGCCCGAGCGGGTCATCAGGGCATGGGAGGGCCTCATCGAAGGGGCAGCGGCGCGGCCGATGTGAGGATTTTGTTAACTGACAACCCTTGTCTCAACAGGGCTTTACCTTGTAATCCTGCATCAGTGTGCGAGAATCTTACGTAATCCTCAGAAAACGGCAGTGAATCACTGCTTCCGTGACGGGGTATCAGGTCTCCGGCGTGACATTTGCAGTAGCCTGCTGCTCGATAAAGGGAGGTCACGGATAAAATGGCGACTCCGCCCCCGCCGGATAAGCCACAGGACTTCACCGCGTCCGACATCCTTTCGGCCGACGCCTGGACAGGGCGTCAGCCCAGGCCCGTTCTCGGTCTCGATGTCGCGTGCACCAAGATCGCGGTCGATTTCCAGAACATGCGCCGCGAAGAGGTGGACGCCTGCGTAGGGCGCAATCTCGAGCTGCTGCGCGAGGCCACCGAATGCGACTGCACCTTTCTCGCCGCGCTGCATCCTGATCAGGCGGTGATCCAGGACGTGCGGGTCGCGCGCAGCGCCTTCGCGCAGTGCAAGCCCGAGGGGCTCGCGGGTGTCGGCCTCGACGGCCTGCCGTGGCTGCGGGGCCGGCTCGAGCACCTGCGGCTCTCGGAGCTGCGCGACACGAGCTCTCCGCGCAGGGAGCAGGCGGCGGAAGCTGCCAAACTGGCGGATCTGCAGATGGGCTCAGCGCTGCTCATCAGCTTCCGTGTGCAGGGCAAGCCCGCCGGCATACTCGGCCTGGCGCACACCCTGCCGCGCGGCGCTTGGGATGTGAATCTGCAGCTGCTCATGAAGCTGATCGGCACGAGTCTCGCCACCGGGCTCGAGCGCATCCGCACCGAAGCGCGGCTCGCCAAGCTCGAGGAGCGCACCAATCTGGCCCAGGCCGCCGCCAACGACGGCCTGTGGGACTTCGACGTAGAGAGCAACGAGGTCTATTTCTCGCCGCGCTGGAAGGCGATGCTTGGCTACGCGGACGAGGACATGCACGGCTCGCCCGACTGGCGCAGCCTCGTACACCCGGACGACCTGACGCGGGTACAGACCGCCATCCGCGATCACGTCGCCGGCAAGACTCCGATCTTCGAGAGCACCCACCGCATGCGCCACCGCAACGGCGAGTGGCGCTGGGTGATCAGCCGCGCTACCGCGCGCGTCGACCAGCACGGGCGGCTGCTGCGCCTGGTTGGTGTCGAGCTCGACATCACCGAGCGGAAGCTGTACGAGGAGGCGCTGTTCCGTGAGAAGGAGAGCGCGCAGATCACGTTGCAGTCGATCGGTGACGGCGTCATCACCACCGATGCCAACTCGACCATCGACTACATCAATCCGGTCGCCGAGGAGCTCACCGGCTGGCGTCTCGAGGACGCAATGGGCAGGCCGGTCGAGGAGATCTTCCGCGCCTTCCACGAGGAGACCTGTGAGCCGCTCGAGAACCCGCTGACCGTCTCGATCCGCCGTATCCGCCCGATCAAGTC
>DASXKA010000220.1:0-18230 GCA_036497085.1 Steroidobacteraceae bacterium | reverse complement strand
CGCCCGCGGAGATTCCGAACTCGAACGCGACGCGCATGAGCGGTTGCACGAGCCCCGCGAACACGCTCAGTACCGCTTCCTTTTCCCTGGTTGTCTTATTCATGCTGCGGGCGCTTTCTTGTGACATAACTCTAGTCAGCTCAGGCACTTATGTCAATTTATAACGACATTATGTGGCGCTGGTAGCCTAGAAACTCAAAAGAAACAGTGTGTTACGAGTCCAGAGTGGCCGAACGGCCAAGCTTCGCCAGGTGAGAAACGGCGCACGGAAACCGGGAACGGGATGAGTTAGCCGCCGCAGCGGCCGGGAACGCTCAGGTGCGTTCGGCGGGGTCGAAGAGCCGTCGGTGCTCGAGAATCGCGTAGCGATCGGTCATCCCGGCGATGTAATCCGCGACCGTGCGCGCGCGCCCGGCGCCCGGATGCGCGGCTTCCGCCTGCAACGCCTGGTCGCGATGCTCGGGCGGCATCAGCGTGACGTCGTTGGAAAACGCATCGAAGAGCTCATGCACGACGCGACGCGCCTTCGCCGTCATGCGCAGCACCTTGTAGTGCCGGTAGACCTGCTCGCGCAGAAACTCTTTCAACTCGAGATGCTCCGCGCGGCACTCCTCGCTCAGGGCCGCGAGCGCCTGTGACTGCGCGCGCACATCGTCGATCGATGCGGGTCGGGTACGCGCAAGGTGCGACTGCGTGGTGCGGATGAGATCGAGCACGATGTGATTGATCATGCGGCGGATGATCTCGTGCACCAGCCGCCGCTCGCTCAGGTTCGGGTAGCGCGCCACCACCGCCTCGTGCTGGCGGCGGAACATGCGCGTCGCGCACAGTCCCTCGACCGTGAGCAGCTGCGCCCGCAGCCCGTCGTCGACGTCGTGATTGTTGTAGGCGATCTCGTCGGCGAGGTTGGCGATCTGCGCTTCGAGCCCCGGCTGCCGGCGCTTGAGGAACCGCTCGCCGAGCTCGCCCAGCTCGCGCGCGTGGCGCACCGAGCAGTGCTTCAGGATCCCCTCGCGGCACTCGAAGGTGAGATTGAGACCGGAGAATTCCGCGTAGCGCTCCTCGAGCTCATCGACCACCCGCAGCGACTGCAGGTTGTGCTCGAAGCCGCCGTAATCGCGCATGCACTCGTTGAGCGCGTCCTGGCCGGCGTGCCCGAAGGGGGTGTGCCCGAGGTCGTGGGCGAGACAGATGGCCTCGGTGAGCGCCTCGTTGAGGCGCAGCGCGACCGCCGCCGAGCGCGCGATCTGTGCGACCTCGATCGAGTGCGTGATGCGCGTGCGGTAGAGATCGCCCTCGTGATTCACGAACACCTGGGTCTTGTAGACCAGCCGGCGGAAGGCATTCGAGTGGATGATGCGGTCGCGGTCGCGCTGGAACTCGCCGCGCAGCTCGGGCGGCGGCTCGGGATGGCGCCGCCCGCGCGAGCGCTCATCGTGCGCGGCGTAGGACGCGAGCGGAGCGGCGGCGGGCGCGGTGTCGTTCACGCGAGCCTCAACCGCAGTACGCCGCGAGCGTGCGCTCGAGCGCCTCGTCGGCGTAGTCGGCCGTGAGGAACGCGTTGCCGATACGTCGCAGCAGCACGAGACGCAGCCGCCCGCCGAGGACCTTCTTGTCGATACCCATGTGCTCGAGCACCGCGGCGGGCTCGACGCCCGCGCCGCGCGTCGGCAGCCCCGCGCGCTCGATCAGCGCATGCACGCGCACCAGCTCCTCTGCGCTCAGCAGGCCGAGCTCGCGCGACATCGCGGCTGCCATCATGAGGCCCGCCGCCACCGCCTCGCCGTGCAGCCACTTGCGGTAGCCGGTGGCCGACTCGACCGCGTGCCCGAAGGTATGGCCGAGATTGAGCAGTGCCCGGTCGCCGCGCTCCTCGCGCTCGTCGCGGCCGACGATCATGGCCTTGATCTCGCAGGAGCGGCGCACGACGTGCGCGAGCGCCTCGGGCCTCGCGGCGAGCAGCTCGTCGAGATGCGCCTCGAGCCACTCGAACAGCGCCGCATCGCACAGCAGTCCGTACTTGATCACCTCGGCGAGCCCGGCGTGCAGCTCGCGCGGCGGCAGCGTCGCGAGCGCCGCGGTGTCGGCGATCACCGCTACAGGCTGGTGGAAGGCGCCGATCAGGTTCTTGCCGCCCGGGTGGTTGACCGCGGTCTTGCCGCCGACGGCGGAGTCCACCTGCGCGAGCAGCGTCGTCGGCACCTGCACGAGCGCGACGCCGCGCTGATAGCAGGCGGCCACGAAACCGGCGAGGTCACCCACCACGCCGCCGCCGAGCGCGATCACGGTCGAGTCGCGGCCGAAGCGGTTGCTGACGAGCACGTCGAGCACTCGCGCGGCATTCTCGAGGGTCTTGTGCACCTCACCGTCGGGCAGGATCACCTCGAGGCGGCGGTGGGCGGGAAGGCTCGCGGCGAGCGCGGGCAGGTAGAGGGGTGCCACCGTGGTGTTGCTCACGATGAGGAGGTCGCGTCCCGGAACGTGGGACTTCAGCTCCTCACCCTGCGTGAGCAGCCCCGCGCCGATCAGGATCGGATAGCTGCGGGTGCCGAGTTCGACCTTGAGGGTATCCACGCGCGCGGAGTTACAGCCAGTTCAGCTCGAGGCGATTCGCGCCCGCGGCAGTATACGTGAGCGCTTCCTTCAGCGCGCCGCGGGGGCCTCCCTGAGGAGCCTCAGGATCTCCTCGGCGACCGCCGGCACGCGCCGGCCGTCGGTCGAGACGGTGAGGTCGGCGATCTCGCTGTAGAGGGGGGAGCGGACGTCCATCAGCTCGCCCAGCCGGCCGGTGATGTCGGCCTGCTGCTCGAGCAGCGGGCGGTTGCGCCCGTGGCGGACGCGGTCGGCCTGCTGGGTCACCGACGTCTCGAGGTAGACGACGCAGCCGCGCTCGGCAAGGTGCCGGCGGTTCTCGGGCAGCAGCACCGCACCGCCGCCGGTGGCGAGCACGATGCGCTCGAGCCGGGTGAGCGCCTCGATGGCCTCGCGCTCGCGCGCCCGGAAGCCCGCCTCGCCTTCCTTCTCGAAGATGAACGGGATGTCGACCCCGGTGCGCCGCTCGACCTCGGTGTCGCTGTCGTAGAAGGGCACGCCGAGCGCACGCGACAGCGCCCGCCCGACCGCGGTCTTGCCCGAGCCCATGGGCCCGATGAGGAATAGGCTGGTCTTGCCGTGCACCTTGAGACGAAGGATACCGAAGGAGTCCCGGGTCCCAAAAACGCCGCGGCCGCCTCGAGGGCGGCCGCGGTCGTGCCTCAGGTAAGCCGGGCGCGCTAGCTGAGGTCGCTCAGCTAGTTAGTGACGTTCACGCCCTCGCGGACGATCTTGGGCGTGATGAAGATCATCAGCTCGTCCTTGTCGTCCTTGTGGTCGGTGCTCTTGAACAGGTGCCCGAGGATCGGGATGTCGCCGAGATACGGCACCTTGGTGTCGTCCTCGCGCTGGGTGGTCTGGAGGATGCCGCCGAGCACCACGGTCTGGCCGTCGTTCACCAGCACCTGGGTCGAGATCTCGCGCGTGTTGATCGTGGGCACGTTGACGCCGCCGGAGGCGACCACGATGGTGCCGACCGAGTCATCGCGCACGTCGAGGTCGAGAATGATGCGATTGTCGGGCGTGATCTGCGGCGTGACCTTCAGCGACAGCACCGCCTTCTTGAACTGAATCGTGGTGGCGCCGCTCGAGGCCGACTGCTGGTACGGAATCTCGATACCCTGCTCGATCGTCGCCTCCTTCTGGTTCGCGGTGATGACCCGCGGGGAGGAGATGATGTTCGCCTGGGTCTCGGCCTGTGCGGCCGAGAGCTCGAGGTCGACCAGCACGTTATTGGCGACCAGGCCGAGCGCGATCGCGCCGGCGGGGCTCGTGACCGGCAGGTTGACGTTGTAGCGGTTGGTGGCCGCCGGGATACCGTAGGTCGACAGCGGCACCGGCGTCGTGCCGGCATTGATCGCGTTGTTGATCGCGTTCTGCCCGGTGATGAAGGTCTGGGCCTGGGTGTCGAGGCCCGCCGACGTGCCGGTCGTGTTGTAGAGCGTGTTGCCGTTCTGGTGGAACGCCGTGAGGCCGAAGATCGCGCCGAGCTGCCGCTCGTAGTCGTTGTTCACGATGACGATGCGCGACTCGATCAGCACCTGACGTACCGGAATGTCGAGCGTGGCGACCAGGCGGCGGATGTCCGCCAGGCGGTCGGCGGTATCGAGCAGCAACAGCGTGTTGGTGCGCTCATCGACCGCCACGTTGCCGCGCGACGACAGCAGCGAGTTGTTCTGCGACTTGATGAGCGCGGCGATGTCCTGCGCCTTGGCGTAGTTGACCTGCAGGTACTCCGAGCGCACCGGGGCGAGCTCCGAGACGTCCTTGCGCGCGGCCAGCTCGGACTTCTCGCGCGTCGCGAGCTCGGCCTGCGGGGCGACGATAATGACGTTGCCGTCCTTGCGCTTGTCGAGACCCTTGGTCTTGAGCACGATGTCGAGCGCCTGGTCCCACGGCACGTTCTGCAGGCGCAGCGTCACGTTGCCGGACACCGAGTCGCTCACCACGATGTTCTGCCCGCTGGCATCCGCCAGCAGCTGCAGCACGGCGCGCGTGTCGATGTCCTGGAAGTTGAGCGTGAGGCGCTCGCCGGTGTAGACCGGCTTCTCATCCGCCGTGGCGTTCGGCTTGCGGCGCGGCGCCACTTCCACCACGTACTGATTGTCGGACTGGTACGCGAGCTGCTCGTAGTCGCCGCTGGCGTTGATCGAGATGCGCGCGCCCTGGCCGACGCGCGCGACGTCGAAGCCGACCACCGGAGTGCCGTAGTCGGTGGCGTCGTAACGGCGCAGCAGGTTGGCCGGCACGCTGGCGTCGGTGAAGTCCACGATTATCTGGCTGCCGACCTGCTTGAGGCTGACGTGTATGTGCGGGTCGGAGAGCCTGACGACCACGCGGCCGGCGCCGTCGGTGCTGCGGCGGAAGTCGATCGAGCGCAGCTCGCGCGTAGCGCCGCCGCCGCCCGTGCCCGCGGCCACCGTGCCGGTGCCGCTCACCACGCCGGGTGCGCGGGCCGCGACCGAGGTCGCGGCGGCGCCGGTGCCGAGCATCACGATGATGTTGTTGCCCTCGACGCGCGTGTCGTAGGGCACCAGCCTGTCCATGTTCAGCACCACGCGCGTGCGGTCCTTGGTCTCGGCCGCGAGGATGGTGTCGAGGCCGGCGGAGTGCACGTCGATGCGGCGCGAGGCGAGCCCCAGCGTCGTGCCCGGCAGGTCGAAGGAGATGCGCGCCGGGTTGTCGATGGTGAACGACAGCGGCTGCGGCGCGGGGCCCGACAGCCGCATGGTGAGCTGCAGCTGCTGTCCGGCGAGCGGCTGCACGTCCACTGACTGCAGGCTCGGTGGCTGCTGGGCGAGGAGCGGCGTGCCCGGGACGACCGCGAGGCCTCCGGCGATCAGGACCCAGGCGGCGCTGGCGCGGATGCGCTTGAACAGGCTAGAGACACGCATTGGGAGACTCCCTGCAGGACCTTATTCGTTCAGGGCGAGCGCGGCGGGCCGTTCCATGTACCCGCCGAGGCTGTCCGGGACGATTTCCATGAGGCTGATTTTCGACGGTGAGATTTCCATGATCTTGCCTTCGGCCTGGCCCAGGTGCTCGCCCACCGCGACGCGATGCACCAGGCCGTCTTTGGTCTGCACCAGGCCGAACATGCTGCCGCCGAGGCGCAGCGTGCCGACCATCCTCAGGGTGTCGAGCGAGAACTGCTCGAGGAACTCGCGGCTGCGCTTCTGATCGGGGCGCACGCCGGCGAGTCCGGCGCCGGCGCCGGGGGCGCTCGGCATGAAGGGCGAGCGCATCTCCGAGTCCGCGTAGACGTAGGTCTCGTAGGGCTTGATCTCGGGCAGCGGCTCGACGCGGCCACCGGGCTCGTGCTTGGTTTCCTCGATGAAGCGCGAGAGCTCGTCGTCGGCGCTCGAGCAGGCGCTGAGGAACGCGTAGCCGACGCAGGCGAGCGCGACGGCGAGCGGATGGAGCGCGGAGCGGTGCTTGGCGTGCGGCATGGTTTCTATCCACCCGGGTGGTGGGTCACGGCGCTCTGTTTCTTCTCGGCCTCGCCCGCGGCGATCTCGTCCTCGTCGAGGTAGCGATAGGTCTTGGCGGTGAGCTCCATCGACAGCGCGTCGTAGGCGTCCTTGTTATCGGGCCGGATGGCGATGTCGTCGAGCGTGACGATGCGCGGCAGCGCCGCGATACCGCTCACAAACTCGCCGAACTGGTGGTAGGTGCCGCTCAGGCGGATCTTGATGGGCTTTTCCGCGTAGAAGTCCTTCTTCACCTCGGCCTCGGGCTGAAACAGCTTCTCCTGCAGCCCCGCGGCGAGTCCGGTCTGCGAGATGTCCACCAGCAGGCTCGGCACTTCGGTCTTGCCGGGGAGCTGGCGCAGCAGCGCGCCGAAGGAGCGCTCGATGTCCTTGAGCTGCTGCTTGTAGACCTCGAGGTTGACCGCCTTGGCGTGCTTGGTCTTGAACTCGGCGCGCAGCCCCTGCTCCTCGGCCTCGTGCTGCTGCAGCTCCGGGCGCTGCTCGCTCCACACGAAGTAGTACGTGAGCCCGACGCTCGTGACGATGAAGGCCAGCACCACCGCGCCGGCGCGGAACACGAACGGCCAGCGCCCCGGATCGCGTGGGTCGAGTGACCGCAGTTCCTCGAGGACGTTCATTGCTGCACTCCCGCGCCACCGAGGTCCGCCTTGCGGATCTTGCCCTTGGCCGCCGGATTCTTGCCCGGCTCTTCCTGGCCCCCCGCGGTCACCTCGTCGGCCGTCAGCGTGAATTGCGAGCCCGGCCCCTTGGCGGTCTGCACCACCTCGAGCTCGGGGTTGCGCAGCCACTCGGAGGCGTCGATGTTGCGCATGAAAGAGGAGACGCGCGTGCTCGACTGCGCCACGCCCTCGAACTTGAGCCGCTTGTTGGCGCCGGCGCTGATCTGCTGCACCCCGGTGAGGTAGACCCCGTCGGGGAGCGTCTTCACGATCTCGTCGAACACGTGCACGATCCCGGGGCGCGAGCGCTGCAGCTTCTCGATCACTTCCATGCGCGCGATGAAGCGCTGCTTCTCGCTCTCGAGGCTGTTGATCTCCTCGATCTGCTTGTCGAGGAGCTTGATCTGGCCGCGCAGCATCTGATTACGGCGCTGCTGGCCGGAGATCATGGAGTCGAACATCAGGTAGGCGGCGAAGGTGGTCACCAGGGCGGCCACCACCGCGACGCCGAGCGCCACCAGGAAGGCGAGCTTGCGCTCCTTGCGCTGCTCTTCGCGCCAGGGAAGTAGGTTTATGCGTGGCATGTCAGTCGAAACTCCGCAGTGCGAGCCCGCACGCAGTGAGCAGCGCCGTGGCATCGCGCTGCACCGCCTGCGCCTTGGCGCGTGAGGACAGCTTCATCTGGCCGAGCGGATCGCCCTTCTCGGCGGAGATGCCGACGCGGCTCGAGATCACCTCGGCGACGCCCGGGATGTTGGCGCAGCCGCCGCATACCAGGATCTTCTCCGGCTGCTCGCGCCCGGAGCCGGAGGCGAGGTAGAACTGCAGCGAGCGGCTCACCTGCTGCGTCATATCGTCGATGAAAGGATCGAGCACCTCGGACTGGTAGTTGCCCGGGAGCCCGCCTTCCTTCTTGGCGCGCCCGGCCTCCTCCATGGCGAGACCGTAGGTGCGCATGATTTCCTCGGTGAGCTGCTGCCCGCCGAAGGCGAAGTCGCGCGTGTACACCACTTTCAGGTTGCGCAGCACGCTGAAGGTAGTGCTGCTCGCGCCGAAGTCCACCACCGCGATGGTGCGGTCGATGCCGCCGTCGGGCATCTGGTGTGTCATGAGCTTGCAGGCGTTCTCGAGCGCGAAGGCCTCGACGTCCACGATCTTGGCGGCCAGCCCCGCGGCCTTGACCGCGGCCTGGCGCTGCTCGACGTTCTCGGTGCGCGTCGCCACCAGCAGCACGTCGTTCGACTCGACATCCTTGTCGTTCGCCCCGAGCACTTCGAAGTCGTAAGAGACCTCGTCCATCGGGAAGGGAATGTACTGGTCGGCCTGCATCTCGACCTGCGCCTCGAGATCGCCGGCGCGCAGCCCGCGCGGCATCTGGATCACCTTGGTGATGGCGGCATCGCCCGAAATCGCGATCGCGACCTCGCCGCTCTTGGCGCCGGCGCGCTTCACCGCGCGGCGGATGGCTTCGCCCACCGCCTCCGCGTCGACGATCGCCTTCTCGTTGATGGCGTTCTGGGGCGTAGGCTCGGCCGCGTAGGCCTCGACCCGGTACTGGCCCCCCGCCATGGCGAGCTCGATGAGCTTGACCGAGGAGGTGGTGATATCCAAACCGAGGAGCGGCCGGTACTTGCGCTGAATAAGGAACATTTTTATTTCCTTTTCAGGACATTACGCCTGAAGAGCCGCCCTGTAGTGAGTGCGTGACACTATACATCAGCGTATCAGCGCAAAGTTAAATTGAACGTGAGGAGTCTCACGGATTCCGCGCGGCCACGCGACGCGGATACGAAACAGTCGCGCGCTGCAGGCGCGCACCTCGGGTCCAACCAAAGTCGTTGCGTCTTGTCCAAAGCGTCCTGTGAGGGACGTACAGCCAAAAGGCCTCAAGGGACTGGTGCGAGCGAGGGGAGCGGCTGAACTGCACTCGCTGAAGCGTGGCCCCTCGCGGCGGAGTGCGTTAACGTTCGGACCGGCAACCCCGCTGTCATAGGCACATACGTCCCGTAGACCGGAGGCTTTGCGTCCCCACCTTTCGGTGAGTTTGCCCTGATGCGGCGGCTACTATGCATAGCGCACCCGGCGTGCGCAAGCAGTGAGAGTTGGTTTCTGTGAAGTGGAATTACTTTCGGATTATGACCATCGCCGCGGGCAGCGTGACGCTGTTCGCATTTCTCGGCGCCTATGGGCTCGCCTGCGCCTACCTGTACCTGGTACCGACGCTGCCCTCGACCGATGCGATGCGCAACGCCGAGCTGCAGGTGCCGCTGCGCGTCTTCACGCGCAGCGGCGAACTGATCGCGCAGATCGGCGAGCAGCGGCGCATTCCGGTCACGTACGCGGAGATCCCCGAGCTGGTCAGGCATGCGTTCGTCGCCGCCGAGGACGAGCGCTTCTTCGAGCACCACGGCATCGACTACTTCGGCGTGATCCGCGCGGCCGTCATCGACGTCATCTCCGGTCACAAGACCCAGGGCGCGAGCACCATCACGATGCAGGCGGCGCGCAACATGTTCCTGAGCCTCGACAAGACCGCGCGCAGGAAGCTCTCGGAGACCTTCGTCACCTACCGCATGGAGCACGAGTTCACCAAGCAGGAGATCTTCGGGCTCTATCTGAACGTCATCTTCTTCGGGCAGCGCTCCTACGGCGTGGCGGCGGCCTCCGAGGCGTTCTTCGGCAAGACGCTCGACAAGCTCGACGTCGCCGAGGCGGCCACGCTCGCCGGCGTGCCCAAGGCCCCGTCCAGCTACAACCCGATCGTCAATCCTGAAGCCGCCACCGCCCGGCGCGCCTATGTGCTGCGGCGCATGCGCGAGCTCGGCTACATCGACGCCGCCACCGCCGAGGCCGCCAACAAGGAGCCGATGCACGCGCGTGCCCACGCGCAGCTCTTCGACGTCGAGGCGCCCTATGTCGCGGAGATGGCGCGGCTCGAGCTGCGGCAGCGCTTCGGACCGAGTGCCGAGACCGCCGGCTACAAGGTCTACACGACACTCGACGGGCGGCTGCAGTCCGCGGCGGTGCGCGCGGTGCGCATCGGGCTCATCGAGTACGACCGCCGCCACGGCTGGCGCGGCCCCGCCGGCCACGTCGAGATCCCCGCGGGCGCCGCGCCCGACTTCGACGATCTGGTCGACGAATACGCCTCGATCGGCGATCTCGCGCCCGCGCTCGTCACTTCGGTCGAGGAGCGCGGCGTCCATGCCTACGTGAAGGCGGCCGGGCCGGTGACCATCGACTGGGACGGACTCTCGTGGGCGCGCAAGGCGCTGCCGAATGAGGCCGTCGGCCCGCCGCCGACGCGCGCCGCGCAGGTGCTGAAGAAGGGCGACGTCGTCTACGTGGTGGCCGACGGGGCCGGCCACGCGCAGCTGGCCCAGGTCCCCGAGGCGCAGAGCGCGCTGGTCGCCCTCGATCCCAACGACGGCAGCATCGTCTCGCTGGTCGGCGGATTCGACTACTTCACCAACAAGTACAACCGCGTCACCCAGGCGCGCCGGCTCCCCGGCTCGGGCTTCAAGCCGTTCCTTTATTCGGCGGCGCTCGAGCACGGCATCACCCCGGCGAGCGTCTTTCTCGATGCGCCGATCGTGCTCGAGGGCAATGGCGCCGAGGAGGCCTGGCGGCCGGAGAACTCGACCCACGAGTTCGGCGGGCCGACGCGCCTGCGCGAGGCGCTGGTGCATTCGCGCAATCTGGTCTCGATCCGCGTGCTGAAAGAGATCGGCATCGACAGCGCCATCGACTACATAAGCCACTTCGGCTTCGATCCGAAGAGCATGCCGCGCGACCTGACGCTGGCCCTCGGCACGCTGGAAGCGACTCCGCTCGAGGTGGCGAGCGGCTACGCGGTGTTCGCCAACGGCGGCTACCGCGTGCAGCCCTACTTCATCGACCGCATCGTGGATGCCGCCGGCCAGGTGGTGTGGCACGCGGCGCCGCGCCTGGTTTGCCCGCAATGCGAGGACGCGGGTGGGGCGCCGCCAGCGGCAGCGGCGGCGATCAAGGTGGCCGCCGCCGGCGCCGGCACTCTCGCGGGTAGCGACCCACGCGCGGGCGGCATCGCCGGCGAGAGCCCCGGGGAGCGCCGCGGCGGCCCGCCGGCACTCCCCCCCGCGCAGATCGCGCCACGCGTCATCAGCGCGCAGAACGCCTACCTCATGGCCGACATGATGTCGGACGTGATCCGCCACGGCACCGGCCGCCGTGCGCTCGCGCTCGGGCGCGACGACCTGGCGGGCAAGACCGGCACGACCAACAAGGCGATGGATACCTGGTTCAACGGCTTCAGCGAGAATCTGGTCGCGACCGTGTGGGTGGGTTTCGACCAGGAGCGCCCGCTCGGCGAGGCCGAGGAAGGCGCGCGCACCGCGCTGCCGATCTGGATCTCCTTCATGCGCGAGGCGCTGCGGGGCGTGGCCGAGGAGCGCCGCGCGATGCCGGACGGAATCGTCACCTTGCGCATCTCGCCGCAGACCGGGGAGCTGGTGAGCGACGAGAACCCGAGCGGCATGACCGAGATCTTCATGGCGAGCCACCTGCCCCAGAACGAGCCGGGCACGATGCAGAGCGCCGAGGGCCAGCAGAGCGGCGAGCCGATCTTCTGAGCCCATGCGCGGCAGGCGTCATCCGACCCGCGGCGACAACCTGCGGCGCGCACTGGCGCAGGAAGCCGCGCGCATCATGGCCGAGCACGGCGTGCAGGACTTCCTCAACGCCAAGCGCAAGGCGGCCGAGCGGCTCGGCGTGACCGAGGTGGCGGCGGTGTTGCCGAAGAATAGCGAGATCGAGCTCGCGCTCGCCGAGTACCAGCGCCTCTTCGGCGGGGAATCGCACGTCGAGAGCCTGAGCTCCCAGCGGCGCGCCGCGCTCGCCGCCATGCGTCGCTTGAGCGAGTTCGAGCCACGCCTGGTGGGCGCGGTGCTCGCCGGCACCGCCACCGAGCACTCCGACGTGCAGCTGCACCTGTTCGCCGACCGCGCCGAGTCGGTGATCCTGAAGCTGATCGATGCGGGCATCGCCCACGAGGTCACCGAGCGGCGGGTGAAGCTCGATGCCGAGCGCGTGCGCCCGTTCCCCGGCGTGCGCTTCGCGGTCGACGATCACTCGATCGAGGCGACGGTGTTTCCCGCCGACGGCATCCGCCAGGCGCCGGTGAGCCCGGTCGACGGGCGCCCGATGCGCCGTGCCAACGCCCTCGAGGTCGAGGCGCTGCTCGGCGAGTCGCCCGCCTAGGAGCGCAGCCGCGCACCGCGACCGGCGCAGTCTCGGGGCTCAGGCGCGCTTCTTGATGTCGGCGTAGTCGCGCCGCGTCGGTCCGGTGTACAGCTGGCGCGGGCGGCCGATGCGCATGCCGGGATCGGAGATCATCTCCTGCCAGTGCGCCACCCAACCCACGGTGCGGGCGATGGCGAACATCACCGTGAACATCGAGCGCGGAATGCCGATCGCGCTGTAGATGATTCCCGAGTAGAAATCCACGTTCGGATAGAGCTTGCGCGACAGAAAGTAGTCGTCCTTGAGCGCAATCTCCTCGAGCCGCTGCGCCAGCTCGAGCAGCGGATTGTCGCTGCGCCCGAGGGCAGCCAGCACCTTGTGGCACATCTCGCGGATGATCCTGGCGCGCGGATCGAAGTTCTTGTACACGCGGTGGCCGAAGCCCATGAGGCGAAAGTGGCTCGACTTGTCCTTGGCCATCGCCAGGTACTTGGGGATGTTGTCGGCCGTGCCGATCTGCTCGAGCATCGACAGCACCGCCTCGTTGGCGCCGCCGTGCGCCGGGCCCCAGAGCGCCGACACGCCCGCCGAGATCGCCGCGTAGGGATTGGCGCCGGTGCTGCCCGCGAGCCGCACCGTCGAGGTGCTGGCGTTCTGCTCGTGGTCGGCGTGCAGCACGAACAGCAGGTCGAGCGCCTCGCACGCCACCGGGTCGAGCTTGTAGGGCTCGCACGGCACCGCGAACAGCATGCTGAGCACGTTGCCGGCGTAGTCGAGGTCGTTGCGCGGATAGATGAAGGGCTGGCCGACGGAGTGCTTGTGCGCGGCCGCGGCGATGGTCGGGAGCTTGGCGATGATGCGGTGGGAGAAGATCTCGCGGTGGCGCGGGTTATGGATGTCCATCGAGTCGTGGTAGAAGGCCGACATCGAGGCCACCACGGCCGACACCATCGCCATCGGATGCGCGTTGTGGTGGAAGCCGTTGAAGAAACGCAGCAGCGTTTCGTTCAGCATCGTGTGATAGCGGATGTTGCAGGTGAACTCCTCGAGCTGCCGCGCGCTCGGCAGCTCACCGATGAGCAGCAGGTACGCGACCTCCATGAACGAGCTCTTCTCGGCGAGCTGCTCGATCGGGTAGCCGCGGTAGAGCAGCACGCCGGCATCGCCATCGATATAGGTGATGCGGCTCTCGGTCGCCGCGGTCATGCCGAAGCCCGGATCGTAGGTGAAGACGTCCAGGTCCTTGTAGATCGTCGCGATGTCGAGCGCCGCCGGCCCGATGGTGCCGCTGCGCACCGGGAGCGCGCTGCTGCGCGCGCTGTCGGGATCGGTGAGCTTGAAGGTCTTCTCGGTCATCTGCGCCGCGACTTCCGTGGCCTGACGCCTGCGCTGCGCGCAGAGCGCGTGAATCCGAGGAGGTTTACATGGACCGCGCGCGACAATCAAGGCGCGGCGCCGCCGCCGTCCGGCCGCTCACTCTAAGGAGGCGGACGCGTACGACGGCGAGAGAGGCGTGGGCGGCGAGCGGCGCGCGAGTCTGCCCGCGGGCTACTTCGCGCCGGTCACCGTCGCGTACTTCCTGCGGAACTTGTCGACGCGGCCGGCGGTGTCGACGATCTTCTGCTTGCCCGTATAGAAAGGATGGCAGTTCGAGCACACCTCGACCTGCAGGTCGTGCCCGAGCGTCGAGCTCGTCTTGAAGCTGTTGCCGCACGTGCAGGTGACGGTGATCTCTTTGTAGTCGGGATGAATGGCGGCTTTCATGGCGGGGCTCATTGGGGGCTCATGGCCTAGATGGGGCGTGAGCACCGGAAGTTAAAGGGCGCGGGAGTTTAGCGGCAGTGCCCTGCCGCCTCAAGCAGCCGGGAGCCGCCACGAAGCTACGCGGTGTCGTTGCTTATCCACAGAACCTGTGGACAAGTCTGTGGACGGAGGGTCTCGCAAAGCCACGATTTCCCGGGAAGATTGCACAATTGTTACCTTGATCAAATTTTGAGCATGTCTTTTTTATGTGTTTTTTCAATACTTTACGTTTGTCATGTCCAGCGGGTTGGGTGCTTTGGCGCGTAATTTACTCATTATTCGACGGCGTCCCCCGCGCCTGTGAATAACGGCCGGAGGCCGTTGCGGGCGCTACCGGCGCGTGCGCTTGACACCTCAGAACTACGGAACACCGCAGAGCTTTCGGGCACGAAATCCGTGAGCAAGTCGTTGAGGAATCGAAGGCCCAGCTCGCTCGCGCGGTAGCCATCGGCGGTGCGCTCGAGGAGGCCGCGGCCCTCGAGTCGCTCGAGCCGGGCAGCGATCGTCGAGCCCGCGAGCCCGGTCCGCCCGGCGAAGTCCTCCAGTGAGAAGCCCGCGGTGAGACGTAGCGCGTTCAGCATGAACTCAAACGGCAGCTCGTCGGCCGTCACGGTGCGACGCGTGAGCTCGCCGGGAGCGGCGGCGAGATAGCGGCGCGGCTCGCGCGGCTGCACGGTGCGCACGATCTCGCCGCGCGCCGCAAACGTGAGCTTGCCGTGTGCGCCCGCGCCCACGCCGAGGTAGTCGCCGAAGCTCCAGTAATTGAGGTTGTGCCGGCATTGCCTTCCGGCGCGGGCGTAGGCCGAGACCTCGTAGTGGCCGAAGCCGGCGGCGGCGAGCAGCGCCACGCCCTCCTCGAGCATCGCGGCCGTCTCGTCCTCGTCCGGCAGCGGCGGCGGACGCGCCGCGAACAGCGTCCCGGCCTCGAGCGTGAGCTGGTAATGCGAGATATGGGCGGGCCCGAGGGCGAGCGCCTCCGCGACGTCGCGCGCGGCGCCGGCTTGGGTCTGCCCGGGCAGTGCGTACATGAGGTCGAGATTGAAATTCGTGAGTCCCGCGGCGTGCAGCTCCTCGGTCGCGCGGCGCGTCTCATCGACCGAATGGATGCGCCCGAGCGCCGCGAGCGCCGCGGGCGAGAAGCTCTGCGCGCCGAGTGACACGCGCGTGACTCCGGCCGCCCGGTAGTCGCCGAACGCGCCGCGCTCGATCGCGCCCGGGTTCGCCTCGAGCGTCACCTCCGCATCCGCGGCGACCGCGAGGTGGCGGCGCGCAGCCGCGAGCACGTCTGCAATCGCCTCGGGCGAGAACAGGCTCGGCGTCCCCCCGCCGAAGAAAACACTCATCACCGTCCGTCCGGCGACCTCCGGAGCCTGCGCCTCGAGATCGCGGGCGAGTCGCGCGACATAGGGCTCGGCGGCGAGCTCCCCCGCCAGCGTGTAGGAGTTGAAGTCGCAGTACGGGCACTTGCGCACGCACCACGGGAAGTGCACGTAGAGGGAAAGCGGCGGTGCGATGAGCGACGGCATGGATTGCCTTATGCTACCCGCCTGGCGCGGCGCAGCAGGCAACGAATTCTAGGATCGATTAATCGATCTTTATGACTTTAACGATCGATTTAAGATGCATATTATTCCTGCTATCGAGTGTCGCCAGATCTATAATTTGGTCGATTAGTCGATCTTTAGCTATTTACTGAGCGATTAAACGATCATGAAGGTCACACAATCCGCGCTCCTGAACGCCACCCGGACCGAGGAGGCAAAAAAGGTGGGGTCGGCCCTCGCGCGCCTGCGCCTTGCGCGCGGGGTCAAGCAGGAACAGGCGGCGCTGCGTGCCGGGGTGTCACGCAACACGGCCTATCGGCTCGAGAAGGGGGACCCGGGAATCGCGATGGGTCAGATCCTGCGCTACCTGGAGGCCATCGTGCCGGGCAAGACCCTCCTCGAGCTTCTCTCCGAGACTGATCCGGCATTGGCCGCCCTCAGTGCGAAGGAGCAGCGGCGCCGCGCTCGCGACCTCTCCAAGCGCGAGCTCGATGAGATCGACTTCTGAGCCCATGAGACCTCCGAGCCCATGAGCGCGAGCGACCAGAAGCTGTTCGTCTTCGTCTACATCGACACGGAGTGGCTGCCCTGCGGGCAGCTCACGTTGAGCGAGGACGGAGCGAAGCTGCTCGCGTCGACGTTCGCATACGGGCTGCGCTATCTGCTGCGACCGGGCGCTCTGGAAGTCGATCCCGTGAGCCTGAGCATTCGCGACAAGCTCGCGGTGCGGGGCAAATCCCTGTTCCCTCCCAACAACCTCCCCGCGTTCGGCGGAGTCCGCGACGCCGCCCCCGATGCCTGGGGCCGGCGGGTCATCGAGTCGCGCCTGAAGGTACCCGCCAACAGCCTGCCGGAGTCCGCCTACCTGGTGCACGCCGGCAGCCAGCGCGTCGGCGCGCTCGACATCCGCGCGTCGCGGGATTCCTCGGCGACGCCGGGCTTTGGCAGCTGGAACAACCTCGAGCATCTGATGGACGCCGCCCAGCGCATCGATGAGGGCCTGCCCGTTCCCGCCCCGCTCGAGGAGATCTTCGCCGAAGGCAGCGCGCTCGGCGGAGCGCGGCCCAAGGCGACGGTGCGCGACGAGGACCGCGTGCTGTGGCTCGCCAAGTTCCCGAGCCGCAAGGACCCGCTGGCGGTTCCCGTGGTCGAGTCGGCGACGCTGCGGCTCGCGGCCGCCGCGGGTCTGAGCGTGCCGCAGGTGAAGCTGATCGAGCTCGGCTCGCGGACCGTCATGCTGATCCGCCGCTTCGACCGCTACTGGGCCAAGGCCGGGCAGGACGCCCCGCTGGCGGAGGATTTCCTCAGCACCCCGCCTGCCTACGGACTGGCGGAGAAGCGCCTGGCGTTCATCAGCGGGCTCACGCTCCTCGCCTGCGACGAGATGGACTCGCCCAACAAGTCCTACGGCGACCTGGCACAGGCGGTGCGGCGCTACTGCCACCCGCGCGTCATCCGCGAGAACAATCGCGAGCTCTTCGAGCGGCTGGTCTTCAACATCATGGTCAACAACGACGACGATCATCTGCGCAACCACGGCTTCGTCTGGGACCCGCGCCTGCCCGGCTGGCGGCTGAGTCAGCTCTACGATGTCATGCCGCGCGCGAGCATCTCGCCCGAGCGGCGGCTGCACCTCGGCGTCGGGCCGCAGGGACGGATGGCGACCCTCGACAACGCCTTCGCCGGCCGCGAGATGTTCACCCTGTCGGCGGAAGCCGCCGCCGAGAGCATCGCCAGGATCTGGCGCGTCGCGCGCGAATGGAAGGTGTACTTCGAGGAGTACCGGGTACCCGCCGATCAGATCGAGAAGATCGCACCGGCCTTCCGCCACATCGACGATCTCTCGACGCCGGAGCTGCGACGGCTGATTCCCTAGTCCAGCGGCAGTTGCGGTTCGGCGTCGAGGTACTCATCGAGCCGCTCGAGGTGCTCCTCGTCGACGGACCACGAGACGACGTCCGCGGCGCTGAGCGCGACGAAGGCAAAGCGGCGCAGGTTGCCGCGCGTATTGAAGCCCTCGAACGCGTGCCGCTCGAAGATCCTCCGCAGGAACGGGCACGTCAGCCGCAACGGCTCCTGGTGCGGATACCTGCGCGGGCCCCCGCGCAGCCCGGCAAGCTGCGCTTCGGCCGCGGCCAGGAAAGCGTCCGCCCTTGGCTTGAGGATTCGGTAGGTTTCGGCATCGATGCCGGCGTCGAACCGGGTCAGGTGCCGGACCGCCGAGGTGGCCTTGAGGATCGCCGCCTCGACCTTACCCGCGGTCGTCTTGCTGTCGCGTTTCTGCTCGGCGTGGGCCACTCGCCGGTGGCAGGCGAGCAGCTCCTCCAGTTCGGTCGCGCACTGCGCCGGCAATTTCTCGCAGCCGATCAGAGCCGTCAGAGTCCGAGCAGTCCTGGCCGGCAGGGGAAACCGATCGAGCAGAACCGGCTTGGCCTTCATTCCGCGTTCTGCACCTGCTCGCGCATCTGCTCGATGACGACCTTCATGTCGACGGCGCTGCGCGTGGTCTCGAGGTCCTGCGACTTCGAAGACAGCGTATTCGCCTCGCGGTTGAGCTCCTGCATGAGAAAGTCGAGCCGGCGGCCGGCCGGCTCGCCGGCGCCGATGACCCGGCGCACCTCGGTGACGTGACCGATGAGGCGCTCGAGCTCCTCGTCGATATCGAGCCGTTGCAGCAGCAGCGCCAGCTCCTGCTCGAGCCGCTCGCGATCGACCTGGGCTGCGAGCTCCGCGACGCGCTCGTTGAGGCGCGTGCGGGCGCGCGCCTGCACCTCGGGCACGCGGGCGCGCACGGCGGCGACCAGCGCCTCGAGCGTGCCGCAGCGCTGCTCCAGCAGCTCGCGCAGCCGCTGCCCCTCGCGGGCGCGCGCCGCGGACAGCTCCTCGAGCGTTGCGCCAAACAGCGCGCCGGCGGCCGCGAG
>DASXKA010000219.1:0-23902 GCA_036497085.1 Steroidobacteraceae bacterium | reverse complement strand
CGCCGCGCGCCGAGCTCGGCGGCCAGCCGATCGAGCTCGCGTTCATCGATGGCATGCACCACTTCGAGTACGCGCTGCGCGATTTCATCAACGTCGAGCGTGCCTGCTGCGGCAGCTCCGTGATCCTGATGCACGACTGTTATCCGCTCGACGAGCGCACGGCGCAGCGCGAGCAGGTCACGGGTTTCTGGAGCGGTGACATCTGGCGGCTGCTGCTGCTGCTGCGCACGCAGCGCCCGGACCTGGTGGTGCGCACCATCGCGACCCCACCGACCGGACTCGGCATCGTCCTCAATCCCGACCCGACCTCGCACCTGCTCGCCGACCGGCTGGAAGAGCTGATCGCCGAATACCTCGCCAAGAACTTCGGCGTGCTCGCGGGGGCCAAGCCCGAGGCGCTCGGCCTCCTCGAGAACCGCTGGCCCCTGATCCGCCAGCTCCTCGATTCGCGGCCGAAGTCCTGAGCCGACGCATCTCGTTCATGAGCGCGCGGCCAGCAGATCCTGGACGCGGGCGCGCAGTGCCCGCAGGTGCAGCAGCGTCTTCTTGCGGATGCGCACGATGAACTTGAGCTGCTCGACGAGGCGCATCAGCGCCGGCGCCGCCCAGGCCGGTATGCCCGGCCGGAACACGTGGCCGGAGGCGAGCGTGCGCGAGCCGCGGAAGGCGGGGTACATGCGCCGCACCCGCTCGAGCTCCTCGCCCGGGTCGACCCCCATCTCGGTGAGCTTGCGGTAGAAGGCGGTGGGACGCCCGTCGCCGGTGCGCGTATGGTCCATGCCGATTGCGTCGACGACGCAGATCGGATGACGGTCGCCGATCGCGCCGGCCCAGGCGAGGTCGTTTCCCCAGGTGCTGCGCGTCATGCCGAAGGTCGGCAGCAGCGCCGCGAGCGCCGCCTGTGAGAAGCACGGCGCCATCACCTCGACGAAGGTCACCCGGCGCAGCACGCACACCGGATTGCGCACCAGCGCGTTGATCGTGGTATGCGTGAACCAGCGCAGCGCCGGCTGCGCGAGATAGGTGCCGTAGCGCTCGCACAGCGCGAAGAAGCGCGACAGGTCGCCGGGCCGCAGGTAGATATCGTCATCGAGCAGTATCACGTAGCGGTACTCGCGATACACCGGCCGCTCGCGCGCGAACTCGAGGAAGCCGTCCAGCTTGTTGAAGCCGCCGCAGGAGTAGAACTCGGCGAGCGCCTCGCTGCGCGGAGCCACGTACCAGGAAACGCAGCAGTCCCAGTTGCGCTGCGGGTCTTCGGCGATGAGGCGCCGGTGGAGCGAATCCGCGCCGGCACGTACGAACGCGAGAAACGGCCGCCGCGCGAGCGGCGCGTTCACGACCACCTTATTCCTGCGCCTCCCGCGGCCGCCATGCCTGCGCCAGCTCCTGCTGCTTGCGCGGCGGGACCGGGTCGTAGTGGCTCAGCTCCATGGTATAGGCGCCCTGGCCGCCGGTGAGGGCCTTGAGCCGCGACTGATATTCGGAGATCTCCGCGAGCGGTACCAGCGCCTGCAGCATGGTGCGCTGTCCCGGGAGCGTGTCGCTGCCCGAGATGCGCGCCCGCTTGGTGGCGAGGTCGCCGGTGATGTCGCCGATGGCGCTCGCCGGCGCCGTGATCTCCATGCGCATGATCGGCTCGAGCACGATCGGCGTCGCCTTCTGCAGCGCGTCGAGGAACGCCTTGCGCCCCGCGGACACGAAGGCGACCTCCTTGGAATCGACCGCGTGATGCTTGCCGTCGTAGACCGTGACGCGCACGTCCTGAATGGGAAAGCCGGCGAGCGCGCCTTCGGTGAGAACCTGTCTGACGCCCTTCTCGACGGCGGGAATGTACTGCCCCGGGATCGCGCCCCCGACCACGTCGTCGACGAACTCGAAGCCCGCGCCGCGCCCGAGTGCCTCGACGCGCAGGTATACCTCGCCGAACTGTCCTGCGCCGCCGGTCTGCTTCTTGTGGCGGCAGTGACCCTCGGCCAGCCGCGTGATGGTCTCGCGGTAGGGAATGCTCGGCGGATGGGTCTTGACGTGCACGCCATAGCGCTCGGTCATCCGCTCGAGCAGCACCCGCAGGTGAAACTCACCCATGCCGTACAGCACCGTCTCGTTCACCGCGGCGTGGTGCTCGATGCGCACGCACGGGTCCTCGGCGGTGAGCTTGTGGAGCGTATCGGCGAGCCGCTGTTCATCCCCGCGGCGGTCGGGCTCGATCGCGAGCCCGAGCATAGGCGGCGGGAAGCTCACTGGCCTCAGGTGATACTGATCCTCGTCGTGTGAGTCGTGCAGCACGGCATCGAGATGCAGCTCGTCCACCTTGGGCGTGGCGACGATGTCGCCCGGGCCCGCCTCGGAGACCTCGGTCGTGTCCTTGCCGAGCAGGCTGTAAAGGTGCGCGATCTTCACGGGCTTGCGCGCATCGCCGACAAACAGCTGGCTCCCCTGGCGCACCGTGCCCTGATGAACGCGTAATACGCCGAGCTTGCCGACGTAGGGGTCGATGCTCACCTTGAAGACGTGCGCGATCACGTGCCTGGCGGGATCCGGCGCGACCGGCACGCGCTCGGCAGCCTCGCCCGTACCCTTGAGGAAGGGCGGCGGGTTGCCCTCGGCCGGATTCGGCATGAGGCGCACGATGGCCGTGAGCAGCTCCGCAATCCCCGCGCCGGTCTCGGCCGAAGCGAAGCACACCGGCACCAGGTGCCCCTCGCGCAGCGCCTGCTCGAACGGATCGTGCAGTTGCTCGGGCGAGAGCTCCTCGCCCTGCTCGAGGTAGAGCGCCATCAGCTTCTCGTCCAGCTCCACTACCTGGTCGATGATCTGGGTGTGGGCGGCCTCGACCGACGAGAAGTCAGTCGCGCGGCCGCGCGGCTGGAAGAAGCAGTCCATCACCGAATCGCCGCCGCCCGCCGGGAGGTTCAGCGGCAGACACTCGCTGCCGAAGGCCTCGCGCAGATCTTCGAGCACCTGCGCGCAGCGCGCGTCACGGCTGTCGATCTTGTTGACGATGATGAGGCGGCACAGCCCGCGCTCGCGCGCGAAGTCCATGAGGCGCTGGGTGAGGGTGTCGACGCCGCTCACCGCGCTCACCACGATGGCAACCGCCTCGACCGCCTCGAGGACCGAGAGCGTCTTGCCGAGAAAGTCCGGGTATCCCGGGGTATCGACGAGGCTGATGCGGGTGCCGTCGGTCGTGAAGCTGCAGATCGCGGTGTCGAGCGAGTGCTGCAGGCGCTTTTCCTGCGGATCGAAATCCGAGACCGTCGTGCCGCGCGCGAGGCTGCCCCGGGCACGGATGGCACCGGCCTGCAGCAGCAGCGTTTCGGTGATCGAGGTCTTGCCTGCGCCGGCCGGGCCGACCAGCGCAATATTTCTGATGCCCGAAGTCGCGTTCCCCATGGTGGATGCTCCCGGAGCTTTGTTTATAGACGCCCGCTAGGAGCATCACTGGTCCCCCAAAGCCTACTCCCGGGGCGTACCGGCGGCTACTTGGGGGGGAGTACCATGCGGGCAGGGAAAATCAAGGCCCTGCGCTCATCTCCACGAAGTGCTCGGCTAGTGAGGTGACCCTTAAGATGAGCATCAAGCCCCCGCCCGACGCGGCGCGGCAGCGCCGCAGGAACGAAAGGATTGAGCGCCAGCTGGATGAGGCGCTGGAGTACACCTTCCCCGCGAGCGACCCGGTCTCGATCGTGACTTCGCAGGGCGAGGAGGACTGGGGGGAGGAGGCGGACGAGCCGGAAGGGACACCGGCGCCGCCCGCTAAGGGGCCGTCAACTCCAGGATCGAGCCGGCCTGATTGACGGTCGTGAGGACGATCGGCCGCCGCCACACGCGCTGCAGGTAATCGAGGACCTTACGGCTACGCTCGAGGTCAAGCCCTCGCCCGTCGCTCGTGCTGTCGTGCACGAGCTCGAGCGTGCCGTCGGTGCGCACGTGGTGCGCGGAGACGACCGGCGCCCCGAAGTTGTACTTCGCCGCGAGCAGCGCCTCGTGGAGCGCGGTGAGCTCGAGCTCGAGCACCTTGATCTGGCCGTCGCTGCGCGCGCTGTAGCGAAACAGGCCGAGCTCGTCGGCGAGCTCGCGCGTCAGCTGGTTGCGCACGAAGGCGAAATCGTCGTCCTGCTCCATGATGTGGCGCGCGGCTTCCAGCCCGTCGCGCTCGACGATCTTCTCCCACATCGAGAAGCCGAGGTGATAGGGATTGATGGAGAGTGACACCTGGGCGTCGGCCGCGATCGGCCGCACCACGTCCGAGTGGCACTTGATCGCGTCCAGGTACGACTGCTGCGGAATGAAGTCCGCCTCGCGCAACAGGCGTGCGTGCCAGTACGATGCCCAGCCCTCGTTCATGATCTGCGTGGCGAACACCGGATAGAAGTAGAACGACTCCTCACGTACCGCGAGGAAGATGTCGCGCTCCCAGCTCTCCATCTCGGGTGCGTAGTTCGCGACGAACCACAGGAGATCGCGCTCCGGGTGCGGCGGCACCGGCGCGCGTTTCTTCGTCTCCACGGCCCCCGCCGCGACCGGGTCGAGCGCCGCGAAACGCTTGCGGAAGCCGTCGTCGGCGAGGACTTTCGGCTCCTCGAGATACTCGGGATAGCGCTCGCGGCGCAAGGACTGGTCGATGTCGATGTGCTGCTCGAGCGCGAGCGCCGCGTCGAGCACCGTCTCGACGCGCTGCGCGCCCTCGGTCTCGATGATCTGCTGGATCGCGCGGGCGTGATTGGCCGCGTGCTCGACGATGTGCTCGCTCACCTGCTCCTGGCAGCGGCGGAACAGCAGGTTGTTGCGTGAGAAATCCGCGTGGCCGAGCACGTGCGCGGTGACCAGGATGTTCTCGGCGAGCCCGTTGCTGGCGGCCAGGTAGGCGTGACCGGGATTGCCCGGGAACACCACCTCGAACAGCCGCGAGTGACCCATGCGGCGCTGGATGAGCTGGTAGATGTAACGCACGCCGAACGACCAGTGCGGCATGCGCACCGGCAGTCCGTAGACCGCGATCTCCATCATGAAGCTGTCGGGGACTGCCTCGAAGTCGACCGGATGAAACGCGAGCCCCGAGCGGTTGGCGAGTTCCTCGATGCGGCGGGTGTAGTCGCGCCAGTCCGGGCTCATGGAACGGCGCGCCTCATGTGGCGGCGGGTGTCTGCGTCTCGGCGGCGAAGAAGTGCCGCACCGCGCCCCACACGTCGTCGAAGTCGTTGAGCGCGTAGCTGCCGGCGGCGCAGCCGGCCCCGGAGAGCTCGGCGAACAGCTTCCCGGTCTCGGTCGCGAGCTGTCGCGAGAGGCCGGAGGACACCTCGACGTAGCCGGTAAAGCAGGCATCCGCGGCCACCGAGGCCAGCGAGCCGCGCGCCTCGGCGGCATCGCTCACCGAATTGTCGCCGTCGGAGGCGTAGAAGAGGTACAGGTTGCAGCGGCCGGGGTTGTAGCGGGCGTCGATGATCTCGCGCACCTTGTTGAGGCCGGTCGAGGCCACCGTGCCGCCGGTGCCCGATACCTGGAAGAACTCCGGCTCGGTGAACTCCCACGCCTCGGTGGTGTGCGCGACGAACACCGTCTCGAGCGAGCGATACTCGCGCCTGAGGCCCTGCACCACCCAGAAGAAGAAGCTCTTGGCGAGCTTGCGGTCACGGTCGGACATGCTGCCCGACACGTCGAGCATGAAGAACACCACCGCGTGAATCGCCGGCTGCTTGCGCCGCGCCAGCTGCCGGAAGCGCAGGTCCTCGTCGGTGAACGTCTGGGTGGCGCCCGGCGCCCCGCGCCGTTTCACCAGCTCCTTGAAGGAGCGGCGCCGGTCGAGCCGCGAGCGCGCCCCGCGGCGGTCCCAGCCCTCGCGGGTCCAGTCGGTCTCATCCGACGGCCCGACGCGCGCCTTGAGGTTGGGGAGCTTCATCTCCTCCCACAGCCAGTCGACGATGTCGTCGATCTTGAACTCGAGCAGCAGCTGCACTTCGCCCTCGTCGCGCCCGCCCGCGCCCTTCTCCCCGGGGCCCTGCTGCTGAGCAGGATCGGAGAACACATCACCGGGCTTGGCCTTGCCCTGGCCCGCACCCTGGGTCTCCTCGGCACGGCGCAGGCGGAAGTGATAATGCTCGAGCATGCGCACCGGCACGCGCACGGTGCGCGCGCCGTCGTTGATGACTTCGGCGCCGGCGATTATTTCGGGGAGGTTGGCGCGCACTGCCTCGCGCACCTTTTCATCGTGCCGCAGCCAGTCGCGCGCGCCACGCGAGAACAGCTCGTACCACTTTGCGGCGCTGAGAGGGGGTTGTCCGCCGCCGTTGCCGCCCTCTTCGTCCATGGCCTTACTGGTACTCCTTTTTCCGCGGCGGCGCTACTGCTACTCCTGTGCGAGCAGTGTCGTGACGTAGCTGAGGGCTTCCTTGGCGCTGTGCTCGTCGTAGCCGTATTCGCTCACCAGGCGCTGCTGCACCACCGAGATCTTCTGGCGTGCTTCCTCATCGGGGCGTGCGGTCGAGGTCACGAGCCGCAGCACGTCGCGGCGCTCCTCGAACAGGTACTGCTCGATGGCCTCGCGCATGCGCGCATGGCTCGCGAGCTTGAACTTCTCGCCGGCCTTGAACGCCACCATCGCCTTGCGCACCACTTCCTGGCGGAACGACTGCTTGCCGGAGTCCGAGACCTTGATCTTCTCCTCGACCGAGCGCAGGAAGCGCTCATCCGCCGCGCGCGTCTCGCCGGTGATCGGATCGGTGACCTGGCGGTGATCGAGCGAGGCCTCGACCTCGTCGAGATACTTCTCGAGCAGCTGCTGCGCCTCCGCCTCGAAGGAAGCGAACATCGCACGATGCACGTCCTCCTTGACCCAGCGGTTGTAGAACTCCTTGCGCGCGGTGACCAGGTGATCGATCCACGCCTTCTTCTGCTTGGCATCCATGCGCGCATCGCTCTCGATCGAGTCCTTGAGCGCCAGCAGCAGCTCCATGCTGGTCAGGCTGTGGGTGTTGCCGCGGGTGATGGCGTTGGAGATTGCGTTGATCACGAAGCGCGGGCTCACCCCCGTCATGCCCTCGTCCGGCGCCTCGGTGCGCAGGCGCTGGGCCTCGTTCTCGGCCATGCCCTCGACCGCCTCGCCGGCGTAGACGCGCAGCTTCTTGGCGACATCGAGTCCCTCGCGCTCGGGTTTCGTGAGGCGCGTGAGGATGGCGAACACCGCGGCGAGATTCAGCACGTGCGGATCGAGATGCACGTTGCGGAACGCCGGCGCGCCCGACGTGAGCTTCTCGTAGATGCGCGACTCGTCGTTGTAGGAGAGCGCATAGGGAATCTTGATGATCACCATGCGATCGAGCAGCGCCTCGTTCTCCTTCTCCTGGAGGAACTTGTGGAACTCCGCGAGATTGGTGTGGGCCAGGATGGTCTCGTCGAGGTGAATCAGCGGGAAGCGCGACACCTTGACGTTCTTCTCCTGGGTGAGGGTCAGCAGCAGGTAGAGGAACTCGCGCTTCACCTTGAGGATCTCGATCATCTCGAGCACGCCGCGGCTGGCGGCGTACACCGCGCCCGACCACGACCAGGCGCGCGGATCGCCCTCATCACCGATCTGCGCGACCTTGGCGAGATCCACCGAGCCCACCAGGTCAGCGATGTCGGCGGTGGTGGGGTCGTGCGGCGCGTAGGTGCCGATGCCGACGCGCGAGGCCTCGGCAAGGAACACGCGCTCGACCGGCACGCGCACGAAGTCGCCCTCGTAATCGCGCTCGACGAAATCGCGCGCCCAGGGCGAGAGCTCGCCCTGCACGGCGATACCGTAGCGCTGGCGGAACTCGGCACGCAGGCTGGTGGGAATGAGGTTCAGCGGATTCTCGCGCAGCGGCGAGCCGCGAATCGCGTAGATCGCGCCCTCGTCGGTGCGGCTGTACTCCTCGAGCCCGCGCTTGATCAGTATCGCCACGGTGGACTTGCCGCCCGACGGGGGCCCGAGCAGCAGCAACAGACGCCGCCCGACGTCGGAGCCAGCGGCAGCGGCCTTGAAGTAATCCACCGCGCGCGACAGCGGTTCGTCGATGCCGAAGAGCTCGTGCTTGAAAAGCTCGCGCGCCCGCACGTTTTCGGCGGCGTCCGGAGCCGCGGCGCGCCCGTGCCAGCGCAGCATGTCCCAGATGTATTCGTGACTCGAGCGCGCCAGTGCGCCCGGGTTCGCCGGGAGGATATTGGCCAGGAACTCCCCGAAGGTTCCTTCCCAGCGCTGCGCGCGGTGCAGTTTGCTGAAGGAGCTCAGCGTGTCGATGAAGGTGGCGGCTGTCCCGTGAGAATCCGAGTCAGATTCCATCGTCCCTCCCTCCGCTGAACTCAAGGTTCCAGTCCCTGAATGGCGGCCGCGCCGGCCGCTCCACCGGGACTAACTTAGTCCCAACGCCCCACACAAAAAGTGACGGCCTTCCGATCCTCATGGAGTGATTACGTTAAGAGTGTCACAGCAACGGATTGTTCACGCCAGAGGCTTCCCTGGCTACCACATGGTACGGCCGGCGCCTGCGTGCTCGCCGCGGCCGCCTTAAGTGGCTGATTGCAAAGATCGCCGCATCGTGTCTGCAGCCGCGGCCGCCCCACCGGCCGGTGGCTCATCGGCTGTGCCCGTGCAGGCGGGAGCTCGTGCCGGAGCACACTCCCCGGCCACTGAGGCGGGCAAACGGCGCCTGAAGCGAGGCCTCAATCAGCGCTCGGCAACCTGCGTCGCCACCTGCCGACGCCACCTCTCGTTATTGTGAACTGAAACACTTGCGCTCCCGCTGAGGCTCCATATCCTCCACCGGGAGGGAGTTGCGCCGCGGACCGGCTGGATACGCGGGCTTGACTTCACGCACACTTCACGGATGAAGGGGATGCTCGTACCTTTCGTCAGTGCAAAATACGGTGGGAGACGCTCCAAGTGGCCAGTGCAGAATCCAGACCGTCGCGCAGTCCGGCCGCCGCGACGCCGGTTAGTGCCGCAGCTCCTGCGGCGAGTTCCAAGCCTTCCGTCGACGTCACTGCAATAACGACCCGCGACGAGTTCCTGCTCGAGCTCGGTCAGGCGCTCGCCGGTGAGGCATCGATCCGGCCGGTCGATTCGGTCGAGGCTGCGCTCGACTCCCTGTCCTCTCACTCCCGGCGCGGCCAGGTACTGATAATTGACGCGCTGCAGACGAGCGAAGTCCGCCCGGCGGTCGAAGCGGCACAAAGCCGTGCCCCGAATGCGGTAATCCTGGTGTTTGCGCCCGATGAGATCGAGCGGCAGGCGGCCGCGGTCGTCAAGGGCACGAAGGTCTTTGCGGTACTGCCGTCGTCGCCGATCGACCCGCGCAAGACTCATGCGATTTTCGCCGCGGTGATCGAGGAGGCAGCGGCCCGAAAGAGAGCCGCAGCGCTGCCGGTCCTCACGCCCGCACCACCGGTCGAGCTCGAGCTCGAGCCCATCGACCCCGCGGACCGGACGCTCGCGGTACTGGGGCTGAGCGGCTCCCGGCGCCGCACGATGATGATCGCAGGCGGCGTCGTCGTGGCCGCGGCGATCGCGTTCGGTGCGTGGTTTCTCATTCGCGGCAGCGGCACCAGCGGCCCGCCTGCCCCGGCGCCCGCCGCACAACCGCAGGCTGCGCCGGCGACCCGGATTCCGGAAGCCTCGGAGGCCGCTCCCGCGCCCGCCGCGGCGCCGAGCGCGGACCTCGCGATCGTGCACGGCAAGGTGGACGAGCTGCTGGAGAAGGCTCGGGCCGCAATGCGCGAGCGGCACTACACCGAGCCGTCCGGCGAGAATGCGCTCGTCTACTATCGCTCTGCCGCCGCCGCCGATCCCACCAACGGTGAGGCCAGGGATGGCCTCGCGCGCGTCGCCGCCGTGATAGCCGGTCGCTTCGAGGAGTCCCTGAACAGCGGTCGCCTCGACGAGTCGGCTCAGGATCTCGCCAACCTTCGGGCGGCGCTTCCCGACGACCCGCGCATCCCGGAGATGGCTGCTCTGCTCGTCAGTGCCCAGATCGCCAGGGCAATTGCCGACGGCAACCCGGAGCGCGCCGCGGCGTTGCTGCGCCAGGCCCAGCAGTCCGGCGCCCTGACGGCCGAGCAGCTCGCCAAGTGGCGGGGCGACATCACCCGCCGGCAGCAGGAGGACACCCGGATCCAGCGGCTCGCCGGCCTCGTGCAGGATCGCATCCGCGACGGCAAGCTCCTCGATCCGGCCGATGACAGCGCCAAGTACTACGTGCGACAGCTGACGACGGCCGCCCCGTCGAGTGCGAGCACCCAGCGTGCCACACGCGATCTCGCGGCCGCGTACCTGCGCAAGGCACACGACGCTGCGCTCGCGAAGAACGCTGCCGAGTCGGAGCGCTGGCTCAACGAAGCGCGCGCCGCCGGGGTGTCGGCGACCGACATCTCAACCATGCAGCGCGACCTCGTGGGCGCGCGCACCAGGGCGGTGCAAGCCGAAGGTGACCGCCTTGCGCAGCTGGTCCGCGACCGGCTGCGCGAAGGCCGCCTCATCGATCCCGCACAGGACAGTGCCGCGTACTACCTGACGCAGCTGCAGTCGGCAGATGCCGAGCACTCCGCCGCCGCCGCGCTCAGCCGCGATCTCGCCGGCAAGCTCCTGGAGCGGGCACGCGCCGCCGTACAGGCGGGCAGGAGCGCCGATCAGGATCTCGGCGCGGCGCGCCGTCTCGGCGCAGACCCGAAGGAGCTCCTCGCCGTGCAGCAGCTCGCCGCTCCGAAGGCCGCCGCCGATCTGGCCAGCCTCGCGGTGAATCTGAAGCTGGTGAAGAGCACGCCCCCCGAATATCCGCAGAACGCGCTGGCGCACGGCGTCGCTGGCAGCGTGCTGCTGTCCTTCACCGTCGATACCCGGGGGGAGACGCGCGACGTGCAGGTGCTGCAGTCGACGCCGGCCGGCGTCTTCGATCACGCCGCGGTCAGCGCGGTGAAGCACTGGAGATACGCGCCCGTGCTCGTCAACGGCGGCGCGGTCGAGGTACCCACCAGGACCCTGGTGCGTTTCGAGCTGCCGAAGCAATAGGAATTAGGAGATCTCCATGCTGCTGAGCGGCACAGACCGCCGTCGCCAACTCATCACCGCCGGTGTCGGCACGGTGCTCACGCTCGTCATGGGCGTGGTGCTGTTCTTCGGCTTCCGCATCGCCACGGAGATGCGCGCCAACATCGCAGCGCTGCAGACCGCGAGCGCGGTGCAGACCTATCCCGACGACATCACCCAGCAGCTGGCCTCGCTCCGCGATCGGCTCGAGGCGCGCGCCTACTCCGGCCAGGCGCTCGAGGACCTGCGTGGGACCGTGCGGCGCTTCGATCGGCAGCTGCGGGAGCTCAACGCCACCGGCTACGTGCATTCGCCCGAGCTGACGCGCGCGTTGCAGTTGTGGCGTGAGTACGGCCCGGTGATCGAGCCGGTAGTAAGCTTCAACGCCCAGCCATACGTAGACTCCGACACCTCGGGCAGCACCCTGTCACGCGACGGGCGCACGCACTATGCCGAGGTGAAACGCGCCCAGCTGTTCGCTACCGACAATGCGAGGACCCTGCAGCTGCAGCTGGCGACGCTCGCCAGCTCGCTGCAGCGCGATGCCTCCGGCGCCGCCGCGCGGCTGCGTGAGCTGCTGTCGATCGGCGTGCTGGCCGCGCTGGTGCTGGCGGCCGCAGCCGTCTGGTTCCAGTTCACCCGCGCGCGCCACGAGCGCGCCGCGCGCGAAGCCCAGGAGCAGACCCGCGACATCCTCATGACGGTGCGCGAGGGCTTCTTCCTGCTCGACGCCGAGTACCGGATCGGCTCGGTGTGGTCGGATGCGCTGACGCACATGTTCGGCCGCAAGGACTTCGCCGGCCTCACCTTCGAGGAGCTGCTCAGCAACCTGGTGCCGCCGTCGACGCTCGCCACGGCCACCAAGTACATCAAGCTCCTGTGGGGTGAGCGCGCCCACGAGAACCTGATGAAGAGCATCAACCCGCTGGGTCAGCTCGAGATTACCGTGAAGAACGGGCACGGCGGCAAGGAGACGCGCTACCTGCAGTTCGACTTCCACCGCGTCATGGGCCCGGCCGGCATCAAGCAGGTGCTGTGCGCGGTCGGCGACATCACCTCCAGCGTGCTGCTGGCGCGCGAGCTGCAGGAGTCGCAGGACAACGCCAGCGCGCAGCTCGACATGATGCTGGCGATGATGCACATCGACCCGCTGCAGCTGGTGTCGTTCCTCGACGGCGCCGAGACCGGGCTGAAGCTCGTCAACACCATCCTCAAGGAGCCTGCGCGCACCGACGCGGAATTCCGCAAGAAACTGAGCGGCCTGTTCCGCGAGCTGCACTCGATCAAGGGCGAAGCCTCGGCGCTCAGCCTCTCGAGCATCGCCGCGCGCGTGCACACGCTCGAGGACATCGTGAGCGAGCTGAAGAAGAAGGCCGAGCTCTCCGGCAGCGACTTCCTGCCGATGGTGCTCAAGCTCGACGAGCTGCTGGCGCATCTGCGCTCGGTGCGCGAGATGGCCGGGCGACTCACGGCTCTCAAGGACGGGGCTGCCGGGGCCCCGGCGCACCCTCCCGCGCTGGCGTCGGTACCCGTCCCGACTGCAGCCCCGCCGGCCGCCGCACGCTCCGCGCAGCAGTTCGCGCGGCGCGCCGAAGACCTGGTGCCGACGCTGCATGCGCTGGCCGAGCGCCTGGCCCAGGATCAAGGCAAGCGCTTCAGGCTGAGGCTCGCCGGCCTGGGCGACGTGCCTGCCCCCTACGTCGGCACGGTCAAGGACTGCCTGATCCAGATGCTGCGCAACTCCGCCGTCCACGGCATCGAGTCGCCCGAGATTCGCCAGGCGCTCACCAAGGAGGACGTCGGCGTCGTCAGCGTCGCCTTCCGCAAGACGGGCGAGGGCTTCGAGCTGGTGTTCGAGGATGACGGCGCGGGAATCGCGCCCGATACGCTCAAGGCCGCGGCGGTGCGCCGGCAGCTGGTCAGCGAGAACGACGCGGCCGCAATGGACACGCGCACCGCCATGGCGCTCATTTTCCGCCCCGGATTCTCCACCCAGGACGGCGTCTCGATGGACGCCGGCCGCGGGGTGGGCATGGACGTCGTGGCGCGCAGCGTCTACGCTCTCGGGGGTAAGATCGGCGTCAGCACGCACCCGGGCAAGTACACGCGCTTCAAGATCTCGCTGCCGGCGGGAGCCGCCAGCAGCGCGGTCGCCTGAGACGCCCGATGAATGCAAGGCGGCCCATGAGGCTCATGATCGTCGACGACTCGAACATCATGTGTCGGCGCATCGAGCGCTCGCAGCAGTTCGATGTACTCGAGCTGGTCGGCACGGCGAGCAACGGCGTCGACGCGATCGAGCTGTTCAAGCGGACCGATCCCGACGTCGTCACCATGGACCTGACGATGCCGCGCATGGACGGCATCGAGTGCATCAGCCAGCTGGTGGCGCTCAAGCCCGAGGTGCGCATCCTGGTAGTCTCGGCGCTCGCCGACAAGGCGACGGCCGTCGAGGCGATGGAGAAAGGTGCGAATGGCTTCCTCAACAAGCCCTTTACCGACCGGCAGTTGAACGAAGCGATCGCGGAGTTGATGCGCTGATGCTGCAGGAACAGGAGCTCAAGACTTTCGTCGAAGGGACGACGAGCTTTTTCGCGGTAGCCGCCCAGCAGCCGGCCTCGATCGGCTCCCCGTACCTGCTGGAAGGCTTGCCGGCGGTGCACGAGTACACCGGCGTCATCAACATCTCCGGCAAGCGCGAGGGCGTGGTGATGTTCACCGCGCCGAAGGCCATGCTGACCGTACTGCTCATGAAGATGCAGGAGAACGACTTCAGCCACGAGACCATGCGCGATCTCGTGGGCGAGGTCGCCAACACCATCTCCGGCAACGCGCGGCGCGACTTCGGCCGCGACTTCGTGATCTCGGTGCCCTCGGTGCTGTCGGGCAAGCCCAAAATTCCGCAGAAGCCGGGATTGCGCTCGTTCATCATCCCGATCAACTGGCGCAGTCATTCGGCGAAGCTGGTCGTCTCCCTGACCTGACGCGCCGCGAGCGCGGCGGCCCATCGATAATCAACCACAGCGGATCGCGAGCCTCGCGAGGCGCTCGCGCCGGTTCCCTCAGGAGAATAATTCTGCGCTGGCGGCAGCCCTGCCCGGGCGGATTGTGACGTCTGCACTGTGACGCGGCGCGTTTTTCGAGCGTCATAGCAGGGATGCACTGCAATCCCCTGGCCGTCATTACGCTGCGCCGTGAGGTGGCGGCGCGCTATGCCAGGGTCCAGCGCCTGTGGCTCACCGCGCGCAACGCCTACCGGCGGCTCCACGAGGCACCGGTACTGGACCTGAGCGCGCTACGCAACGCTGCACAGCGGCTCGACAGGCTCAACCGCGGGCGCGCGGCGCTGCTGCGCGACCTGAAAGCGCTCGCGGACTAGTTGATTGGCCGAAATCGGCAGGAAGCGATTTCGGCGGACATCACTTCGATTGCCGCCGGCAAAAAGCGTGGTTTTTACCGGCTGCGCAGCACAGCTCCTTGCCTCACCTGCGCGGGCCCGAGAGCACGCGCGCCGGCAGCAGGATGATCGCCCGCAGCAGCTCGAACACGCCCTCGACCGCCAGACCCACCAGCCTGAAGGGCAGGAGCAGCAGCCACACGATCGGGTACAGCACCAGCGCGACGAGCGCCAGCGGCCAGCAGAAGACGAGCAGCAGCAGCCACAACAGAAACCCGATCATTTGACGACTCCCGCGGTTCACGCCACAGTCTCGAGTCGGGCGCTGTATAACACATGACGAACATCCGGGCATTCCAGGCACCCCCAGGCCTCGCACCCGGCGCGCGCGTGGCGGTGATCGCCCCCGCGAGCGCCTTCGACCGCGCCTCCTTCGACAGTGGCCTCGCCTGCATCGCTGCGCGCTACGATGTGCACTACCAGCCGGCGATCTTCGAGCGGCATCGCTATCTCGCCGGCTCCGACGAGCGCCGCCTGAGGGAGCTCGCCGATGCACTGCTCGATCCCGCCATCAAGGGAGTGTTCTGCGCGCGCGGCGGCTACGGCGCGACGCGCTTGCTGCCGCGGCTGACCGCGCTCGCCCCGCATGCGCCGAAACCCCTGGTCGGCTTCTCCGACATCACCGCGCTGCACATGTGGCTGCAGAGCCGCGGAACGATCAGTATCCACGGCCCGGTGCTCACGCAGCTCGGCCTGTTGCCCGAGGAGACCCGGCAGCGGCTGTTTCATCTGCTGGAGTCCCCGGTGCCGGCGCCGGCGCTGCACGCGAGCGCTACCTGCGTGCCCGGCGTGGCGGAAGGCCCGCTGCTCGGCGGCACCCTCTCGGTGGTGACGCGCCTGCTCGGTACGGCGTATCTCCCCTCGCTCGAGGGGGCGATCCTGCTGCTCGAGGACGTCGGCGAGCGGCCCTACCGGCTCGACCGGATGTGGACCCATCTCGAGCTCGCCGGCGTGCTGCGCCAGGTGCGCGGCATCGCGCTTGGCTCGTTCACCAACTGCGAGGAGCGGGAAGCCGACTACCGTGCCGCCGACGTGCTGCGCGAGCTGGCCGAGGCCGCGGGGCTGCCGTGCGCGGCGGGGTTCCCTATCGGGCATGGGGCGGCGAACGAGCCGGTGCCGCTCGGCGCGCGCGTGCGGCTCGACGCCACCGCGCGCAGCCTGACCTTTCTCGAAGCCGCCGTCAGTCCAGGCGCCTGACCGCGACCGCGAGCAGCGGGCCGCCGTCGGCGCGCTCGATGCTGAACTCGATCGGGCGGCAACAGGTCTCGCAGTCCTCGATGTAGGCGGCCTCGTCGGCCGTCATATCCACGCGCGTCTCGAGGCGCTCGCCGCACCACGGACAGCGCACCGCTACGAATTCCTCCGGCGCGAGGCTGGTGGAGCTCTCGGCGCCCGGCTCGTAGACCGGCTCGAGCCCGTAGAGCCGATCGACGCTGTCCGAGTCGAGCCGCGTGATGCGCCCCTTGAGGCTCTCCAGCTCCATGGCCTTGCGCCGGGTCATCGTGCGAGGATACGCCAATATGCGCAGACTCCACGCTTCGCTGCTCGCTTGCACGGCGGCGGCCCTCGCGGGCTGCGCGGGGTCCCCGAAGGCCGAGACACCCGCGGGCGTGAGCCTCGCCGGCACCTGGAAGCTGAATCACTCGCTGAGTGACGATCCGCAGCGGGTGATCGCGAAGATGCGGGCGCAGGCGCTCAAGATCATCGCGCGCACGACCGGCGGCTCGGACGAGGCGCCGCGTGGCGCGCCGGGTGGCCGCGGGGGTGCGGCCGGCACGCAGTCGCCGGACACGAATCCGGTGCTCATGCCCGACGAGCCCTCCCCCGGAGGTCGCGGCGCGCATCGCCCGGACCCTCTGCGGTACTCGCCCATGATGAACGTACTGTCGGAGACGCTCGCGCGCGGCGATTTCCTCACCGTGCGCCAGTCCACTGAGCAGTTGGCGTTCGACTACGGCACCACGGCACGCACCTTCACTCCCGGCGTGCACAGCGTCGTCTCCGCGCAGATGGGCGTAGCGGATCAGGTCTCGGGGTGGGAGGGGCGCGAATACGTCATCCACATCAAGGCGCAGCTGGGCCCGAACGTCGTGGACCAGTTTGGGCTCTCGAACGACGGCCAGCGGCTGATCGAGAAACTGCGCATTGGACCTGCGGAGCTGCCGGCCATAGCTCTGACGCGCGTGTACGAGCGAACCACCGAGACGGCCCCGCGGGCACCGTCCACGAGCGAGTGACCTTGAACGCGGGAGCTGGACGCGCGGTAATTGTCACCGCGCTCGTGCTGGCGGCAGGATCCTGGCTGCGGGCACAGCCGCCCGCGGCGAGTGCACCCGTCCCCGCGCCGGTCGCCGAGGCGCCGCTCGCCGAGGTGATCGTCGAGGGGCAGCACGAAGGGCCACGCATGTGGACAGTGCACCGGGGCGATCACACGCTGTGGATCCTCGGTACCATCACGCCGCTGCCGAAAAAGATGGTGTGGCAGCCGGATGCCGTACGGGCCGTGCTGCAGCAGTCGCAGGAGGTCGTGCCCGCCTGGCCCGGCTACGGCATCGGCGCCCATCCCTTCACCGCACTGCGGGTCTATATCCAGTGGCGCCGCATGCAGAAAGCCCCGGATCATCTGCCACTCAAGGAGACGCTGCCGCCGCAGCTGTACGCGCGGGTCGCGGCGCTCGAGACACGGTACGACCCGCACGACAGGCACCTCGAGGAGCTGCGTCCGATGCTCGCGGCCGAGCGGCTGGCGACGCGGGTGCTGGACGCGTCGGGCCTCGCGCTCCACAACGAGGTGCAGAAGACCGTGCTCGGACTGGCACGCGAACAGGGCGTGCGGATCCGCCAGGACAAGCTGAAGATCGACGATCCGCTGGATGTCCTCAAGGACGCTGACTCGACGCCGCTGTCGGGGGAGATCGCCTGTCTCGAGGCGGTCGTCACCCGTCTCGAGACCGACCTGGGTCCCATGCAGGCACGGGCGCGGGCGTGGGCGCTCGGCGACGTGGACACGCTGCGCCGCCTCCCACATCCCGACAACACCACCGCATGCGTCGCCGCCGTCTCGACCTCCGAGCGGGTGCGCACTCTCATCGCGCGCGCCGAGGATGACTGGCTGGTCGTGGTGCAGGACAGCCTGGCGCGCAATCGCGGCACTCTCGCGGTGCAATCCATGGACCGCCTGCTCGGCGAGCACGGCGCGCTCGAGGCCCTCAAGCAACGGGGTTACCAGGTCGAAGGACCCTAGCGCAGCGCGAAGCCCCAGGCGATGGCGATGCCGGCGAGCGCCGCGGCTCCCGTGAGCCACTGCGGAATGCGCTCGAGCCACCGGCGGGCGGTATCCGTGGCTGCAGCCACACCGAGCAACACTCCGGTCGCGAAGCCCACCAGGTGCGCCACGAGGTCCGTCCCCTCGCCCGCCGATCCCGTCCAGCCGAGGAGGATCACGCCGGCAACGAGCGGACTCCAGCGCCGTCCCCAGTGCTGCGGGAGATGGAAGCGCTCGCGCCACGAGTACGCCGACATGAGACCGAGAGCCGTGAACACGGCGGTCGAGGCGCCGACCGCGCTGTGATCGGGCGGTCCGGTCAGTCCCTCGATGAGATTGGCGAGCGCCGCACCCGTCACCGTGAGGAACCACGCGGTGCCACCGCCGAGCTGTCGGGCGGCGAGATAGCCGAACCAGACTCCTGCCCCCAGATTGGCCGCCAGATGCGGGCCATCGAGGTGCAGGGTGAGCGCGGTCCAGGCGCGCCACCACTCCCCGGCCTGAACGCGCGCGCAGTCGAGCGTGCCGCGATCGAAAGCGTCGAGCCGCACCAGCCCGTTGCCGACCGCGTAGGCGACGCCGACGAGCGTCACGACATAGAGGAGGCTTCCGACCCAGGCGTAGCCATGCAGGCGCGGCGGCGGCGGCGGAGGTGGCGGCGGGCGATTCTCCGCTTCGTACTGTGCGAGGTGGCGGGCCGCGTAGGCGGCGTCCTGCGCATCCACCTGCACCACGAACTCCCCCTCGCCCGGTACCAGCTCCGCGACGACACCCACCGCGAGGAGCACCAGCTGCCGCTCTTCGCAGGTGCGGCGGCGGCGCGCTCGAAACACCGTGACGGGAGGGTCCGCGATCATTCGGCGGCGGCTCGTCAGGGGCCGTGTCGGCGCAGGTGCGTCACGACGAGGATCTGCCGGACGCCGTTGCCGAGGATCTCGTAGAGCGCCTCCCTGGATTGCAGGAGCCCGACCGCGTCGGGAAAGTAGTCCTGGAGCTCGCTTGGCTGAGGCGCCCACACATGCACCGGCGCCGGCTCGACGGCGAGCCCGGCGCTCTCGAACTCCTGCGCGGCGCGCCACTCGTGGGTGGCGCTCGTGACCAGCACGATGCGCGCGACGCCATCGGCCTTGAGCAGCCGCGCCGACAGCTGCGCGTCGTCGAAGGTATCGCGCGACTCGCCGTTCACCCAGCGCGCCGCGATGCCGAAGTCGCGCGCGAGCGTCGCGCGCATTCCCAGCGCCTCGCGTGGGCTGCCCGAGACCAGCACCGGAAGCCCCGTGCGCCGCGCCAGGTACGCCCCGTAGCTCACACGCTCGAGGGTCACGAGCCCGACGGCGGGTCCGCCATATTCGGGCGCCATGCGCGCCGACCCGCCGGCCAGAATGACGATGGCCTGGCCGCGCACCGGTGAGCCGGGACCGAGCGCCGGGTAGCGCCCGGCAAGACGCGTCAGCGTGTCAGCGATCGCCGGCGTCGAGAGCAGCCAGAGCGTCGCGAGGGTCACCACGACGAGCGCGACGGCTGCCGTTCTGGCTGCATCACCCGTCCGGCGGCGCACCAGGAGCCAGGTCCCCAGGGCCGCGAGCAGCAGCGGCCCAGCGGGCGGAAGCACGAGGCTCCGCAGCGCGAACTTCAGCGTGATGAGCATGCGCTCTCCCCGCAGCGGTCAGATCCTGATCGCCTGCCAGGCGCGCGAGCGCCAGCGCAGGTACAGCGTGGACCCGAGCACCATGACATAGATGAGGACCGCCACCCAGCCGCCGACCGCGCCCCAGCCGAACTGCGGCAGGAAGCGCACCCAGCCGTCGCCGGGCGCGAAGGTGAAGGCATGCGCCAGGGGCACGAACAGCAGCAGCGACACCGGCAGCACCAGCAGCGCCGGGATCCTGACATCGCCCGCACCGCGCAGGCACAGGCTGCTGCCGAGATTCAGGCCGTCGAAGAACTGGTAGGCGGCGGCGAGCCACAGCAGGCGGATACCGACCGCAACGGCGGCCCCCGCCTCGGCGTCGTGCGAGCCGGTGAAGAACGGCAGGACCCACGGACCTCCGAGCGCGATCAGCACACCGATTGCGCTCATGTAGATCGCCGCCAGGAGGATCACCCGGTTGCCGACCCGAAACGCCCACTCGCGCGCGTCGGCGCCGATCGACTGTCCGACGAGAGTGGTGCCGGCCGAAGCGATACCGAAGCCCGGCAGGTAAGCGAGCGAGGTGAGCATGACGACGATCTGCGTGGCGGCGCCGCCCGGGGTACCGAGCCGCGTCTGCATCATCTGGAAGATGGCGAAGCCCAGCAGATCGGCCGCCGGCGAGAGCCCCATCGGGACGCCGAGGCGCAGCTGCTGAGCGAGCACGCCCCAGTGCGGCCGCCAGGTGAGGTTCGAGCGATAACGGTGGCGGTAATCGCTGCGCAGGAGGATCGCTACAGCCGCCAGCAGCCCGAGGAGCTGTGCGGCGTTGGTCGCCCAGGCCGAGCCGGCGATTCCCCAGCCGAGCCTGAAGATGAACAGCTGATTGAGCAGCGCGTTGGTGACCGTGGTGAGCAGGGTGATGAGCAACGTCACGCGCGGACGCCCGATGCCGTTGAAGAAGCCGAACAGGGCCCACAGCGCGGCGCCGACCGAGGCCGCACCGACTCGCGGGAACCAGAAAGCGGAGGCGAGCCGCTCGACCTCGGGATCGAAGCCGAAGGGAGCGAGTATCAGGTGACGCGCGGCTCCGAGCAGCACGAAGAGCGGCGTGGCGCACGCCATCGCCCACAGCGCGATCCACACCGCCTGGCCGGCACGCCGGTAGCGACGCGCGCCGTAATATTGGGCGACGAGCGTCTGCACCGCAGTGCCCGCGCCGCCGAGCACCAGGACGACGGCGAACACCAGCCACTGCACCGCACCGACCGCGGCGAGCGCCTTGGTGGAGACGCGCCCCATGAACCACATGTCGGTGAGATTGAGCACGATCTGCACCGCGCTGTTGGCCATCAGCGGCAGCGCCAGCGCCAGCACCGCCCGTTGATCGACGTGCGCCTCGCCGGCGGCGTCGATGCGCTGCGCGGGCAAACGGGTGGCGGTGCTCGCCGTGTAGCTGGGGGATTTCATGGCAACATCCCGAGGAATCGGTCATTCTCGCACATCGATCCGCTGCGACGAGGTCGTCCATGCCAACACGCAAGAGCGCCGCGGGAGCCGGCACGCGCCGCCCGCCGGCTCGCCGCCGTGGCCGGCTGGCCCCGGGCGCCAAGGCACGCGGCCTCGACGCCGCCGAAGTCGTGGCGTCGCTCGAGGATCCTGTGCTGGCGCCGCTCACCGCCCTGGTACGCAGCGCGGGCGGGGCGCCGATCGGCGCCTACCGCGAGCCGCTCGGCGGACGCGCGCTGCTGCTGGCGAGCCTGCCGCTCGCGGCCGTGCAACCGACCCCTTTCCAGCGCGACCTCTCGCCGACGCACGCCAAGCGCCTCGCGCAGAAGATCGACGAGACGCAGGAGTTCCTCGACCCGATCATCGTCGTGCGCGGCGAGGACGGGCGGCTGTGGACTCCGAACGGCCGGCACCGCCTCGCGGCCGCCAAGTTCCTCGGCATGAAGCAGATTACCGCGCTCATCTCCCCGGAGGAGGCGCTCGCCTACCGCATCCTCGCGCTCAATACCGAGAAGGCCCACAACCTCAAGGACCGCAGCCTCGAGGTGATCCGCATGGCGCGCAGCCTGGCGAGGAGCCGCGGGCGCGAGCCCGAGACGCAGTTCGCCGCAGAGTTCGAGGCGCCGGAGCTCCTGACGCTCGGCGTGGTCTACCAGAGCTCGCCGCGCTTCGCCGGCGGAGCGTACAGCGCTTTTCTCAAGAAGGTAGACCGCTTCAGCGAGCGGGGCCTCGCCGCGAGCCTGCGGGCGCGCGAGGACCATGCGGCGCGGCTGCAGGAAATCGACATACGCGTGAAGAGCCTGATCGCGGCTCTGACGGCGCGCGGCTTCAAGTCACCGTACCTGCGCAACTACGTGGTCGCCCGCATCAACCCGGTGCGTTTCCACAAGGCCAAAAAGGGCGTAACAGCCCCGCCGATGCCGCTCGCGCAGGCGCTCACGCGCATGGCGGCGGCCGCTCGCACCTTCAACCTGGGATCCGTGAGCAACTCCGACCTCGCGTGGGTCGGAGTCGGCGCGGGCTCGGCGGAGTCGTGAAGCCTACCGTGGCGGGCGGCGCTTGCCGCGGTAGGTGAGTCCGTAGCCGTACGGAAAGAGCGGCCCGGGAGGTGCGGCATCCTGGGCCGGCGGCGCGCGCGGCCAGGTAAGCGGCAGTCGGCCGCGAAAATCGTGCGCGACCGCGCCATCGCGTGTGCGAAACAGCACGTCCGCGACGCCGCCCCCTTCGGCTCCCGGCAGCCAGGCCGCCACGAAGCTGTCGGAGGCCGCGAGCGCGGCCTCGATCGCGAGCGGCCGGCCCGAGAGCAACACCGCTACGACGGGGATGCGCTGCGCGCGCAGCCGCTCGAGCAGCGTGACGGCGCGCTCTTCGTCGGGGGAGGCGAGTGCGAGCGAGGGTACGTCTCCCAAACCCTCCGCGTAACCGTTCTCGCCGAACACGACGATCGCGACGTCGGGGCGCACGGAGTACTCCCCGCCGGGGCTCAACTCGGCGTTGCCGCCCGCGGCCGTTACGGCGGCGCGGATGCCGGCATAGATCGACTCCGCGGGCCGGATGTCCTCACTCGGCAGCTTTCCCTGCCAGTCGATCGTCCACCCGCCGCATTGCTTCTGGACATTGTCGGCACCATCGCCTGCGACCAGCACGCGGGCGCGCGGCTTGAGCGGCAGGAGCCCATGGTCGTTCTTGAGCAGGACGAGTGATTCGCGCACCGCCTGCCGCGCGACGGCGCGGTGCGCGGGCGCTCCCAGGAGCTCGAAGTGCCCGGCAAAGCGCCGCGACGACGGCCGTCCTTCCTCGGTGAGATGCGCGCGCAACTTCACCCGCAGCACGCGGCGCACCGCGTCCTCGAGTCGCGCCGCGGGGATCTCGCCGGAATTCGCCTGCGCGAGCGTGTTGGCGAACAGGTCGCGCCAGCTCTCGGGTGCCATCAGCACGTCGATGCCGGCATTGACCGCGGCCGCGCAACTCACCGTCGTGCAACCAGGCACCTGTGCGTGCCCGTCCCAGTCGCCGATAACGAGCCCGTCGAACCCCATCCGCTCCTTAAGCACCCCGGTGAGCAGGTCACGGTTGCCGTGCATCTTCACGCCCTGCCAGCTCGAGAAGGAGGCCATCACCGTCTGCACGCCGGCGGCAATCGCCGCCACGTAGCCGGCGGCGTCGACGTCCCGCAGCTCCTCCTCGCCGGCAGGGTCGTCGCCCTCGTCGTGCCCGCCGGTAGCACCGTCGCCGATGAAGTGCTTGGCCGTCGCGAGCACGTGCGCGGCGTCGAGGAACCCCGGCTTGCCGGGGCGGCCCTCGAGACCCGCGACCAGCGCGGCGCCGGATGCGGCCACCAGGCGCGGATTCTCCCCGTAGCTCTCGTAGGTGCGCCCCCAGCGCGCATCCCGCACCACCGCCACACTCGGGGCGAAGGTCCAATCGAGCCCGGTAGCGCGCAGCTCGAGGGCCGTGATCGCGCCAATGTGCTCGATCAGCGCGGGATCGTGCGCCGCCCCGAGGCCAATGTTGTGCGGAAAGATCGTGGCACCGGGAATGTTGTTGTGCCCGTGGACCGCGTCCGTCCCCCACATGACCGGTACCGCGTGCCCTGCGGCCGTCGACGCCTCGTAGAACCGGTCGGCGAGCTTCAGCCACCCACCGGGTAAGGCGAGTTTGTCGTTGTCCGGCGCGACGCCGCCGCCGTTCAGCACCGACCCGAGGGGATAGTGTCGCAAGTCGTCCGGAGTAATGTTCTCGATATCCGCCTGAATGAGCTGGCCGACCTTCTCGGCGGGGGTCATGCGCGCGAGCAGCACGTCGATGCGCGCCTCGAGCCGGGCGTCCGCCGGCAGCGCGGGCCTCGGGCGGGGCCACTCCTGGCTGTGCACGACCGGGCTGGCGCGGGCGGCCGCGCCGGCCAGCGTGAGAGAGGCGGCAATCATCGTGGCTCGCGCAGCCGCGAGTTTCATGAGCCATAGGATACACACACGAGGTTCGCTTCCATGCTCGATCCGG
>DASXKA010000218.1:0-2271 GCA_036497085.1 Steroidobacteraceae bacterium | reverse complement strand
CCGGGCGATCATCTCATGCTCGGGGGCGTGCGGATCGCGCACAGCCGCGGCGTGGTGGCGCATTCGGACGGGGACGTGGTGCTGCACGCGCTGTGCGACGCGCTGCTCGGCGCGGCCGGGCTCGGCGACATCGGTCAGCACTTTCCCGACAGCGACCCGCGCTGGAAAGGCGCGGCCAGCGCGCGCTTCGTCTCCGCGGTGCTGGAGCTCCTGCACGCGCGGCGGCTGGCGGTGGTAAATGCCGATATCACGGTTATTGCCGAGGCACCCCGGATCACGCCTCACCGCGAAGCGATCTGTCGCGAGGTCGCGCGGCTCCTCGGCGTGCCGGTGGAGCGCGTCAATGTCAAGGCGACCACCACCGAGCGGCTGGGGTTCCTCGGGCGCGCCGAGGGCATCGCCGCACAGGCGGTCGTGCTGCTCTCCGAGGGCGGAGGGTGATTACGGCCGCGGGGGCGATGCACCAATTCACCGCGCGCGCGGCCGCGCTCGCGCCACCGCACGCGCACGGCGACCCGATCGCCGCGGCCGTGCTGCGCGCCTGCGCGGAGGACTTCGTGGTCGAGGAGGACCTCGGCTTCGCCCCGGCCGGGACGGGTGCACACCTGCTCCTGAAGGTCCGCAAGACCGACGCCAATACGCCGTGGGTCGCACGCGAGCTCGCACGCTGTGCCGGCTGCCGGCCGCAGGAGGTCGGCTACGCAGGACTCAAGGACCGACGCGCCGTCGCCATCCAGTGGTTCTCCGTACCGCGGCCCCGCGCGCCTCTCGACCCGGGGACCATGCGCGGCGAGGGTTTCGAGGTGCTGGAGGCGCACGCTCACCATCGCAAGCTCCCGCGCGGCGCGCTCGCCGGAAACCGCTTCGCCGTGCGCCTGCGCACCGCCGAGGGCGCCGGGCCGCTGCTCGCCGAGCGGCTCGCCCCGCGCCTTGCCGCCATCGTCGCGCGCGGGGTACCGAATTATTTCGGTCCGCAGCGTTTCGGGCGTGACGGCGCGAATCTCGCGACCGCCGTTGGGAACCCGGCGGGCCTGCCGCCCGCGGAGCGGGGGTTCAGGCTCTCGGCTGCGCGCAGCGTGGTGTTCAACGCGGTGCTCGCCGCGCGTGTCGGCGACGGCAGCTGGGAGCGCGTCCTCGCGGGAGACCTTGCGAACCTCGACGGCCGCGGCAGCATCTTTGCGGTTCAGGGCCCCGACGAGACGCTCGAGGCACGCAGCGCGCGCCTCGAGATTCACCCCACGGGGCCGCTGTGGGGGGCTGGGGAGCCCCGGACTGGCGCCGGCGTGCTCGCGCTCGAGCAGCGGATCGGCGGTGAATTTGCCGCTGAGTGCGCGCTGTGTGCAGCGGCCGGCATGGCCCAGGAGCGTCGCAGCCTGCGCCTGCGCGTGGCGGAACTCGGCCATGAGGCGGAGAGCGACGCCGTGGTGCTGCGCTTTCGCCTCACGCGCGGCAGCTTCGCGACGGCGGTGCTGCGCGAGCTCGTCGGCGCTGCGGAAGAGCCGGGCTACGGCGGAGAAAGCAGCACGTAGACGGCGCCGGTTCCGCCATCGGCCGGGCGCGCCGATACGAACGCGAGCACCGCGCCCGTGCGATGCAGGACCGCGCTCACCGCTGCCTTGAGCACCGGCCCCCGGTGACCGGAGCGCAGCCCCTTGCCATGAACGATGCGCACGCAGCGCACCTCGCGGCTGAGCGCGTCGATGAGGAACCGCCGCAGCGCCTGCTTGGCCTCGGCGACCGTGAGCCCGTGCAGGTCGATCTCGCGCTCGACGCGATATTCGCCGCGGCGCAGCCGGCGCACCACGGACGGCTGCACGCCGGGCCGCTGGTACACCAGCTCTTCGCCGCCGGCGAGGGCTGGATCGGCAGGCTCGACGGCGAGGCTCTCCTTAAGTACGGCGGCGCGGTCGGCGCGTGTGAAGCGCGCGCGCGCCCGCGGCTTCGGTCGGCGCACCGCAGCCGCGCCGACGGTGAGAGGCTTGACGCCGCGAACCGCGTCACGGAACAGCTTTGCAGCCTCGCCAGCATCGTCCGTATCGTCGTCACCGCCCGACTCAGCCACGCTACCTCCGCCCGCAGTCATTAAAAGTATATAGTCACGCGCGCGCGCGATACGGCTCCGCAAACGGCTCCGCGAATAACGATCCCGGATGAAGATCCTGATCAGCAACGATGACGGCTTTCGCGCGGAAGGCATCCGCCGCCTGCGGGAGGCCCTGGCGACGCTGGCCGAAGTAACCGTCGTCGCCCCGGACCGCAACCGCAGCGGGG
>DASXKA010000217.1:0-6060 GCA_036497085.1 Steroidobacteraceae bacterium | reverse complement strand
CTCTTTATCGATCTTGTCGACCGGAACGAACAGCGCCGCGCACTTCAGGATGTGCGCGCGCGTGACCGAGCCGTTCACGAACCAGACGAAGTCGCCGTGCTCGTGACTGTCGCACGACATGTTGCCGACGAAATCGACGTTGTTGAAGACCAGCAGCGTGTTCGGGGTACTGAGCCAGGAGATGCTGCCGGTGTAGGGATGCGACGCCGGCCAGTTCTGGATGGTGCAGGCGCCGTCGATCTGCAGCAGGTTCGGGGCCTGCGGCAGGACGTTGCCGTCGACGACGCCGTTGTAAGTGGCGACGCAACTGGCGCTCTGCGCCTGCGCGGGGCGCACGCCCAGGCCGAGCAATGCGAGGCCAAGCAGCAGGACGACCGTCCAGCCGCGGCGCGCTCTAACTCGGGTTGTGGTCCCACTCGTGGTCAATCACGTACCTCTTGCCGACTCGTGGCATCGACAAGGGGCCGAGACAGCCCGGGTTTCGGACTGGAGTTGCGGCGGTCCCGCTGTCGTAGAGCCCGCGGGGCTCTTTAGACCGGTGACTTTGCGTCCCCACCTTTCGGTGGGTTTGCCCTTGTCGTTTCCAGGGAGTGCTGATCGCTCAGGTCAAATTGCTGGTCCTCAGGCGGCCGGCAGGAAATCGATCGGATAGATGATGGTGACCGGCGGTACCACCTTGGCGCCGAAGTTGAACGCCTTCACCCGCTCCACGACCTGCGTCGCCAGGTCGGGCGCATTCATGTTGGAGCCGTGCATCATGCACATGGACACGCTGCCGTCGGGCTCGATCGTCAGGCGCAGGATGATCTTTCCCTGCAGCGTCGGATCGCGGCGCAGCTCGAGGTTGTACAGGCGATAGAGCTGCGACTTGTGACGATCGAAGACGATCTGTATCTCCTCATCGGTGCGTCCCGGGCCCGGCCCGCCGCTCACCGGGCGGCTGGCCGCGGCGCCCGTGCCGATACCGCTCGAAGCCTGCGTGAGGGCGCCGCCGCGAATTGCGTTGCGCTCGCTGCCGCCGCCCGGGCCGAGTCCGCGGCTCACGGCCGCCAGATTGATGCCGCCGCTCGACCCCGGCGCGCTGCTCGTCAGCATTGCGCGCTCCGGCCGGCCGACCGAGTTGTCGGCGTTGTTGATGCGTGCCTGGGCACCGAGCGCCGGATCGGCCTGCGACTGCGCGAGCGCCGCCAGCTGCTGCTTGAACACCATCAGCCCGGCCGGCTTCGGCGGCTCCGGAGTCTCGACGGCCGGCTTCACCGGCTCCTCGGTCGGGGGTCTTTGCGCCAGCTGCGGTGTCGGCTTCTCCACCGGCTTCTGCAGCTCGCGGCGCGGCGGCGGCGGCACGGGGCGCGGCGGCGGCGGCGGCCGCGGCAGCTGTGCCATGGTGATGTGGAGCACCTGCTCCGCCTGCGCCTCCTCGGGAGGCTGTACGAACGGCAGGCGTATCAGGGTGATGATCACTGCCAGAAGGAGGCAGACTGCAAGCGTACTGAGGAGCGACTTCTGAAAACGCCGGTCATCCTCTCCTCCCCAGATCCAGGGCATGAGGAGCGGCCGGGAATGAAGCCCGCTGATCTCCCGCTCGACGATCCACTCCTGTTGTCGCCGCTCCTCTGCTTCCTGCGCCTCGAACAGCTCGTCCTCGAGCAGTCCGACCTGGTACTGCGCCTGGTTGATCTGCTCGCGGATGCTCTGGCGACGCGCCTCGAGCTCGCCTACCCGGCTCTCGAAGGCGGTGACGCGTTGCCGCACCCGGCCGAGCTGACCCTCGCCGGCAGTGACCGCCTCGCGCGTACCCCAGAACAGCTGCGCCGCACCCAGCTTGCCGAGCTCATCCAGGGCGTCACAGGCCTGGTGCAACAGGCGGGTCTGGTGGCGCTCGCCTGCGAGCGCCTCGAGCTGCTCATCGAGCGCCCGCAGCTCTTCCACGCGCGCGTCGACCGACTCCTGCGACGTGCCGAGCTGCGCGAGCAGCGCCTCCTGGTTCGTGGACGCCCGATCGTCACTCGCCTGACCGTCCGCGGCCTGATGATCGCGCACCTTCGGCTCGCTCTCGAGCGTCTCCTGCTCTTTTGCTGTCTGCGAATTCATGCTAGCTACCCCTGACCCCGCTGATCGGCCTTTCTTTCTGCATCACCGCGAGGGAGATCTTGCCGTAGGAGGCCGCCGTGCAGGTCGCCAGAACCTTGCGCAGCACTTCGTAGGGCAGATCCTTGTCCGCCATGACCGTGACCTCCTGCGAGTTGAGCGCCGCATCACGCGCCGCCGCATCGAGCCCGGCCATCGGGCGCTGCAGCACCCTGCGCAATGGCTCGATGAGCTTGGTGCGCGGGTCGCTGACTTCTGCGAGGCTCGCGACCGTCTCACCCTGCACCAGGAGCGCGTCCTTGGTGATCATCACCACGACCGACTGTTTGGGGCGCGCGTCGGTAAGTGACTGCGGAATGCTCACTCCCTTGGGGTTCTGCAGCACCTCGACATCCGTCGAGTACACCAGCAGAAACGCCACCATCACTGAGAGAATGTCGATGAGGGGTATCAGATTGAGCTGTGCATCGACGCGCTCGCGTCGCTTGTGCGGCATCAGCCCGAGACTCAGAACCTTCATGGGGCGTCTCCGAGCGCAATGTTGGTGAACAACGCGACCTTCGCGGTCTGCGGCGCGCGCCCGCCCGCCGCGCCTGCACGCGCTGCCGGTACGACCGCCCCGGCGGCGAGCACGTCCGCGACCGGCAGGTCCACGCTACGGATCGCGTCCATTGCCTGGATCAGACCGTCGTAGGAAACCTTCGGGTCCGAGAGCACCGAGGCGTCGTCCGACGTCGGATGCTCGCGCTTCACTGCCAGCGCGTGCTCGCTCAACGCGTTCAGGTCGTAGGCGCCGTTTACCTTCGGGATCGTGGCAAGCAGCTGCTTACCGTCGCTGAGCTCGAAGCCGTCCGGACGGATGATCACCTCGAGCCGGAACTTCGGCTCCTCGGGCTTCGCCGGCGCCGAGCTCGGCAGGTCGATCTGCATGATCGCGATGCGCGAGAACACCGCAGTCATCAGCAGAAAGGTGACCAGCACCGTGAAGATGTCGATCATCGGCACGAGCAGCAGCTCGGCCTGCTTACGCTCGCGAGGCACCATGAGGTAGCGCATGGCTGATCCCTCAGGCCGCCGACGCTGCCTGCTGCACGAGCCCAATCCGGCTCTGCGTCCGGGCAGCCTGGCGTGCGGCGACCGCGTTCAGGAAGCGGATGGCGGCCGCCTCGAGACCGTCGTTCAACCCCATGGTCTTCGACTGCAGGAAGGCGTGGAGCACCAGGATTGGCACCGCGGTCATCAGTCCAAAGGCCGTGCAGTTCATGGCCTCCGAGATGCTCGCCGACAGCAGGTTCGCTTTCTCGGCGGGGTTCACGGTTGCCACCGCCGCGAAGGCGTGGATCAGGCCGCTCACCGTGCCGAGGAGCCCGAGCAGCGTCGCGACATTGGCCAGCGTCGCGAGGTAGTGGGTGCGCTTCTCGATCTGCGGCACGATCTCGATCATGCCCTCCTGCATCGCCTTCTCGACGTCGTCCCGCCGGCGCACCGCCCCCTGCAACGCCAGCCCCATGCCGAGCATGTGCGCGATCGCAGACTCGTCCTTGCTCACGAGCTCACGAGCCTTGTCGAAGTCGCCGCTCGCGATCGCCGGCTCGACCCGGTTCCAGGTGCGCCGATTGCGCGCCCGCATCTTCGCGAGCGTCACCCAGCGCTCGATCGTGATCGCGGCTGCGATCGCCCCTGTGAGCAGGATCGGGAACATGAATGCCCCGCCCGCGGTGAAGAACCTGACGATCGGATAGAAGAAGTCCATATGCATACCTCTGCAAACGTTGCGATCTGTCAAACCATTTCAGGATCCGGTCCCAGTCCGGCAGGCCCGCTCACTTCGTGCCTGCCCTGAACTCGTAATAGGAGAGCTCGCGCATGAAGACCTCCTTGTCGACGGGCTGCGTCGACGAATCGAGGAGCCTGGAGACGCTCGGCATATCTGCGAGCTGCGAGCTCTTCCACGGAACGAGGACGAGAGACTTGGGCGCGTCCTCGTTGCCGAGGATTGACATGCCCGACATCTTCACGTCACCACCGGGCGGCACGGGCGGGGTGCCCGGCGCGACTTCCGGCTGCTCGTCGCCTTTAGCGCTCATCGCCGCGCCCTTCGCCGCGCTCTTCTTCGCCGGCTCCTTGGCCAGTTCGGCGGTCACCGCCTTCTCGGACTCGCTCGAGGCCGTCGCCTCGGTAACCGGCCCATCGGCCAGCGCCACTGCGGCCCCGAGTAACACTGGCAGTAAGAGAATCAGTTTGCGCAACATGAGTCCCTCCTAGTGCCCGGCTCGCGTGTTGAGATCCGCCAGCCACGTCGCGACCTGGGCGTCATCGGGCACCAGCCGCTGGTAAGCGGCGTAGTTCTCCTGAGCGCAGGCGAGATCACCCAGGTAGACGTCGCAGAGAATCGCGAGATTGAGCCGCGCGTAGTGAAATCCCGGGAATATCCCCAGCGCCTTCTCGTAGCTCTCGCGCGCGGCGCCGAACTCGCCTTTGCGCCGGTAAATCATGCCGAGCTCGTTGTAGGCAACGAGCTGGCGAGGGTTGAGCTCGACCGCGCGCTTGAGGCTCGTCACGGCGTGGTCGAGATCTCCGGATCTGCCGTAGGCGATGCCGAGGTCGACGTACGCCGCCGCGGCGGTCGGCGCCTTCTGGGCAACCTTCTGCAGCAGCATGATCCCTTGGTCGTATTGCCCGGCGTCCACGAGCCGCATCGCGTTGTCGTAGTCGGCACGAGCGTCCGCGGCCACCCGCACTTTCTCGGTGAGTTGAAAGCCGCCCGCGTCGGACTGCACGGCCGCCGTCGCTGCGGGCGCCTTGGCTGCGGGCGCCCGGGTCGCGGGTGCGGTCGTCGAGCACGCGGCGAGCGACACAGCCAGTGCGAGCCCGAGGGTCGCACATCGCATCCTCGTCAGCACTGCGGTATCAGCGCGCAGCTGCATTCCCCGCTCCTGCCGGCGCTGCTGCGGCCGTGCCATCCGCCTGCCCCGGCGCCGCCGCCTGTGCAACCGCCGGCGTCGCCGTCTGCACGGTGTGCGCTGGCGGCCGATAGACGTAGCGCTCGAGCGAACCCAGGAAACCGCTGCTGATCTCGGTGCGCGCGTAGGCGGCCGGCTTGAGCGCTGCAAGACGGTCGAGGCTCTTCTGGGTCCAACCGTTGTAGAGTCCCCGGCGCATGAGCTCGAGGTTCTTCTCGTGGACCGCGACGGCCTTATCCTCGAGGGGGCGCGCGGCTTCGGCCAGCTGGCGGTCGTAGTCCCTGAGGGCGTCGGCGCCAAGATCCGCGGGGCGCTCCGAATCACGCAGGCTCTGGCTGAAATTCGCGTAGATCTCGGCGATGTAGAAGGTGGCGGCGGCGGTTACCTCACCCACCTGGTAATCGACCAGTGCTCCGAAGGTCTTCGTGGCCGCGTCCATGCTCCGCTGCTTCTCCTTGAGGCTGCGCTCGAACGGCTGCGCGAGCTTCAGCGACGCGAACTGCGTATAGATCGGCTCCGACAGGACGAGGGCCGCGCGCGCCGCGACGTTTCGGGTGCGATCAGTCCGCTCGGTACCCGCGGCGCTGTCGGCGTGCACGATGTCCGCGAGCTCGCGCCGGTACTGACCCTCGTCCTTCGCCTTATAGATCTCGGCAATCTTGAAACGGGTCTCCACCGCAGCCTCGAGCGGCTTGGGGAACTGCTCGACGTAGCGCAAATACGCCTGCAGCGCACGATCCTGGTCCTTGGCCTGCCCGTAGAGATCGCCCGCCTGCAGCAGCGCTGCGGCGCGCAGCTGCGGATTCGGTGATTCCTGCGCGACGCGCTCGTACTCCCCGGCGGACTGCGACAGCTGGCCGGCTTGCTGGTAGGCGTAGGCGATCTGCTTGGTCGCATCCTTCTGCAGCTCGTGCTCGGGGAAGCTGCGCCGGAACTCGTCCAGAACCTGCGCCGCGGCCGTCCAGTCCTCGAGGTGCAGCAGCGCCGCGCCGGCGTCGTACTCGGCGGC
>DASXKA010000216.1:0-3646 GCA_036497085.1 Steroidobacteraceae bacterium | reverse complement strand
CACGCTCGCGCCTCGGGCTGGCAGTGCCGGTGAGTTCGTGGTACCCGCCAACGTGACCCTCGGCGCCGGGCAGGCTGCGGCGTTCGCGCAGGGCAGGCTCTATGTCATCGCGACCTCGGCCGCCAACCCCGACGGCGAGATTCGAGGTCAGCTCGCGCCCGATGGCGTGCGGGTCACTTTCTCGGAGCTCAGCGCCTCGGCCGAGGCTGCCGCTCTCGGCATGCGCGCCTCCGGCGTCGCGGCGACCACGGTCGATGCGCGCACCCGTACTCTGACCGTGCACGTCAATTCGGCGGGTGTCGAGGGTGCGACGCAGGCACGGGTGCTCGGCGGAGCCGCCGGTGCGGCGCTCGCCGACCTCGCCCGCAGCCCCCTCGAGACGGGCCACTTCTCGACGGAGCTCGCCCGTATCAGCGCGGCCGACGTCGAAAGCTTCGAGGCCGGGAGGCTGTCGGTATCGGTCGCGGCCTCGGCGACGCCGGCCGGCGCGATCGGTGGACCGATCAGCCCGGAGGCTGCGACCGGGGTCGAGTGACCAAGGGCTCCCCTCTGGCCGGCTCGCACAGGATGTGCGCGCCGGCTTTCTTTTTCAGGCCGCGCGGTTCTGGTAGACCGACTTTCTGAGCTTCCAGCGCTTGTGCGACCAGGGCCAGTCGGGAGGCGCCGCACGGATCTGCTCCTCGACCAGGCGCGCGTAGCGTTCGGTGAGAGTGCCGGGCGCCAGGGCGCATCCGGCGGCGGCGAGTGGCAGGAACTCCATCTCGTAGTAACCCCGCGCCCGGCGGCGCATGGAGATGAAGAACACGGGAAAGCGCGTGACGCGCGCGATCTCTTCGGGTCCCATGTAGAAGGCGGTGTCGCGGTTCAGGAACCGCGTCCAATACTTGCGCTCGGACTTGGTGGGCTCCTGGTCGGCGACCATCGCGACGGCGCGTACCATGCCCTGGCGTCTCAGGATGTCGGGCAGCAGTTCCTGGGCGGGCACCAGGCGGCTGCCGAAGCGGGTGCGCAGCTTCCCCATCTCCCGCTCCGCCCATTCGTTCACGAGCGGCTTATAGGCTGCATCGACCGGGTAGCCGAGCTCGAGCGACAGCGCGAGCAGCATCCATTCCCAGTTGCACTGGTGCGCCGCCACCAGCAGCACGGACTGCCCCTGGCCGAGCAGCGCCTGCGGCTCCTCGAGATTCACGATGCGCACCCGGCGGCGGATCTCGGCGGGCGAGAGCGCGGCTCCCTTGACGAGCTCCGCCAGCATCTGCGCGAAGCCGAGGCAATAGCGGCGCCGCAGGGTGCGCAGCGCATCCTCTGAGAGCTCGGGGAAGGCTTTTGCGAGACTCGCGTCGATCATCTGCGCACGGTAGGGCACGACGCGATAGGCGAGCCAGCCGACGAAGCCTGCGATGCCGTAGAGCGCGGCGAACGGCAGGCGCGACAGCCCCCGCACCCACCAGGCCGGTCGTGCGGCGCCGACCTCTGCGGGCATGAGCCTTCAGGCCACCGGGCGCGGCCGCGATTCCGGTGCGGGAGCGGGCGGCGGCTGCGGCACCAGCACGCGCCCGACCCTGGGCGCGAGCCAGCGCTCGACGTCGTCGATGAGCGTGAACGCCGCCGGAACGATGACCAGCGTCAGCGCGGTGGAAGTGATGAGGCCCCCGATCACGGCCACGGCCATCGGGGCACGAAACGCCTTGTCGCCACCGAGGCCCAGCGCCACCGGCAGCATTCCGGCCACCATGGCGACGGTCGTCATCACGATGGGCCGGGCGCGCTTGTGGCCGGCTTCGACGATGGCCGTGAGGCGGTCCTTGCCGGCGCGCATCTCCTCGATCGCGAAGTCGACCAGCAGGATCGAGTTCTTGGCGACGATGCCCATGAGCATGAGGAAACCGATCATGACGGCGAGCGACAGCGAGTTGCCGGTGAGGGCGAGCGCTGCAACCGCGCCGCCAATCGACAGCGGCAGGGCCGACAGGATCGTGATCGGCTGCAGCACGCGTGCGAACAGCAGCACCAGCACCGCGAACACCATCAGCACGCCCGTGATCATGGCCAGCACGAAGTTGGCGAACAGCTCGTTCATGTACTTGGCGTCGCCCTGGTCGACCCGGTGCACGCCGCGCGGCAGATGTGCCAGCGTCGGCAGCGCGCTGATCTTGGTTTGGGCGGTGCCGGTCGTGACGCCGTCGGTGAGGTCGGCTTCGATCATGAGCCGGCGGCTCTGGTTGTAGCGCCGCACGCGCGTCGGCCCCTGGCCGAAGCTGATGTCCGCGACTGCCTTGAGCGGCACGGTGCTGCCGCCCGCGGTCGGCACCGGCAGGTTCTCGAGCGTCGACAGGTTCTTGCGGCTGTCCTCGGTCAGGCTGACGCGGATCGGTACCTGACGATCGGAGAGGGAGAACTTGGCGCTGTTCTGGTCGAGATCGCCGATGGTCGCGATGCGGATTGTCTCGCTGATGCTCGCCACCGTGACGCCGAGCTGCGACGCCAGGTCCAGGTGCGGCCGCACTTCGATCTCGGGACGGGGCAGGTCGTTGTCGATGCGCGCGTTGCGCACCACCGTCAGCGTGCGCATCTCGTCGACCACCTTGCGGGCGGTCTGGTAGGTGAGCGCCGGATCGTCGCCGGTGATGTAGAAGACGATGTCGCTGCCGCCGTTGCCGCGGAAGAAGTGCACCTGCACGTCGGGGATCGCCCGCAGGAGCTTCAGTACCCGGTCCTCGAACTCGCGCTGCGTCACCTGACGCTGTTTGGGGGGCACCAGCGCGACGTCGAGCTCGGCGGTGCGGACACCCTCGTCGCCGTTGCCGACCAGCTCGACCACGTCGGCGACCTCGGGCTGGCGCGCGATGATGTGGTAGGCGGCGGCGGAAGCGGCCGACGTGTCCTCCAGCTGTACCCCCGGCGGCAGCTCGATTTGCAGAGCCGAGGAGCCGATGTCGTCCTCCGGGACGAAGGACTTCGGGATCAGGGCCAACCCGACGATCGACAGCGCGAAGAACGCGGTACCTGCCAATATCGTTTTCCAGCGGTGCAGCGCGCACCAGCTGAGCGTGCGCAGATACCAGTGCATGATCGGGCCGTCGGTGTGGTGGGGCAGGCCGTCCGAGTGGAGCGTGTAGGCGGCGACGACCGGCGTAATGAGGCGCGCCACCAGCAGCGAGAAAAATACCGCCACCGCCACCGTCAGGCCGAACTGGATGAAGTACTGGCCGGTGATGCCGCCCATGAAGCTGACCGGCAGGAACACCGCGATGATGGTCGAGGAGGTGGCGACCACCGCGAGTCCGATCTGGTCGGCCGCATCGAGCGCCGCCTGGAAGCCGCTCTTGCCCATGCGCATGTGGCGCACGATGTTCTCGATCTCGACGATCGCATCGTCCACCAGCACGCCTGCGACCAGCGACAACGCCAGCAGGCTTATGCTGTTGAGCGTGAAGCCCGCCCACTGCATGAAAGCGAAGGTCGGAATCGCCGACAGCGGGATGGCGAGCGCCGAGATCAGGGTCGCGCGCATGTCGCGCAGAAACAGCCACACCACCAGCACGGCGAGCAGCGAGCCTTCGATGAAGGCGCTGAGCGCCGAATGGTAGGTCTCCTTGGTGTAGTCCACGGTGGTGAAGATCTGCGTCATCTTCACCTCGGGATT
>DASXKA010000215.1:0-13595 GCA_036497085.1 Steroidobacteraceae bacterium | reverse complement strand
CGCAGCCGTGCTTGCAGCTCCCATGAGATCGCGGCGGACCTGCGCCGAATCTGGAAAGCACTGTTCACAATACCAGCCGAGATGTTTGCGCGCGATCCGAACTCCGGTTCCCTCGCCGTAGAAGGCATACAGGGAGTCGAGATGCGCGAGGATAATATCACGCACGTCGCCGCGCTGAAGTAGCGGCGGCGTTTTGCCCTCGCGCAGCACGGCGTTGACAGCGCCGAAGATCCATGGTGCGCCGTAGCTCGCGCGTCCGAGCATTACTCCGTCCGCGCCGGTGAAATCAAGTACCTCGCGCGCTTTTTTTCCGTCGCTGATGTCGCCGTTGGCGAACACCGGAATGCGAACGTGCATCTTGATGTCGCGAATTGTGGCGTACTCGGCCGAGCCTGCGTAGAAATCCGCGCGCGTGCGCCCGTGCACCGCAAGCGCTGCAATGCCGCAGCGTTCGGCGATGCGCGCGATGTTCACGCCATTGACGTGATCGCGATCCCATCCGGTGCGAATCTTGAGCGTCACGGGCACGTCGACTGCGCGCACCACGCCCTCGAGGATACGCGCGACCAGCGGCTCGTCCTTCAGCAGCGCCGAGCCACAGAGCTTGCCGCAGACTTTCTTTGCCGGGCAGCCCATGTTCAGGTCGATGATCTGCGCACCGAGCTCGACGTTGAGGCGTGCCGCATGGGCGAGCGCTTCAGGATCGGCACCGGCGAGCTGCACCACGCGTGGCTCCGGCTCGCCCTCGTGGTCCATACGGTGGCGCGATTTGGCGCTGCTCCACAGTCGAGTGTCCGCGGTCAGCATCTCGGAGGCCGCCAGACCTGCGCCGAGCTTGCGGCAAAGAATGCGGAACGGCCGGTCGGTCACACCCGCCATGGGCGCGAGCACGACCGGCGAGGGCAGAAGGTGAGGCCCGATGCGCACGCAGAACGCGGTCAGCGCGCGCTCGTGTCGTTGGCGCAGACGATGCCACCGCCGAGCGGCAGGCAGGCGTCGAGCTCGAAGCCCACGGCGCTCGCCCCCGGATCGACGAAAGCCAGCTCGGCGTCGATGCGTTGATCCTTGGCGAGCGATGCGGCCGGCGACATGCCGCTGGGCAGATAGTCGCGCGGCAGCACGTCGCGCGAGGCGAGGCGGTTTCCGAAGCGGTCCTGGAGCGTGACGCGCAGCAGCGGCAGCGGCTGCGGCCTCGTGCCGGCGTTACGGATGCTCGCGCGTACGGTGATGGCGCCCGTGGCGCCCGCCTCAACCGTGGCGCCGAGCTGCCGCACGTCGTAGGCGCGCAGATCCCAACGCGGCGTGAGCTGGACGCCGAGTGCCGTGTATACCGCGCTCAGCGACTTGCTTAAGCGCGGATCGGTGGCGAGCGCGTCGCGCTGGTGATTGATGATCTGCGCGAACAGGATGAGCATGAGCAGCGCGGATCCCGCTGCCCATTGCCACTGCGGCCGGATCGCACGCTGCCCGGTGGCTCCTGCGGCAGCTTCTAAATCAGCGAACGCGACGTCGCCCGACGGTGCCGGTAGCTGTGGATCGGGCGCACGGTCGCCCTGCGGCGGCGCTGTGGTCTCGACGACCGCAGCTGTCTTGGCCGGTGTCGCCGGGGGTGTCTTGGCTGCCGGGGCCGCCGCTGTCGCGGCAGCTGCCGGGGGCGCCTGCGCCGCCGGAGCGAGTGACGTTTTGCCCGCTGTGACCGCTGGTGTCCTGGCGGTGGTGGCAGCCGTTGCTGCCGCGGTGACTGATGGTGTCTTGGCCGTGGTGCCCGCCGGTGTCGATGCAGCCGCGGCATCGGGTGTCCTCGCCGTCGGAGGCGCCGGTGTCTTGAGGGCGGTGGCCGGCGGTGTCCTGCCCGCAGCATCCGCGGGTGTCCTGGCCGCGGTGCCTGGTGATCCGCTGGTCGCGGCGGGCGGCGGCGTGCTCACAGGGGCCGGTCGTGTCGCGGCTGCGGGCGCCTCGGGCCGGTCGTGTGCGGTGTGGCGCGGTGTCGCGGGTGGAGCCGCGGACTCACGGGACGGCGCGGCGGGCGCCAGTGCCTCGCGAGTCGGGGGGAGCGGCCTGTCCGCGGCAAGCTCACTTTGAACGATATCGGAGAGCAGGGCCGCATCGAGCTCCACTTCGAAGTCCTCGTCCGCGTCTTGAGCCTTGGGCTCGGGCGCGGTCGCAGCCCGCTGCTGCTCGGGCGTCGCCAGCCCTTTGAAGGAGCCGGTGGCGGCCGTCCACTCGGGGCTCGGGGCCGCTACCACGAACAGCGACGCCGCGTCGGTGGTCTCGGGATTGAACTCGAGTGTGTACTCGGGAGTCGATTCGTCGTCCGTGGCGGCTGGTGGTGCGCTCCGCTTCGACGCCCCGTCAGCAGCGGCCGCCGGTGGGCTCTCGCGCGACTCCTCGTCCGTGGCGGCGGGCGACGCGCTCTGCGGCTCTTCGGCCTGAGGCTCCTCGGGGGACGCCTCGCTGTCGCCGGCGGCTGTCGCGCTCCGGTCGTCGCTGAGCTGCGCCAGCGCGTTGAACACACTCGAGCAGCGGCCGCAGCGTACATGGCCCTGCGCCACACGCAGATCCGCCGCGGTCACGACCAGCGTCAGCGCGCACTTGGGACAGACTGTAAACATCGCACTACCGGCTTGCCGCTGGAGCCCCTCATCGTCGTAGTGCGCTCAGGCAGCTCCAATCGCCGCTCTCTCCGCACACCTCGACATCAAACCACGGCGCGTAAGCGCCTGTCACGTCGCGCACCTCGTGCCGCATGATCCCCGCCAGCACGGCCTGGCCCCCCGGTCGCACCAGGGCAGCGAACGCCGGGGCGAGCGTGCACAGAGGCTCCGAGAGGATGTTCGCCATGAGTACGTCGACCCCGCTGGGCAGCTCGTCGGCGCGCTCGTGTATGGACAGCACGCCGCCGACGTCGTTCACGAGCGCGTTGTCGCGCGTCGCGATGAGCGCCTGGCCGTCGATGTCGAAGCAATGGACCTCGCCCGCGCCGAGCTTGGCGGCGGCCAGGGCCAGCACCCCCGAGCCGCAGCCGTAGTCGATGACGCGCGCGGCTGGCGCGCGCAAAAAGTGCGCATGCGCATCGAGCCCCTGCGCCTGCCTTTCCGCGGAGTGCTCGGCTGGCGCGCGCAAAAAGTGCGCATGCGCATCGAGCCACGTCAGACACAGTGCCGTGCTCGGGTGGGTCCCCGTGCCGAAGGCGAGCCCCGGATCGAGCCTCACGACTGCGGCGTTGGCCTCGCTCACGCGCTCGTGCCGGGGACATACCCACAGCCGCTCACCGAAGCGCATGGCGTGGAAGTCCTTGAGCCACTCGCGCTCCCAGGCACGCTCGGGCAGCACCTCGGCCGTCACGAGCGCGGGTGGGAGGCCGAGCGCCGCGGCGATTCCGGCGGCGAGCGAGCGCGGCTCGCCGGCCTCGAGGAACAGGGCGCTGAGCCGCGTCGCCGGCCACAGCCGCATCTCTCCGGGCAGGGGTTCGAGCACGGGATCGTCGCGCGAGTCGACGAAGGTCACGGCGGCCGCACCGCAGGCGAGGCAGACCGTCTCGGCGCCTTCGGGGTCGAGGCTTCCCAGATCGAAGGAGACGGCAACGGTGACCGCCATGCGCCGATTATGCGCGGCGCGCGGACCGAGCGCGGCGGCGCGGGCAGCGCGTCCGCAAGGTCCTCACCGCAGCCCGAGCCGCCGCTCCAGGTAGTGGATGTCAGTGCCGCCCTTCTGGAAGGCCGCGTGATTGAAGATCTCCTGGTGGAGCGCGACGTTGGTCTTGATGCCCTCGATCACCATTTCCGCGAGCGCATTCTTCATACGGGCGATGGCGGTATCGCGGTTGTCGCCGTGCGCGATGACTTTCGCGATGAGTGAGTCGTAATAAGGGGGCACGTTGTAGCCCGAATACACGTGACTGTCGACGCGGATGCCGGGGCCCCCCGGTGCGTGCCACAGGCGGATCGGCCCCGGCGAGGGCATGAAGGTCTTCGGGTCTTCCGCGTTGATGCGGCACTCGATGGCGTGGCCGCGGATCTGCACGTCGCTCTGCGAGTAGGGCAGCCGCTCACCGCTTGCGATGAGCAGCTGAGCCTTGACCAGGTCGATCCCGGTGATGAGCTCGGTGACGGGGTGCTCGACCTGGATGCGCGTGTTCATCTCGATGAAGTAGAACTCGCCGTCCTCATAGAGGAATTCGAGCGTGCCGGCGCTGCGGTAGCCGACCGCGCGGCAGGCCTCGACGCAGCGATCTCCCATCGTGCGGCGCTGCCTCAGGCTGATTCCGGGGGCGGGCGCCTCCTCGATCACCTTCTGATGCCGCCGCTGCATCGAGCAGTCGCGCTCGCCGAGGTGGATGACGTTGCCGTGGGCATCGCCGAGCACCTGAAACTCGATGTGCCGCGGCCGCTCGAGGAATTTCTCCATGTACAGCTGGTCATTGCCGAAGGCGGCGCGCGCCTCGGCGCGCGTGATGCCGATGGCGTTGAGGAGCGACGCTTCGGTGTGGACTACGCGCATGCCGCGCCCGCCCCCGCCCCCCGAGGCTTTGATGATGACCGGGTAGCCGATGTCGCGCGCGATGCGCAGGTTTTCGTCCGAGTCATCGCCCAGCGTCCCGTCGGAGCCGGGTACGCACGGGACGCCGTGCGACTTCATGACCTTGATCGCCGAGACCTTGTCTCCCATGGTGCGGATGGTCTCGGCCTTCGGTCCCACGAACACGAAGCCGCTGTTCTCGACGCGCTCGGCGAAGTCCGCGTTCTCGGCGAGGAAGCCGTAGCCCGGGTGGATGGCAATCGAGTCGGTCACCTCCGCGGCGCTGATGATCGCCGGCATGTTGAGGTAGCTGGCGCTCGATGCCGGCGGGCCGATGCACACCGACTCGTCCGCGAGCAGTACGTGCTTCAGGCTGTAATCGGCGGTGGAGTGCACAGCGACCGTCTTGATGCCGAGCTCGCGGCACGCCCGCAGGATCCGCAGGGCAATCTCGCCGCGATTGGCGATAACCAGCTTCTCAATCATGGCCACGCTATTCGATGACGAATAACGGCTGGCCGAATTCAACCGGGTCGCCGTTCCTCGCGAGGATCGAGGCGATCCGCCCGGCCTTGTCGGCTTCGATCTGGTTCATCATCTTCATCGCTTCGATGACGCACAGAACCTGTCCGACCTTGATCTCGTCGCCGATCTCGACGAATGGCTTCGCCCCGGGGGAGGGCGCGGCATAGAAAGTGCCGACCATGGGCGCGGTGATGACGTGCTCGTTCGACTTGGGCTTGCCGGCGGCTCCCTCGGCGAGCGCCGAGGCCGCTAGCTCCGGCCCCCGCGGCGGCAGGCCGGCCGGGGCAGCCGTGTGCACCACCTGGGCCACCGGCGCGGGGGGTGCCGGCATGCGGCTGATCCGCACCGCCTCTTCCCCCTCCTTGATCTCGATTTCGGCGATGCCGGATTCCTCCAGCAGCTCGATCAGCTTCTTGATTTTTCGAATGTCCATGCCGGGCATGCCCCCAGGGTCGTTACAGCGCGCGCCGGGTGGCGCTCAGGCGCCGCGCGCGAGCCGCTGCGCGGCGGCGCGCACCGCCAGCTCGTAGCCGAAGGCTCCGAATCCGGCGATGACACCGACGGCGATGTCGGAGAAGTACGAGTGTCGGCGAAAGGGCTCGCGCGATTGGGTGTTGGAAAGGTGCAGCTCGATGAAAGGCAGATGCGCAGCGAGCAGCGCGTCGCGCAGCGCGATGCTCGTGTGCGTGAAGGCGCCCGGATTGAAGATCACGATGGCGATGCCTTCGGAGGGAGCACGCTGGATGCGCTCGATGAGCTCGTGTTCGGCGTTGCTCTGGCAGGCGATCAGCTCGTGTCCGGCCTCTCGCGCCACGGCGACGGCACGCTGCTCGATGGACTCGAGCGTGTCGGTGCCGTAAACCGCGGGCTCGCGGGTGCCGAGCAGATTGAGGTTCGGACCGTTCAGCAACAGCACTCGGGCCATCGGGTGCGCGTCTTCTTATCGGTATGGATCACCACAAGCGCCGCGAATGTACCCCAATTCGCCGGCATTTACCTAGTTCCTGACGGGATCTGCGGAGATCTCGCAGAACTTTGCTCAGTCGCTCCCTGCTGCGGCACGGGAGATTGCCAAGCGCCGCATGCGCTCGTCTATCTGCTCCCGGGCGGCCTGAAGGCTCATCCGGCCCGCGCCGACGTCAGTCAGGCGCGCGAGGATGAACGTCGCCTCATCGCGATGCAACTCCCCTACCTTGAGCGTGACGATTCGACCCTCGGGATCCACGAACACGGTGAAAGGGAGTACGGGTTCCATTCCGAAGGCTGCCGCGGCTTCAAGGCCACCCCGTTCCCCCACCAGGATCGGGTAGTCCATTTGCATATCGTGAACGTATTTCGCAACGGAATCACGGTTATCGACGGCGATGCCGATGATTTCGAATCTGTTTCGAGCATTTTCGCGGCGGAGAGCCTTGAGAAGCGGGATCTCGCGGCGGCAGGGCTCGCACCAGGTGGCCCAGAAATTCACGGCCAGCGGCCGGCCCCGCCAGTCCGAAAGGGTGTGAGTGACGCCCGCCAGGTCCGGAAGGGAGAAGTCCGGAGGCCGCTCCGGGATGGGGCGGGGCTGCGGGCCAGCGTTCTCGGCCGGGGGCCCGTCCGGCCCGCGCGGTGTCGAAAGGGGTGGTGTCGGCTGGAGTGTGGGCTTTTCCGGACCCTGATGGCGGGCGAGGAGAAAACCGGCAGTCCCGAAACCCGCGAGAATCCCCGCGACCGCCAGCATGGCGGCGGCCGAGCGTCCGGGGCTCACGGTGGTGACTGAAGCGCTGCGCGCACCCGGGCCGCGAAGTCGCCGGCCTTCATGTACCCGACGACGCGATACTGGCTGCGCTCCTGGCCGTCGGGACCGTAGAACGCGATGGTCGGCGGGCCGATGATTCCGAAGTGCCGGAGCAGCGCCTGGGTGTCGGGGTTATCGGCGGTCACATCCGCGCGCAGCAGGGCGACGTCCGCGAGTGCGCCTTCCACCCCCGGGTCGGTGAACGTGTAACGCTCCATCTCCTTGCACGAGGTGCACCAGTCGGCGGAAAAATCGAGCAGCACGCCGTGCTTCGCCGCGCTCGCGGCGCGTACTTCACGCTCGAGTTCCGCCACGGTGTGGATGGCACGGAAGGGCAGCTGCCGCTGCTCGTGCGCCAGGGCGGGGATGGGTGCCAGGGGATCGCTGCCACCGAGCGCCGAGCCGGCAGCGAGCGCGACTCCGTACACACCAACCGCGAGCCCCGCGACCCGCAGCGCCCAGCGCGCTCCCGGGCGCGCCTTGAGCTCAAACCCGAGGAGCCACGCGAGGGTCAGGGCCGGCACCGCCCACAAGAGCAGCGCCACCCGATCGGGGACGATGCGCGCGAGCATCCAGGCGGCGACCGCGAGCATCATGACGCCGAAGAGCTTCTTGACGAAGTCCATCCAGGGACCGGCCTTCGGCAGGAGCTTGCCGGCGGAGGCGCCGACGATCAGCAGCGGCGTCCCCATGCCGATGCCCATGGCAAAGAGAGCGGCTCCTCCGCGGGCGATCTGACCGCTCTGGCCGATGACGAGGAGTGCCGCGACCAGCGCCGGTCCCACGCACGTCGTGACGATGAGCGCCGACAGCGCACCCATGACCGCAACGCCCCCCAGGGTGCCGGCGGACTGGCGATTGCTGAGGTCGGCGATCCGGGTCTGGACCGCCGCCGGCATCTGCACCGTGTAGAGGCCGAACATCGACAGCGCCATCGCCACGAAAACCGCCGCAAACAGCGCCAGCACCCACCACTGCTGGAAGAGCGCCTGCACTTCGCGGCCCATGGCCGCCCCGATGATGCCGGCGGCCGTGTAGGTGAGCGCCATGCCGAGCACATAAGTCAGTGACAGCGCGAACGCGCGCCCCGTCGTCACGCGCGCGCCACCACCGGCGATGAGTCCCGAGAGGATCGGCACCATCGGCAGCACGCAGGGCGTGAAGGCGAGGAGCAGCCCCCCGAGATAGAAGCCGCCGAGCATGAGGAAAAAGTTGCCGGCGAGCAGCTGCGCAAAGTGCGACTGCTCCGAGGTCCCGGGGCCGGAGTTGCCGGAGGCGGCCCCGCCTCCCGCGCCGCCCGCGAGCGCGACGTTCACGGACTTCGTGATCGGCGGGTAGCACAGCCCCTTTTCCGCGCAGCCCTGGTAGGTCACCTGCAGCGGAAGAGAGAAAGCGCCACCCGCGGCGCGGGCAACCGGCACCGTCACGCGCAGCTCGTGGTGATAGATCTCCTGGCGGCCGAAGTACTCATCGGTCTTGAACTGGCCGGTAGGAAACTGCGGCGCGCCGAGTTGGGCGGACGCGCTCGCAGTCATCACCTTGATCCGCGCCCGGTAGAGGTAATAGCCCTCGGCGATCTCCCAGTTGAGCACGACCTGGTCGCTTCCGCCCGCGAGTGCATCGAAGCGAAACGCCACCTCCGGCGGGAGAAAGTCATCCCCGCTGGTCTTGACCGAGCCGAGGAGGCTGTTCAGGTCTTTGGAGGGCGCCGCGGCCGAACTGGCAGACGCCGGAGGTGACGCCGGCTGTGCGTCAGCGGCCATTCCGGATACGGCCGAAAGGAAGCCGACGGCTAGAATATGTCTAATGACTAGAGGCATAGGTCTGCTTTATAGCGCAAGGCTTGGACGAGTGGCAGGAACTGGGGTTCATCTCAGAGAAGACCGCCGCAGGGATCGAAAAAAGGGTCTTTGACAAAAAAACTCCCGTGCCGCCTTGAAATCGGCGGGCTCCTCCCTATTATTAGCAGTCGCGCGGGGGGAGTGCTAATAAGCCTCCGCTGCAGATAACCCATCCCATCATCAAGAGTTTAAGGAGCGTTCACCATGAAGATTCGTCCTCTTCATGACCGCGTCATCGTGAAACGCCTGGAAGAGGAGCGTACCTCCCCGGGTGGCATCGTGATTCCCGATACCGCGGCTGAGAAGCCGATGCAGGGAAAGATCGTGGCGGTCGGCAAGGGCAAGATTCTCGAAGACGGCAAGGTTCGGCCGCTCGATGTGAAGGTCGGCGACAAGATCCTGTTCGGCAAGTACAGCGGGAACGAGGTCAAGGTCGACGGCGAGGATCTCGTGGTCATGCGCGAAGAAGACGTCATGGCCGTGATTGAAGGCAAGTAAGCGAGGATCACGACAATGGCAGCCAAAGAAGTCCGTTTCAGCGACGACGCGCGCGCCCGCATGTTCAGGGGCGTCAACGTCCTCGCCAACGCCGTCAAGGCAACTCTCGGTCCCAAGGGCCGCAACGCCGTGCTCGAGAAGAGCTTCGGCGCCCCCACCATCACCAAGGACGGCGTGTCGGTCGCCAAGGAGATCGAGCTCAAGGACAAGTTCGAGAACATGGGCGCGCAGATGGTGAAGGAAGTCGCTTCCAACACCTCCGACGAGGCCGGCGACGGCACCACCACCGCCACCGTGCTCGCCCAGGCGATCATGCGCGAGGGCCTCAAGGCCGTCGCCTCGGGCCGCAACCCGATGGACCTCAAGCGCGGCATCGACAAGGCGGTGATCGCCGCCGTCGAGGAGCTGAAGAAGCTCTCCAAGCCCTGCAAGGATTCCAAGGCCATCGCCCAGGTCGGCACGATCTCGGCGAACTCCGACGAGTCGATCGGCAAGACCATCGCCGAGGCGATGGAGAAGGTCGGCAAGGAAGGCGTCATCACGGTCGAGGAGGGCTCGGGCCTCACCAACGAGCTCGAAGTGGTCGAGGGTATGCAGTTCGACCGCGGCTACCTCTCGCCGTACTTCATCAACAACCAGCAGAACCAGACCTCCGAGCTCGACAAGCCGGTGATCCTGCTGGTCGACAAGAAGATCTCCAACATCCGCGAGCTCCTGCCGCTGCTCGAGGGCGTGGCCAAGGCCGGGCGACCGCTCCTGGTCGTGTCCGAGGACATCGAGGGTGAGGCGCTGGCGACGCTCGTCGTCAACAACATCCGCGGCATCCTCAAGGTGGCCGGCGTCAAGGCTCCCGGCTTCGGCGACCGCCGCAAGGCCATGCTGCAGGACATTGCCACCCTCACCGGCGGCACGGTGATCTCCGATGAGGTCGGACTGTCGCTCGAGAAGGCGACCATGAACGACCTCGGCGAGGCGAAGAAGATCGTCGTGGAGAAGGAAAACACCACGATCATCGACGGTCACGGCAAGCCCGCCGACATCAAGGCGCGCATCGAGTCGATCCGCCAGCAGATCGAGGAGGCCACCTCCGACTACGACAAGGAGAAGCTGCAGGAGCGTGTCGCGAAGCTCTCCGGCGGCGTCGCCCTGATCAAGGTCGGTGCCGCTACCGAGATCGAGATGAAGGAGAAGAAGGCCCGCGTCGAGGACGCGCTGCACGCCACGCGCGCGGCGGTCGAGGAGGGCGTGGTGCCGGGCGGCGGCGTGGCGCTGATCCGCATACAGAAGGCCATCGAGAAGCTCGAGGGCGCGAACGAAGACCAGGCGGTCGGCGTGCGCATCCTGTCGCGCGCGATCGAGGAGCCGCTGCGCCAGATCGTCGAGAACGCCGGCGAGGATGCCGCCGTGATCCTCAACCAGGTCAAGAGCAAGACTGGCGCCTACGGTTACAACGCCGCCAAGGGCGAGTTCGGCGACCTGCTCGAGGCAGGAATCCTCGATCCCACCAAGGTGACGCGTCTTGCACTGCAGAACGCGGCGTCCGTGGCCGGTCTGCTGCTCACCACCGAGGTCATGGTGGCCGAGGCGCCCAAGGACGAGGAGCACAGCCATGCGGGCCCGCCGGGCGGCATGGGCGGCATGGACATGTAAGGCGACCGGATCAGGAGCCCTCTCTAAAGAGGTATCGATTCTGTAACACTGAGCCGTTAGTCTTTACATAACGGTTAGGGGTTAGTGCCCGGCTCTCAGCTGAGGCGCTGCCCCCAAAGACGCGGAACAAGACCCCCTATTCCGCGCAACATTCGCAGGCCCCCTCGTGGGGCCTGTTTTTTTGGTTTATCGTGCTCGCCGAGGATCTTATCCAAGGGAGCTCTCGCCGATGCCCGACGCGAAAGCCAGCGCGCTGCTCGCGGCACTGTCCCTCGCGTGGGTCGCGCTCGCGGCATGCAGCCGGCAAAGCCAGGACGAGATGAGTTGGGCGCGCGCCGCGCTCGAGCGCAACCAGAGCCTGGAGATCGTCGCGGCCGACCAGGAGCGCCGCACCTTCACGGTGCGCAACAGGGACACGGACGAGCTGACCACGGTGCGCGCCGATCAGTTGATCGCCGGCGCGGCCGCGCCCGGCCCCTCGGGCACCGGCGCGGCACCTGCACCAGCCGCACTGATCCCCGAGACCGCAACGGCCGCTGCGGCGGCGCCGGCCACCGTCCCATCCGCAACCGGCAGCGGCGCGGAGGCAGCCTCCGTCGGTCCGCCGGCCAGTTCGCCCGCCTCCGGGGACGCGGCGGGCTTGCCGTCGGTCCCGGCGCCGGAGCCCAGGGTATTTGCCTCGCGGGCTCTGCAGCCGGGCGGTGGGGCCCGTCCGGTGCCCGGACAGGTTCTCGTGGCCGGTCCCGGCTACAGCATCGAGGCGGGTTCCGGCAACAGTATCGAGGCGAGTTCCGGCTACGGCATCCCGGCAGGTGCCGGCTACGGCGTCGCGGCGGGTTCCGGCCCGGCAGCCGCCGCCGCAGTGCGCGAGGCGGCCGCGAGCGGTAACGCCGTCGAGCTGCGTCACGAGCCGATCGTCTGCCAGGGTGCGCGGCTGCTGCACATCGACAACCGCAATCTCCAGTTCGACGGCGATGCCGTGAGCGCCCAGGACGGCTGCGAGATACACATTACCAACAGCCGCATCCGTGCCACGGGTGTCGGCGTCTCGGCGCGCGCCGCCAACGTGCATATCGACAACAGCCTGATCGAGGGCGACGCCGCCTCGATCGATGCTTCGGACGGCGCCCAGATCTACACCGCCTCCTCCAGGTTCCGGGGCTTGAGCCGCCAGCTCGACACCGCGACGGTGCACGACCTCGGGGGCAATGTCTGGAACTGACCCGGGCGCGGATGCAGCGCTCGCGCAGGCCCCGGCGGATATCCGGGCAACCCTCCCGCGGGTGCTGGCGGCGAGCGATTTCATCGCCGACTCCTGCACGCGCAATCCGCAGCTCCTCACCGCGTTGCTCGCGCGCGGGGACCTCACCCGCCGACTCGCCCCGGGCGAGCTCGCCAGCCGCGCACCGGAGCTCACCGCCGCGGTCGCCGAGGGCGAGGCGCAGAGCGCGCTGCGGCGCTGGCGGCGGCACGAGCTGGTGCGCATCGCCTGGCGCGACCTCGCGGGCTGGGCCGACCTCGATGAGACACTCGCCGATCTGACCGCCTTTGCGGATACGGCGATCCGCACGGCGCTGACCTACGCGCGCCACGGCCTCGTCGCGCGCTACGGCGAGCCGCGCTCCGCCCACGGCGAGATCCAGCCGCTGGTGGTGATCGGCATGGGCAAGCTCGGCGGCGGTGAGCTCAATTTCTCCTCCGACGTCGACCTGGTGCTGTTGTTTCCCGAGCACGGCGACACCGACGGCGAGCGCGCCATCGCCAACGAGGAGTTCTTCACCCGCCTCGGGCAGGCGCTGGTGCGCCTGCTGTCGGCCCCGACCGCGGACGGGTTCGTGCTGCGCGTGGACCTCAGGCTGCGCCCCTTCGGCGACTCCGGCCCGCTGGTGGCGAGCTTTGCCTCCTTCGAGGACTACCTGCTGCGCCACGGCCGGGACTGGGAGCGCTACGCGTACGTCAAGGCGCGGCCGATCACCGCTGCCGAGCGCTACGCGGAGGTGCAGTCCGCCGCCATCCGGCCCTTCGTGTACCGCCGCTATCTGGACTACGGGGTGTTCGAGAGCCTGCGCGAGATGAAGGCCCTGATCACCCGCGAGGTCGAGCGGCGCGAACTGGCCGACAACATCAAGCTCGGGCCCGGCGGCATCCGCGAGATCGAGTTCATCGTCCAGGCGCTGCAGCTGACCCGCGGCGGCCGCGAACGCCGGCTGCAGACCGCCTCGCTGTCAACCGCCCTGGATTGCCTGGCGCAGGAGCGCCTGTTGCCGGCCCAGGCAGCAGGGGAATTGCACGCGGCTTACACGCTGCTGCGCCGGGTGGAGAACCGCCTGCAGATGCTCAGCGATGCCCAGACCCACCAGCTGCCCGCCGGCGCGCTGGCCCGCGAGCGGCTGGCGCTGGCCATGGACGTTCCCGACTGGGAGAGGCTGGAGCGCGAGCTGGCGCTGCAGCGCCAGCTCGTGAGCATGCACTTCCGGCTGGTGATATTCGGCGGCAGCGAGCCGGATCGCAACGCGGTGCGCATCGATCTCGGCCGCTTCTGGGGAAGCGAGGCGGAGACGGCCGCCATTGCCGAGGCCCTCGCGCATGCCGGTTTCAGGGAAAGCGCCGAGGTGGCGCGCCTGCTGCTGGAGCTGCGCGATTCCGCGCTGGTGCGCCGGCTGGACGAACCCGGGCGCCGGCGCCTGCAGGCCCTGGTGCCGGTGCTCCTGGCCGACGTGGTCGGCAGCAGCGCCCAGCTGCCGGTGCTGCGCCGCGTGCTGGCCATCATCGAGGCCATCGGCCAG
>DASXKA010000214.1:0-13600 GCA_036497085.1 Steroidobacteraceae bacterium | reverse complement strand
GCGCAAGGGCTCGCAGGTCTACATCGAGGGGAGCCTGCGCACGCGCAAATGGCAGGACAAGCAGGGTAACGATCGCTACTCGACCGAGATCGTCGGCAACGACCTGCAGATGCTCGGCGGCCGCGGCGGCGGGGCTGGCGGAGCGGGGGCTGGCGCCATGCCGCCCGGTGGATCAGGCCCAGGCGCGGGCGGGCGTGAGCACGCCGGCGAGGACACCGGCGGTGCCGGTGGCGGCGGAGGCCGCAGTGGCGGCGGCGGAGCGGGCGAGGAATTCGACGACGATATTCCGTTCTAGCGCAAGCTGAGTGCGCGTCCCCGCCGTGTCAGAGGCTTGATAAGCCACTGACCCGCCTCAATTTTCTTCTCATGGCGCCACTGGTTCCAGCGTCCCGCAGTGCGCCCGCTCATCCGACACCTTAATATTCTGTGGCTGACTCTCACCCATGCCCCGCCGCTATTTCATCAAGACCTTCGGCTGCCAGATGAACGAGTACGACTCCGCGCGCATGGCGGACGTGCTCAATGCCGGCGTCGGCCTCACCGCGACCGAGGATCCGCACGAGGCGGACGTGCTTCTCATGAACACCTGCTCGGTGCGCGAGAAGGCGCAGGAGAAGGTGTTCTCGCTCCTCGGGGAGTGGCGGCGCCTGAAGAGCCACCGTCCCGAGGTGATCATCGGCGTGGGCGGCTGCGTCGCGAGCCAGGAGGGGGAGGCCATTACCGAGCGTGCGCCGTTCGTCGATCTCGTCTTCGGGCCGCAGACGCTGCATCGCCTGCCGCAGATGATCGAGGAGCTGAAGCGCACCGGCCGCGCGCAGGTCGACGTCAGCTTCCCGGAGATCGAGAAATTCGACTCGCTGCCGAAGCCGCGTGCCGAAGGTGCGCGCGCCTTCGTGTCCGTCATGGAAGGCTGCAGCAAGTACTGCAGCTTCTGCATCGTGCCGTATACGCGCGGCGAGGAGATGAGCCGCGGCTTCGATTCGGTGCTCGAGGAGGTACGCGCGCTTGCGGCCCAGGGAGTGGCCGAGGTGACGCTTCTCGGGCAGAACGTCAACGCCTACCTCGGGCCCATGGCCGACGGCGCGCGCGTGGACCTCGCCACTCTCATCCATCACGTCGCGCGCGTACCCGGCATCGAACGCATCCGCTTCACCACCTCGCATCCGCTCGAGTTCAACGACAGCCTGATCGAGGCGTTCGCGAGCGTGGCGCAGCTCGCCAATCACCTGCATTTGCCGGTGCAGAGCGGCTCGGACCGGGTGCTGGCGCTCATGAAGCGCGGCTACACGAGCCTCGAGTTCAAGGACAAGGTGCGGCGCCTGCGCGCCGTGCGTCCCGACATTTCGCTCTCCTCGGACTTCATCGTGGGCTTTCCCGGGGAGAGTGAGCGCGACTTCGAGGCGACGCTGGCGCTTGCGCACGAGGTGGCCTTCGACCAGTCGTTCAGCTTCATCTACAGCCGCCGCCCCGGCACGCCGGCGGCGTCCCTCCCCGACGAGGTGAGCCACGAGGTCAAGCAGCAGCGGCTCGCGCGGCTGCAGGCGCAGCTCGAGACGCAGGCGCGCGCCATCAGTGAGGCGATGGTCGGCACGCGGCAGCGGGTGCTGATCGAGCGGCCGGCGAAGCGCAATGCGCGCGAGCTCGCCGGCCGCACCGCCAACAACCGCTGGGTGAATTTCGCCGGCCCCGCCTCGCTCATCAACCGCTTCGCCGACGTCGAAGTGACCGCGGCGCTCGCGCACAGCCTGCGCGGCAGGCTCGCGGACGCGGCGCCGCTCGCGGCCTGCGGCTGAATGGCCGTGGCTGCCCCTTCACCGCAAGAGCAGCGGGAATTCGATCTCGGCGGCGGCGACAACACCCGCCTCGCCAACCTGTGCGGACCGCTCGATGAGAACCTGCGGCTGCTCGAGCAGCGGCTGGAGGTGCGCATCCGCCGTCGCGGCGACAGCTTCCGGGTGAGCGGCGCACTCGCCGCCAGCGCCGAGGACACGCTGCGCGAGCTCTTCGAGCTCACCCGCACCGAGGATGTGACGCCGGAGCGGGTGCACCTCGCGCTGCGCGACCGCGAGGCCGGCGCGCCGCCCGCGGACGCCGACCCGAACGAACAGGGCGTGCACGTCCCCCGCGGCGGCATCCGCGCGCGCGGCACGCATCAGCGTGACTACCTCGCGCACATCCGCGGCGGCGATCTTAGCTTCGGCATCGGGCCGGCCGGCACCGGCAAGACGTATCTCGCGGTCGCGTGCGCGGTCGAGGCGCTGCAGGCCGATCGGGTGCGGCGCATAGTGCTGGTGCGCCCCGCGGTCGAGGCGGGTGAGCGGCTCGGGTTCCTCCCCGGCGATCTCACCCAGAAGGTTGACCCGTACCTGCGTCCCATGTACGACGCGCTCTACGAGATGATGGGCTTCGACCGGGTGACGCGCTTTATCGAGCGCAACGTCATCGAGGTCGCCCCGCTCGCCTTCATGCGCGGCCGCTCGCTGAACGACTCCTTCATCATTCTCGACGAGGCACAGAACACCACCATCGAGCAGATGAAGATGTTCCTCACCCGCATCGGTTTCGGCTCGCGCGCCGTTGTCACGGGAGATGTCACGCAGACCGACCTGCCGGCGGGCAGGCAGCCGGGGCTGTCGCACGTGGTCGAGGTGCTGCGCGACGTGCCGGGCGTCGCCTTCACTTTCTTCGACGCCCGGGACGTGGTGCGCCATCCGCTGGTGCAGCGGATCGTGCAGGCCTACGAGTCCCATGGCGGCTCATCGTGAGCGCACGCGCGCTGACCCTCGAGCTGCAACGGCGGGTACGCGCCTGGTCGCCGCGGCGTGCGGATCTCGAGCGCTGGGCGCGCGCGGCACTCGGCCGGCACGCACTCGGCGCCGAGCTCGGCGTGCGAATGGTGAGTCCGGCGGAGAGCCGGCGGCTCAACGCGCGCTTTCGCGGGCGCGACCAGCCGACCAACGTCCTGTCCTTCGCGCCGCCCGCCATGCCGGCGGGCGCGCACGGCGGTGCGCGCGCGCTCGGCGACCTGGTGATCTGCCCGCGCGTGCTGCGCGGCGAGGCGCGGGCGCAGGCGAAGACCCTGAAGGCCCACTGGGCGCATCTCGTCGTGCACGGCTCGCTGCACCTGATCGGCTACGACCATCAGCGTGCCGGCGATGCGCGCCGCATGGAGCGGCGCGAGATCGCCGTGCTGCGCCGCCTCGGCTTCGCGAATCCCTACCGTAGCCGGTGACTTTGCAGCCATGAACAAGGACCCGAGCGCGACCGGACGGTGGCTGAAGCGCCTGACTCAGGGGCTCGCCGCCGAGCCGCAGGACCGGCAGGAGCTGCTCACGCTGCTGCACGATGCCGGCGATCGGGGGCTGGTCGACGGCGATGCGCTGTCGATGATCGAGGGCGTGCTCGAGGTCTCGGACCTGCAGGTGCGCGACATCATGGTGCCGCGCACCCAGATGGTGTTCGTGCGGCGCCAGGAGCGCGCCGCGAGCATCCTGCCGGTGGTGGTCGAGTCCGGCCACTCGCGCTTCCCGGTGATGGACGAGGGCCGCGACGATATCGTCGGCATCCTGCTCGCCAAGGACCTGCTGCGCCTCACGGTGGAGAAGCGCGAGCGCTTCGACATCCGCGAGTTCATGCGCCCGGCGCTGTTCGTGCCGGAGTCGAAGCGCCTCAACGTGCTGCTGCGCGAGTTCCGCCGCAACCGCAACCACATGGCGATCGTCGTCGACGAATATGGCGGAGTCTCCGGCCTCGTCACTATCGAAGACGTGATCGAGCAGATCGTCGGCGAGATCGACGACGAGTACGACGTCGACGACGATCTGAACATCCGCCGCGATGCGGAACGCCAGTTCACGGTGCGCGGCGTGACGCGCATCACCGAGTTCAACGAGTACTTCGGCGCGCGTCTCTCCGAGGAGGAGGGCTTCGACACCGTGGCGGGTCTCGTCATGAAGCAGCTCGGGCACCTGCCCCGGCGCGGCGAGAGCGCGACCATCGACGGCTTCGAGTTCCGCGTGCTGCGCGCGGACCGCCGCCGCATCGAGACCCTCAGGGTAGCGTCGCCGCGCGACGTGCTGCCGCCGGATGAGCGCGCCGCGGGCGGCGGGACCTAGCGTGGCACTCTACGTCCTGACGCGGCCGTCCTCGGCGCGGCTGCGGGCCCTGATCGCGCTCGTCGCCGGCGCAGCGCTCACCACCTCCTTCGCGCCGCTCGTGCTCTGGCCGCTCGCGGTCCTGTGTCCCGCGGCGCTCATGTGGCTGTGGCAGGGCGCTACGCCGCGCGAGTCCGCCTGGCTCGGCTTCCTTTTCAACGCCGGCACCTTCAGCGCCGGTACCTACTGGCTCCTCCTCAGTCTGCCCCTCGGCGGCGCGCCCGTCTGGCTGGCGCTGCTCCTGATGCTGGGCCTCACCGGCATCATGGCGCTCTACCATGCAGGGCTCGGCTATTGCGCGGCGCGCTGGCTGCCGCGCTCCGGAGCGGCGTGCTCGCTGGTGGCGCTGCCGGCAGCGTGGCTACTCGTCGAGTGGTGGCGCGGATGGTTCCTGTCGGGGTTCTCCTGGCTGTCGCTCGGGTACTCGCAGACCGATACCTGGCTCGGGGGGCTCGCGCCCGTCGCCGGCGTCTACGGCGTGAGCGCGGCCCTGCTGCTCTGCGCCGGCGCGCTCACCGCGCTCGTGAGCGGCACCGGACGGGCCCGGGCCGTTGCCGTTGTCGTGTTGCTCGTTCCCTGGGGCGCGGGGCTGGCGCTGCGCGGGGTGTCCTGGACGCACCCCTCCGGAGGGCCGGTCTCGGTGGCGATCGCACAGGGCGCCGTCCCGCAGGATGAGAAGTGGCTCGACGCGAACCGCGAGGCGACGCTCGACCTCTACGAGAGGCTCACCACGCAGGCGTTCGGCAATGCGCTGATCGTCTGGCCCGAGTCGGCAACGGCCGATACGGCCAATGACCTCGTTCCCTGGCTAACGCACATCTACCGCGACGCGCACGCGCACGATTCGGCGCTGGTGATGGGGATCCTGCGCGGCGAAGGCGGCGTCTCGGACTCGGACCCGGTGCGCTACTACAACTCGGTGCTGGCGCTCGATGCCCAGGTGAGCTGGTACGACAAGCACCACCTGGTGCCGTTCGCCGAGTACTTCCCGGTGCCGCACTTCGTGCGTTCCTGGATGCGCCTCATGAGTCTGCCGTACTCGGACTTCACTCCCGGCGCCGCCTATCAGCCGCCGCTCGAGGCGGCGCATCTGAGGCTCGGGACCACCGTGTGCTACGAGGACGCCTATGGCAGCACCATGCTCGAGGCGCTGCGCCGTGGCGCCGCGAATGCGCTGGTGAACGTCACCAACGATGCCTGGTTCGACCACTCGAGCGCCCGGCACCTGCACTTCCAGGTCGCGCGCATGCGCGCGCTGGAGGAGGGCCGTTACCTGATCCGGGCCACGAACGACGGCATTTCCGCGGTTATCGGGCCGCACGGCGAAGTCGTGGCCCGCGCCGCGGAATTCCGCCCGGTAGTGCTGGTCTCAAAGGTGATCCCGCTGGCCGGCCTCACCCCTTATGCCCGTGTTGGAAACTCGCTGATCGTGTCGCTCGCGGCGCTCGCTCTGGCATGCGGGCTGTGGGTGCGAAATGATAGGCTGTGGCGCACCCGTTCCGGGTCGGCCGGCGCGGGTACCTGAAGGAAATACAAGTGAAAGCCGAATCGATCCTCGTTCTGCCGTTGCGCCGGGCGCTCGCCGTGCTGGCGCTGGCGGTGGCACTCGCAGCCTGCTCGCGCGATACCAGTGCCCAGACACACGCGGCGGCCGCTCAGGGCACCACGGCGGCTGCCGTGGCTGCGGCGCCCTCTCCAGCCGCGGCGGCCGCCGAAACCGCTACCGCGGAGCCCACGTTGCGGGCGCTTCCCGATTTCACCGGGCTGGTCGAGAAGTACGGGCCCGCGGTCGTCAATGTCGAGGTGGTCGAGAAGACACAGCCGCAGCAGGGCTTGCAGGGCCTCTCGCCCAACGACCCCTTCTATGATTTCTTCCGCCGCTTCGGCATTCCGGCGCCCGGGGAGGGGCAGCAGCGCCCGAATCAGCCGCCGGTGCGCGGCGCGGGTTCGGGCTTCATCGTGAGCCCGGACGGCTACATCCTCACCAACACCCACGTGGTGGCGGACGCCGAGATCGTGACCGTGCGGCTCACGGACCGGCGCGAGTTCCAGGCCAAGGTCGTCGGCGCCGACGAGCGCACCGACGTGGCGGTGATCAAGATCAGCGCCAGCAATCTGCCCATCGTCAGGCTCGGCGATCCCTCGCGCATCAAGCCCGGGCAGTGGGTGCTCGCCATCGGCTCGCCGTTCGGCTTCGAAAACACGGTGACCGCCGGCATCATCAGCGCGACCTCGCGCTCGCTGCCGAGCGACAACTACGTGCCGTTCATCCAGACCGACGTCGCGGTCAACCCGGGCAACTCCGGCGGGCCGCTCTTCAACATGGCGGGCGAGGTGATCGGCATCAACTCGCAGATCTTCAGCCGCACCGGCGGCTTCATGGGCCTGTCGTTCGCGATCCCGATCGACGTTGCCCGCAACGTCGAGGAGCAGCTGATCAAGACCGGCCGTGTGGTGCGCGGCCGCATCGGCGTGACCATCCAGGATCTCAACGCGCAGCTCGCCGAGTCCTTCGGACTCGACCGGCCGCGCGGCGCGCTCGTCTCGTCGGTGGAAAAGGATGGCCCGGCGGCGCATGCCGGCATCCAGCCGGGCGATGTGATCCTGGCCGTCGCCGGACACCCGATCGAGCATTACGGCGAGCTCTCGGGAGCGATCGCGGCCATGAAGCCCGGCAGCGATACCACGCTCGCGGTGTGGCGCGGCGGCAAGCAGCTGAACGTCAGCGTGGCAGTCGCCGAGCTCCACGAGCAGCAGCAGTTGGCCTCGGGCCGCGGGCGCTCACAGGGCGGCGGCGCCAGGGTGCCGGGGGCTTTCGGGCTCACGGTCCGGCCGCTCAACCCGCAGGAGAAGCAGCAGGCCGGTACCCAGGGGGGCCTGGTCGTCGAGGAGGTCACGGGACCCGCGGCCGCCGCCGAGGTCCAGCCCGGCGACATCATCCTCGGCGTCAACGGCAAGCGCGTGCACACGACGGAGGAGCTGGAGGCGGCGGCCAAGAGCGCCGGCAAGAGCGTCGCGCTCCTCATCCAGCGTGAGGACGCCCAGATCTTCGTGCCGCTGCGAATACCGTAGTCCTTAGCCGCAAGATGCAGGAGACCTACGATCCCGCGGCCGTCGAGCGCGCCGCACAGGCGTATTGGCGCGAGCGGCGCGCCTTCGAGGTGCGCGAGGATCGCGCCCGAGCCAAGTTCTACTGCCTGTCGATGCTGCCCTACCCCTCGGGCAGACTGCACATGGGGCACGTGCGCAACTACACGATCGGCGACGTGCTGGCGCGCTACCTGCGCATGCAGGGCTACAACGTGCTGCAACCCATGGGCTGGGACGCCTTCGGCCTGCCGGCTGAGAACGCCGCGATCAGCAACGGCGTGCCGCCGGCGAAATGGACCCGCGACAACATCGCGCACATGCGCGCGCAGCTGCAGTCGCTCGGCTTCGCCATCGACTGGCAGCGCGAGGTGGCGACCTGCGATCCGGACTACTACCGCTGGAACCAGTGGCTGTTCCTGCGCATGCGCGAGCAGGGGCTCGCGTACCGCAAGAGCGGCGTCGTCAACTGGGATCCGGTCGATCAGACGGTGCTCGCCAATGAACAGGTGATCGACGGGCGCGGGTGGCGCACCGGCGCGCCGGTCGAGAAGCGCGAGATCCCCATGTACTACCTCGCGATCACGCGCTACGCCGACGAGCTGCTCGCCGCGCTCGAGCAACTGCCCGAATGGCCGGAGCGCGTGCGCGTCATGCAGGCCAACTGGATCGGCCGCAGCGCCGGCTGCGACGTCTCCTTTCCTTACGCCGCCGATACCGCGCAGGCGCTCGGCGGGGCGGGCGCGGTCAAGGTGTTCACCACGCGCGCCGATACGCTCTTCGGCGCCACCTTCATGGCGGTCGCCGCCGAGCATCCGGTGGCGCTCGCGGCGGCACGGGGTAATCCGCGGCTCGCCGCCTTCATCGAGGAATGCCGCCACGGCACCGTGATCGAGGCCGAGCTCGCGACCCAGGAGAAGAAAGGCATGCCGACCGGGCTGCACGTGCTGCATCCCTTCACCGGCAAGCCGCTCGAGGTGTGGGTCGCGAATTACGTCGTGATGGCCTACGGCGAGGGCGCGGTCATGGGCGTGCCGGCCCACGATGAGCGCGACTTCGAGTTTGCAGTCAGGAATCATCAGCCGATCGTCACCGTGGTGCGCTCGACGAGCGGCGCCTACGATGAGGTGCGCGCGCCCTGGATCCCGGCGTATTCCGAGTATGGCGTGACGGTGAACTCGGACGAGTTCTCCGGGCTGGCATTCCAGCAGGCGGTGGACGCGATCGCCGCGGCGCTCGAGAAGAAGGGCCTGGGCAAGAAGCGCGTGCAGTTCCGCCTGCGCGACTGGGGCATCTCGCGCCAGCGCTACTGGGGCTGCCCGATCCCGATCATTCACTGCGGCGCCTGTGGCGAAGTGCCGGTGCCGGATGAGCAGCTGCCGGTAGTCCTGCCCGAGGACCTGGTGCCGGACGGCAGTGGCAACCCGCTCGCCAGGTCGCCGGCCTTCTACCAATGCAAGTGTCCGGGGTGCGGCCGCGACGCGCGGCGCGAGACCGACACCATGGACACCTTCGTCGACTCGTCGTGGTACTTCATGCGCTACGCCTGCCCGGATGACGCGCGGACCATGGTCGATCAGCGGGTCGATTACTGGCTGCCGGTGGACCAGTACATCGGCGGCATCGAGCACGCGATCCTGCATCTCTTGTACGCGCGCTTCTGGACCAAGGTGATGCGGGACCTGAGGCTCGTGAGGTTCGGTGAGCCGTTCACGCGCCTCCTCACCCAGGGCATGGTGCTGAATCACATCTTCTCTTATCAGCCGCCCGGGGGGCGCAAGCGCTACTTCAATCCCGCCGACGTCGAGACGGTCCTCGCGCCCGACGGCAGCGCCGTTTACGAGGTGGAGACCTCCGACCTCGGAACGCTGCAGGTCGAGCACGAGGGTGTCGGCAAGATGTCGAAATCCGAAGGCAACGGCGTCGACCCGGAGGGCCTCATCGAGCGCTTCGGCGCCGACACCGCCCGGCTCTTCACCATGTTTGCCTCGCCGCCCGAGCAGACGCTCGAGTGGTCGGACGAGGGGGTGCAGGGCGCCTCGCGCTTCATTCGCCGCCTGTGGAACGCGGTGTACGAGCACGTCGCGGCCGGACCGGCGCCGACTCTCGATGCGCGCGCGCTGACCGCCGAGCAGCGTGACTTGCGGCGCGCGGCCCACCAGGCGCTCGCCAAGGGGACCGACGACATCGGCCGCCGGCGCAACTTCAACACCGCGATCGCCGCGATCATGGAGCTGCTCAATTCGATCGGGCGCTTCGCGGACTCGAGTCCGCAGGGGCGCGCGGTGCGCCAGGAGGCGCTCGGCATCGCCGTGCTGGTGCTCGCGCCCATTACCCCGCACGTCTGTCACGAGCTGTGGCAGGCGCTCGGCCATTCGACCGCCCTGGTCGATGAGAGCTGGCCGAAGCCCGACCCGGCGGCCCTTACCCAGGACACGCACCAGCTGGTCGTGCAGGTCAACGGCAAGCTCCGCGGCCACGTGACCGTGCCGGTGCACGCCGACGAGGCGGCGGTGCGCGAGGCCGCGCTCGCCGACGAGCAGGTGAGAAAATTCGTGGCCGACAAGCCGGTGCGGCGCGTGATCGTGGTACCCGGCAAGCTCGTCAACGTGGTGGTGTGATGGCGCGCGTGCCGGGCCGCGCGCTCGCCGCCGCCACGCTGGCCGGCAGCGCACTGCTCGCCCTCGGCGGCTGCGGTTTTCATCTCGAGGGACGCACGCCGCTGCCGGCGACGGTGAAGACTCCCTACCTCGCGGCCGAGGACCGCCAGAGCGACTTCGTCCAGAGCCTCGAGCGGGCGCTGCTCGCGAACGGCGCCGAGCTCGCGCCCGAGAGGAACAAGGCCTCCGCGGTCATCACCATTCTCAAGGACAACCTGAAGCCGCGCGTGCTGGCCGTGTCGAACCTCAACCAGCCGAACGAGTACGAGCTCACCTATACGGTGAGCTTCTCGGTGACGGCCGGGGACAAGGAGCTGCTGCCGCCGCAGGAGATCTCCACCACGCGCAGCTACAGCTTCGATGCGCGGCTGCTGCTCGCCAAGGGGCACGAGGCCGACATCCTGCGCGGCGCGATGGCCCGGGACCTCGCCGACATGGTCATGCGGCGCCTGGCGAGGCTCTAGGGCCGTGCCCGGGGCACCGCTGGCGGGCGCGCCGCGCCCGGTGGCCGCCTCGTCCGCGGGGGCACTGACCGCGCTGCCCGAGTTCGGCGCTCCGGCGGTGCTGCTCCTGCGCAGCGTCGATCGGGTTCCGGTGGCGCTGCTCCTCGACCGCTTCGGCCTCGAGCTGGCGCTGCGCGCGCACGGCGAGCAGATCCCGGGATCGTACTGGGGCGACAGCGAGGCGGGCCTCAAGGGTGAGCGGCTGTTCGCGCGGCTCGACACCCCCTTGCATTCGATTCTGCACGAGGCGGGCCACTATATCTGCATGAGCCCCGAGCGGCGTGCCGGGCTCGATACCAACGCGGGCGGCGACGACCTCGAGGAGGCCGCGGTGTGCTACCTGCAGGTGCTGCTCGCCGGCGAGCTGCCCGCGGTCGGGCGCGCGCGCATGCTCGCCGACATGGATTCCTGGGGATACAGCTTCCGCCTCGGCTCGACGCGCGCCTGGTTCGAGGGCGACGCCGCGGATGCGCGCGCCTGGCTCGAGCGGCACGGCGTCATCGATACCAACGGCTCGCTCACCGGCACCCTGCGCGCCGGATGAGCTGCGCTCCGCCACGCACATGACGGCGCCCCGCACATCGAAGAGCCCAGCCGCGCCCGAGGGCCGCGCCGGTTTCCTCGAGCGCATCTGGGAGCGCGTCAAGGCGCACAAGGTCGTGCAGTGGACGCTCGCTTATCTCGCGGTCGCCTACACACTGCTGCACGGCGCCGAGATGCTGAGCCACTCTTTCGGCTGGCCGCACACGGTACTGCGTGCGTTCGCGGCGCTGCTGATCCTCGGCGTCCCGGTCGTGATCACCATCTCGTGGTACCACGGCACCTACGCGCGCCAGCGGGTGAGCGCCACCGAGGTCATGATCATCGCGATCCTGCTGGCGTTCGGCGGGACGCTGGTATGGCGCGACCAGAGCCGGCACGTGGCCCAGGGCGCAGCCGGCACCTCCGGTGAAGAGGAGGCCGGAGCGGCGCAGCCGCGGGCAGCACCCGCGGCCTCGATCGCCGTGCTGCCCTTTGCGGATCTCTCTGCCGACGGCAACCAGGCTTACTTTTCCGACGGTGTCACCGAGGAGATCCTCAACGTGCTCGCGCACGTGAGCGGGCTCAGGGTGGCCTCGCGCACCTCCTCGTTCCAGTTCCGCAACCTCGATACCGGCGTCCCCGAGATCGCCCGCAAGCTCGGCGTGCGCCACATTCTCGAAGGGAGCGTGCGTAAGTCGGGCGACACCGTGCGCATCACCGCGCAGCTGGTCGACGCCGCCACCGATCAGCATATGTGGTCGCAGGACTTCGACCGCCCGCTCACCACTGCGAATCTCTTCGGCATCCAGGACGAGATCGCCGCGACCATCGTCGATCGCCTCACCGCCACCATCGGCCCCGCGGCGAGCGTCGGAAAGCCGAAGTTGCCACGGGCGGACACGGACAGCGTCGATGTGTATGACCTCTATCTGAAGGGCCACGCGCTGTTTCTGGCCCGCAGCATTCCCAACCTCAGGGAGTCCGCACGCCTGCTCAAGGCCGCGGTTGCGAAGGACCCGAAGTTCGCGCGCGCCTGGGAGTCGCTCGCCGCGACCTTCGTGATCTCGCAGGTGTGGGGTGTGAAGGACGAGCCCGATTATCAGCAGGCGGCGCTCCAGGCAGCCGATCGCGCGCTCGAGCTCGATCCGAGCCTGTCGCTCCCGTACGCGGTGCGTGGCATGGTCCAGAGCAACCGCATCGCCCTGGGTACGGGAGGCAGCTGGGATGAGGCGCTGAGGAGTCTCGACGAGGCCGTCCGACGCGATCCGAAGAATGCCACCGCGTATCTCTGGCGCGGCGGCGAGAACCAAACGCTCGGGTACCTCGAGCGCGCAGCAGAGAACTTTGAGCAGTGTCTCGCGCTCGATCCGGCGTATCAGACCTGCCGCCGCAACCTCGCGCTCATGCTGCTCTATGAGGGGCACACCGATCAGGCGCTGCGCCTCTACGAGGCTGGTCTGGCACAGAACTACGTCAACGACGACGTCTACTTCGCGCCGGCGCTGGCTGCGCGCGGCGATCGCATCGGCACGCTGGGCGCGTTGCTGCAGCAATATCGCACGCAGCCGCAGCTGCTGGAGGCGTTGTTCCGTGCGATCACCGATCCGGCGTTCGGCCCCGGTGATCGGCGCGCAGGGCTCGCGCTCCTCGAGCCGCAGCGTAACGACGACGAAGCTGTCCGCGGCGCGCTGTGGATTCTCAAGGACTATGACCGGATGGGCGAGTTTTTCACGGACAACCCGGCAGTCCTTTGGACCCACAGCGACCCGGAATGGCTCAAGTCCCCGGCCCGTAAGCGCATGATCGAGCACTGGCGGCTGCCGGAGTACTGGCGCGCGCACGGCTTTCCGTCACAGTGCAAGCCGCTCGGTGCCGCGGATTTCACCTGCCCGTAGTGCGACGCGCCGCACAGTCGGCACCTGTGGACGCGCTCCGCTGGCCTTGCGGCGTGAGGGCGCGTTAGACTCGCCGCCCCTGGTCCGGCCGCTCGTGTTGCAAGCCAGTGCGTCGCCTGTCACTTCCGTGGATCCTGTCGCTGCTGCTGGTGTTTGCCCAGCACGGCGCGGTGCTGCACGAGCTCGGCCACCTGAGCCACGGCGACCGCGGCAGCGCTCCGGCGGTGCGCGCGCACCTGCCCTCGGACGCGATCTGTACGGTCTGCGAGGCCTTTGCGCAGGTGGCCAACCCGGCTTCCGGCGCCGCCCACACCCTCTGCGCTTCCGCGCCCGTCTATCTCCCGACTCCCGCCCCCAGCTACGCGATCGTCGCGGCCGATAGCCCGACCCCGCGCAGTCGCGGTCCTCCGCAAGCCTGACCTTCCTTTCCCGTCCCTGAAGGCTCGCAGCCCCGATCCACTTCGGGCCTGCGTGACATCTGGCTCTTGCGGAGTTTTGCTATATGGTCATTCATCGATTCACGGTCGCCGCGCCGCGCGCGGTGTTCCTGGGCACATTGTTCGTCGCCGGGCTGATCCCCGCGCCGGCGATCCTCGCCGCGGAAGATACCGCCGCGGCGGACCGCGTCAGCGCGGCGGCCGCCGCTGCCGGCGCTGATGCTGCGCCGAGCACTACCGATTCGGCCGGCGACACCAGTCAGCTGCAGACGATCATGATCACGGCACAGCGGCTCAACGTCGCGCGCACCGAGATCGAGACGCAGACCGGCGCCTCGACTT
>DASXKA010000213.1:0-12488 GCA_036497085.1 Steroidobacteraceae bacterium | reverse complement strand
AGGGCTTCGCCAGTTCCTCTCTCAGCGTCTTCCTCAAAATCTTGCCCACGTTCGACTTCGGCAGGTCCTTCTTGAAATACACGTGCTTCGGCACTTTGTAACCTGCAAGAGATTGGCGGCTGTATTCAATAATATCCCTCTCCGTGAGCGCGGGATCCTTGCGCACCACGAAGAGCGCCACGACCTCGCCCGAGTGCTCGTCGGGCTGGGCGACGGCGGCAGCCTCGAGGATGCCGGGGTGGGCAGCGGCGACGGCCTCGACTTCGTTCGGATAAACATTGAAGCCCGAGACCAGGATCATGTCCTTCTTGCGGTCCTCGATGTAGACGAAGCCGCGCTTATCCATGTGGCCGACGTCGCCGGTGCGTAAGTATCCGTCCGGCAGCATCACCTTGGCGGTCTCGTCCGGGCGGTTCCAGTAGCCCTTCATGACCTGTGGGCCGCGCACGCAGATCTCGCCGATGTTCCCGATCGGCAGGTCGTTGCCGGCGTCGTCCTTGATGGCGACCTCGGTGGACGGGATCGGCACGCCGATCGAGCCGTTGAAGTCCTCGCTCGGCGGGTTGATGCAGGCGGCGGGCGAGGTCTCGGTGAGACCCCAGGCCTGGGAGAGTACGTTGCCGGTCGCCTCTTTCCACTTCGCCGCGACCGCGGCCTGCACCGCCATGCCGCCGCCGAGCGAGATCTTGAGTCCGCTGAAGTCGATCTGGTCGAAGCCCGGGGCGTGCAGCATGGCGTTGAAGAGCGTGTTGACGCCCGAGATGAAGTTGCAGGGATAGCGCCGCATATCGGCGATCAGGGATTTCATGTCGCGCGGATTGATGATGAGGAGGTTCTGCCACCCCAGACGCGCGAACACCATGCAGTTACAGGAGAGCGCGAAGATGTGATAGAGCGGAATGGCGGTGAGGATCGTGCCGTGCTTCGGCAGGCTCTCGCCGATCCAGGCCTCCGCCTGCAGCACGTTGGTGCTCACGTTGCCGTGCGACAGCATCGCGCCCTTGGCGACCCCGGTCGTGCCGCCCGTGTACTGAAGGAACGCGAGGTCGTCGGGACCCAGGTCCACCGGCGCGAGCGGCAGGGTCTTGCCGGCGCTGACCGCCGACTTGAACGAGGTCGCCGCCGGGATGTGCCACGCCGGCACCTGCTTCTTCACGCGCCGCACGACCAGGTTGACGATCGCGGACTTGGGGAAGGAGAGAAAATCGCCGACCGCGGTGACCAGCACGCACTTCACCTGGGTGTGCGCGAGCACCTTCTCTACCACGCGGGCGAAGTTCTCGAGCACCACGATGGCCGTCACCCCGGCGTCGGTCAGCTGATGCTCGAGCTCCGGGGCGGTGTAGAGCGGGTTGGTGTTGACGACGATGAGCCCGGCACGCAGTGCCCCGAACATGGCGATCGGATACTGCGGGCTGTTGGGCAGCATGATCGCGATGCGGTCGCCTTTGCGGAATCCCTGGCTCTGCAGCCAGGCAGCGAAGGCGCGCGACAGCTCGTTGAGCTCGCCGTAGGTGATCGCCTTGCCCATGTAGAGGTAGGCGACGCGGGCCGCGTGCTTGGCGCAGGTTTCCTCGAGCAGCTGCTTGAGCGAGCGCAGCTTCGAGGGATCGACGGTCGACGGCACGTACGGCGGGTACGCCTTTAGCCAGATCTTGTCCATCAATTACCCCCGGTCCGGTGTTTCTTGTCGAGTAGCGGTTCCAGGTACGGCCATACGGTATCGAGCACCGGTGCTTCCCCATGCGCATTCGGGTGCATGCCGTCCGGCTGCATGAGCGCCGGATCGAGCGCCACCTTCTCGAGCAGGAACGGCACCAGCGGCAGATGATATTGGTTTGCCAGCTCGGGGAACACGCGCTCGAATTCGCCCGTGTATCGGGGCCCGTAGTTGGGCGGAATGCGGATGCCGACCAGCAGCACCCGCGCCCCGGCGGCGCGCGCGAGGGCGACCATCCGCTCGAGGTTGGCGCGCATCTCGCTCACCGGCAGCGCGCGCAAGCCGTCGTTGGCGCCGAGCTCGAGGATCACCAGCTTCGGTGCGTGGAGCTTTAGCGCACGCGGCAACCGTTCGAGACCCCCACCGCTCGTCTCGCCGCTTTCGCTGGCATTGACGACCTCGTATCCGTAACCTTGGGTGCGCAGTCGCTGCGCGAGCAATGCGACCCAACCCTGCTGCGGAGCGAGTCCATATGCAGCGCTCAGGCTGTCACCGAAGACGAGGATCGTGCGGCCGGAGGCCGCCTCGGCCCCGAGCGCGATGAGCAGCAGCCCCACGCCGAGCGCGCAGGCGCCGGCGACCTTTGACTTCGTTCTCAAGACGGAAAACCTCGTCAAGCAGGTTAGCAGTCCGGAAGGCGCGCTGACCATTGTCGATTCGGTATCGATCGCAATCGCCCGCGGGGAGTCGGTCGCAGTGGCCGGTCCCTCGGGAGCCGGCAAGTCGACGCTGCTCGCGCTGCTCGCCGGACTCGACACCCCCACTTCAGGCAGCGTGCTCCTCGAGGGTACCGACCTCACGCGACTCGATGAGGACGGCCGCGCGCGGCTGCGGGCGCAGCGCGTCGGCTTCGTGTTCCAGGCGTTCCACCTGATTCCGGCGCTCACCGCGCTCGAGAACGTGATGCTGCCCCTCGAGCTCGCCGGGAGCGGCGAGGCGCGCGGCGCGGCGGCCGAGACGCTGAGGCGAGTCGGGCTCGGCGGCCGCACCGGGCATTACCCGCGCCAGCTCTCGGGCGGCGAGCAGCAGCGCGTCGCCATCGCCCGCGCCTTCGTCACCCGCCCGGCGGTGCTGTTCGCGGATGAGCCCACCGGCAACCTCGATACCGCGACCGGCGCGCGGGTCGGGGAGCTGCTCTTTGAGTTGAACGCCAGCGCCCACACGACGCTCGTGCTGGTGACGCACGACCGCGAGCTCGCGGCGCGCTGCGGGCGGACGCTGCACATGGAAGCCGGGCGGATCGCATGAAGGCGCTGGGGCTGGCGCTGCGGACCCTGGCGCGCGAGTGGCGCTCGGGCGAGCTCGGCGTGCTGCTGCTCGCGCTCACCGTGGCGGTCGCTGCCCTCACCGGCGTCGGTTTCCTGGTCGGGCGCATCAGCGCCGCCGTGGCGCTGCAGGCGAGCTCGGTGCTGGCGGCCGACCTGCGCTTGAGCTCGCCGCGTCCGCTGCGCGCCGACTATTTCGCCGAGGCCGCGCGCCGCGGGCTCGGCTCCTCGAGCAGCACCTCGCTCCTTTCGGTGGTTTTCAACGGCGATGCCAGCCAGCTCACCAACCTGACGGCGGTGACCGCCGGCTACCCGCTTCGCGGCCGGCTCCTCCTCGCCTCCGAGCCGTTCGCACCGGGCACGCTGGCGCCGGGCATCCCGGCGCCGGGCGAGGTCTGGCCCGCCTCGAAACTCCTCGCCTCGGTGGGCGGCAAGGTCGGCTCGCAGTTGTCGATCGGCGCGGCCACCTTCCGCGTGACGCGCGTCCTCATCTCGCGCCCCGACCAGGGCGGCACCTTCGCCGAGCTCGCGCCGAGCCTCATCATGAACGCGGCGGACCTGCCCGCGACGCGCCTGATCCAGCCCGGCAGCCGCGTCAGCTACCACGGCCTGTTCGCAGGGCAGCGCGCCTCGATCGAAGAATTCAAGGGCTGGCTGGCGGACCACAAGCTGCGCGGCGAGCGGCTGCGCGACATCAGCGACGCGAGCCCGCAGGTGCGCAACGCCGTCGACCGCGCCGGCCGCTTTCTCAGTCTTGCGAGTCTGGTGAGCGTGCTCTTGTGTGCGATCGCCGTGGCGATGGCGGCGCGCCGCTACGTGCACCGGCATCTCGACACGGTGGCGCTGCTCAAGACCCTCGGCGCCACCCGCGCCTTCACGCTCGCGGTCGCGGTGCTGCAGCTGCTCGCGCTCGCGCTCGCCGCCGCGCTCGCGGGCTCCGTGCTCGGCTTCCTCGCGCAGGAGTGGCTGTTGCGCACCATCCGCGGGCTGCTCGCCGTGACCGAGCTGCCGCCGCCGGGTGCCACGCCGCTCGCCCTGGGGTTCGTGACGGCGATCGCGGTGCTCGCCGGCTTCGCGCTGCCGCCGCTCATCCAGCTGACGCGCGTGCCGGCGCTGCGTGTCCTGCGCCGCGACGTGGGACCGCCGCCGCCGCTCGTGCTGCTCGCCTTCGGCCCGGCGGCTGCGGTGGTGGCGCTCCTCATCTACTGGGTGGTGCGGGATGCGCGGCTTTTCCTCTATCTCGCGGCCGGCCTTGCCGTGTTCGTCGCGGCGCTGGCGCTCGCCGGCACGGGGCTCGTGCTGCTCGCCGGCCGCCTGCGGGGGCGCGTCGGGGTGGCGTGGCGCTTCGGGGTGGCGAACTTGAGCCGCCGCCGCGCCGAGAGCGTCGTGCAGCTCGTGGCCTTTGGCGCCGGCATCATGGTGCTGCTGCTCCTCGGCATCATCCGTGACGACCTGAACAGCGACTGGAAGCGGACGCTGCCGCCCGATCTTCCCAACTACTTCTTCATCAACATCCCGCCGGCCGAGCGTGACGCCTTCATCCGCTTCGTCCAGGAGCAGGGCGCGCACACGACGCGCGTGCTGCCGATGATTCGCGGGCGCCTCACCGCCATCAACGGGCACGCGGTCGGCGAGGGGCGCGGAGCCGGCCGCGCAGAGGAGGAGGGTTTCGCGACGCGCGAGCAGAACCTCACCTGGACCACCGACTTAGGCGCAGACAACCGTATCGTCGCGGGACAGTGGTGGACGGCGCAGGACGCCGGCAGGCCGCTCGTGTCGCTCGCGACCGAGTTCCAGGAAGCGCTCGGCGTAACGCTCGGCGACCGGCTGACCTTCGACGTCGGCGGCGAGGCGATCGAGGCCACGGTCGCGAGTATCCGCAAGGTGAAGTGGGACAGCTTCCGGCCGAATTTCTTCATCGTGTTCGCGCCCGGGGTGCTGGACCGCACCGCCGGCACTTACATGACGAGCGCCTACTTCACGCCCGGCACGGCGCGCACGCTCGCCGAGCTCGCGCATCGCTTCCCGAGCGTCTCGATCTTCGACATCGAGGAGCTGCTCGCGGAGGTGCGCGCGGTGCTCGACAAGGCCGCGCTCGCGGTGCAGAGCGTATTTGTCTTCACGCTGTTCGCGGGCCTGACGGTGCTGCTCGCGGCGGTGCAGTCGAGCCGCGACGAGCGGCGCTACGAGAGCGCGATGCTGCGCACGCTCGGCGCGAGCCGCGGCACGGTGGTGCAGGGCGTGCTCGCCGAGTTCGTCACCCTGGGTTGCCTCTCCGGGCTCATCGCCGCGGCCGGCGCCTCGCTCGCCGCCTACTTCCTCACCACGCGCTGGCTCGAGCTGCGCTACGCGTTCGATCTCACGCCCTGGGGGGTCGGCGTGGTGGGCGGAGCCCTGCTGGTGGCGGCGGGCGGGTGGCTCGCCACGCGCTCGGTGGTCAATCAGCCGCCGCTCACGACGCTGCGCGCTTGAGGCTATGACTGCCAGCCTCGGGCCGCAGCACTCAGTTCTCCCCGAGCTGCGCAGGCGCGCGGCGACGAAATCCACGAAAGCCGGATCTAGGCGGGGATGAAGCGCGCGCTCGGATAGACCGCGTAATTGCAAATCATGGCCCTCCGCTGAACACACGCCATCGCAGGCGCGCGAAATCGAGCGGCACGCCCAGCTCTTTTGGATAGTGCGGACTGCAGCCCTCGGGGCTGAGCTGCAGCCGCTGCCGGCAGAATAGGTGCTGCCACGCGGGTGAAGCTGGGGCCCGCAGGGGGCGCACAGTCGCCGGCGTCAAACATCCAGGCCTGCGCGGCGGCCTCTTGTAACTTCCACCATCCAATTCCGGATTGATCAGGTAGTGGTGGACGTTGCAGGACTCTCAAGTCTCACAAGCACTCTGTTGAAGCAAACACCCTCTTGGAGAAAGCCATGACAAGAATCAATTCGATTCTGCTTGCGGCCATATTGGCTGCATTCGGATCCAGTGCTCTCGCACTGCCCCCGGAGCCCCCAGTACCTGGTGGCAGTGGAGTGTCTTGCTTTCAATACGCCCTGGCGAAGTGCGAACGAGGGGTCCCCAACCAGAACGTCCAGACCGCGATGGCATGTACTGCCGCTGCCAACAAGATGTGTCTGGTTATCTATCCTCAATCGACACCTTGCACGGCGAATTGCGGGTCGACGGGCATGAGCTTCGATGCCGCGAAGGCGCTTGACTACACCTGGTACTACATATGCCAGGTGGACGTCGGCGTTCTCCTCGGGGCGGTCACGGATGCGCTTACGACAATAGTGGGAAGCGCCGAAGTTGCCAAGACGCTCATGGCTCAAGGGAAGCAGATCGGAAGCCCCTGCGGCTACGCGGGAACAAAGATCCTTGCGCAGACCTATGCCCAGTACAACGTGCCCAATCCTCCGACCCTGCCGTGAGATCTGCCGCAGCACCTGACCCGCATCGGCGAATTGCTGCACCTGCGTTGCCCCAATTCGAGGCGCCATTCGCGTCGGTTTGAGCCGTAGGCGGGACCTCGGCGTTGATTGATCCGGTGCCGATGCAGCGCAATACTTGATTGCGTGACGGATAGCAGCGCCGGCGAAAAACGCCAGGGACGTTTCCCGGAGACGCATTGGAGCGTCGTGTTGGCGGCGGCGGACGACAGTCCGCAGGGTGCCGATGCGCTGGCGCAGCTCTGCAGATCGTATTGGTATCCGATATTCGCCTACCTGCGCGCGACCGGACATCCCTCAGACGGCGCCGAAGACTTGACGCAGGCGTTCTTCGTTCACGTCATCGAGAACAGAACCATCGGTCGGGCGGACCAGCTCAAGGGAACATTCCGGGGTTTCCTCATTGGCGCGCTCAAGCACTTTGTGGCCAACGAGCGTGACCGGAATCGGGCTCAGAAGCGCGGTGGCCGCGTCAAGTTCGTCCCGTTCGATCTGGACGACGCCGAACGTCAGTACCTGGCGGATCACCGGGCCGTTGGCGCCGACCCGGTCGAGCTGGTCTTCGATCGGCGCTGGGCACAGGTTATCGCCCGACAGGCGATGCTGCGTCTGCAGAGTCAGTTTGAGGACGATCTGCCGACGTTCGAGCGGCTGAGGCCATTTCTTGTCGGCGGAGTGGACTCCGGATCGTACGAGCGGGCGGCGCAGGACCTCGCCATCTCGCTCCCGCTCGTCAAGACCGCGATCCACCGGATGCGGCGCCGCTATCGTGAGGCCCTGCGCAGCGAAGTCGCCGTTACGGTCAGTGCGCCGCATGAAATTGACGGTGAGCTGCGTTACCTGATTACCGTGCTCGGAACCGAGTGACGCCCGAAAGAATCGCTTGGATAGAGTCGACAGTGCCAGTCAGGAGGGGAGCAGTAGCTGCCCGGGCTGCGGACGGCAGCTGAGGGATCCGGGCGCCGACCCTTGCGCCAGCTGTTTGCTTCGCCTCGGCCTCGCGGATCCGGAGCCCGCCCAGGACGCGCCCGCAGAATCCTGGCCCTCACAGGACTCGCTTCAGTTCAAGAGCAGCCGGATCGGGGGCTACGAGCTACTGGAGGAAGTCGCGCGCGGCGGCATGGGTATCGTCTACCGTGCCCGGCAACGACAGCCGACGCGCGTTGTAGCGCTGAAGATGATGCTGCCGTTCCTCGCAGCCTCGCGGGGAATGCGCGAGCGCTTCCGGGTCGAGTCGGATGCCATTGCTCGACTTGACCATCCCGGAATTCTCCCGATCTACGAGGCAGGCGAGCACGACGGGTTGCCGTACTTCAGCATGAAATTTGCCGACGGCGGCAGCCTCGAAAAGCAGGCAGCCCAACTGGCGGGGCAGTGGCGCTCCATAGCTGAGATCATCGTAAAGGTTGCAGAGGCGATTCAACATGCGCACGACCGTGGTGTCCTGCATCGCGATCTCAAGCCGGGCAACATTCTTTTCGACGGGCGCGGCGAGCCCATGGTGGCGGATTTCGGGCTGGCAAAATATCGCTCCGCCGACCAGCGGTTGACCCTGCCGGCGTCCGTGCTCGGCAGCCCTGAATACATGGCGCCGGAGCAGGTTTCGGACACGTTCGGTACCGTTGGGCCAGCGACCGACGTCTACAGCATCGGTGCCGTTCTCTACGAGCTGCTGACCGGGAAGCCCCCAATCCATGGACAGGACGCGATTTCCACGCTACGGCTGGTTTCGACGGAGATTCCAGAGTCCGGCCTGCGAACAAACCCCTCAATCCCACCCCCGCTCGACGGGATTGCCCGCAAGTGTCTCGAGAAAGACCCCGCCCGGCGGTACGCTTCGGCAGCCGCACTTGCCGCCGATCTCGGTCGATGGCTGCAGGGCCATCGGGTCCTCACCGGAACTCATTCACCGGCAGAAGCCATGTCGGCCGTCCACGCAGTCTCACAGGCTGCGGCTGCACGCGGTCAGCTTGGCGCGAGTCGTACCGGATCGCCGAAGGCGCAATGGGTGCTGCTGTTGGCCGCGGCGGTCGCCGTCCTCGGACTCGGTTACTTCGCGGTGGACAAGCTCATTCTGTCGAAGCGTGCCGCAGCCGGCACGCGGACTTTGACTGCTCAAGCCGGTCCGTCTGCACCGGCTGCGACCCCGGAGAAGTCGATTGCCGTGCTGGCATTCGCCGACATGAGCGAAAAGCACGACCAGGAGTATTTCGCCGACGGCATGGCGGACGGAGTCATCAATGTTCTCGATAAGATTCCCGGGCTGAGGGTGATCGGACGCACATCCTCGTTTCAGTTCAAGGGTAAGACGGACGATCCCCGGAAGATTGGGATGGCCCTCGGCGCCGCCTACATCGTCGAGGGCAGCGTGCGCCGCTCGGGTGATCATATCCGAGTCACGGCGCAGCTAATCGACGCCCGCGACGGCACCCGCCGGTGGTCCGAGCCCTACGACCGAAAACCCAGGGACGTGCTCGAAGTACAGGACGATATTGCGGTCAATCTGGCGCGAGCGCTGCAGGTGACAGTGAGCAGCGATCTTGGAGCGCGCGCCGCGGCGAGTAGCGCTGAGGCATATGACATGTATCTGCGGGGGCTTCACGCGCAAGACCAAGCGTCACAGGAGAGTGTCAAGCAGGCAGCCGGGGATTTCCAGCAGGCTCTAGATCTAGATCCCGCATTTGCCCCAGCCGCGCTCGGCCTCGCGAACGCGTACTACTTCATGGGATCCGAAGGATGGCTGCAGCCTACGCACGTCCCCTTCGAGCGTGCCCGGCAGGCGGCGGACCTTGCGCTTCGTTTGGACCCGAAGCTCGGCCCAGCGCACGCAGTCCTTGCTCGCGTTCACCTCGTCTATGACTGGGATTGGACCGCAGCTGACCTCGAAATCAAGCAAGCCCTGACCTTTGGCGATCGAACTGATGCGATCAAGGTTGCTGCACAACTGGCGGCGGTGCGCGGCGAATGGGATCGGGCAACCCAGTTCTTGGAAACGGCTCTGGCCGCAGACCCGTTGAATGCCGACTTCCACGCTTGCCTTGCGTGGGCCGTTGGTCTGCGCTCGGGGCATTACGCGGAAGCTGAATCGTCCATGCGGCGCGCACTGGAGATCAGCCCCAGTTACGGCTCGGGACACTGGTTCCTCGGTCTCGCTCTGCTATTTCAGCATCGACTCGATGACGCTCTCGCGGTCATGCAGCAGGAAACCACCTACGACGGGCGGCTCGAGGGGACCGCAGTGGTATACCACGCGATGGGCAAGAAGGCGCAATCTGATGCGGCGTTGAAGCGAGCTCTTGAGGAGAATGCAGAAGATTGGCCGTCGGCGATCGCGCGGGTCTATGCGTTTCGGGGGGAACGTGATCAGGCCATGAAATGGCTGGAGCGGGCGTACTCGCTGAAGGATGAAGACCTTTACCTCATAAGAGGTGATCCGCTCATGACAAAGCTCGAAGGAGACCCTCGCTATGAGGCGTTCCTGCGCAAGATGAACTTTCTGGAGTGAGGCGGACCCTCAGGGCTGCGGGTCCTTTCATTGATGTTGCATCTTGCCTCATCAAAGCGGCTGGCCGGCGCCGGCTGGATGCGCGCTCAACGACACCTCGCCGAGTCGCAGGGATTCAAAACGGCACTGTGGACTGTGCCGGCTGACTAGGGGCTCCATCCCGGCGGCGGACGCCCGCCGAGCTTCAGCGCTGCGCGATGCCGATCGTCGCCCAGGAATCCGGCTGCGGCTCGAGGCGCATGGTGAGTCCCTCGATGGTCAGCAGGTAGTTCCCGGGGCCGAAGGCGGAGCTGTTGACCGCCACGCGCAGGTGGCCGTTGGAGTCCTTGGTGAGATTGTCGATGACCATGACGCGCCCCTGGTCGACGCGGTCGATGGTGATCCGGAAGTCCTTATAGGGCGAGCGCGACTCGTCGATGCGGAAGTCCACGAGCTTCGCCTCTCCGCCGCCGATCACGATGGCGGGCGTGCTGGTGGCCCCCGTGCGGTTCGGCAGCAGGCGGATGACGCGAGTGCTGGTCGCCGCATCGAGCGTGCGATCGGCGACCTGCCGCTGCAGCTCGAGGAGCTTGCGGCTCTTGGCCGCGCTTCCCGCCACCACGATCGCCAGCGCGACCGCGAGAGCGACGGCGAATCCGGCGATGGCGAGGATCCCCGCCGGCCTCTGCCAGATCGGTTTTGGCGCTTCCTGCCAGGGCTCGGGTTTGCCGCTCGCCTCGAGGAGCCGCAGGCCCGCGTTGACGCGCTCGGGCAAGCCGATCTCATCGAGGAGCTCGGGGTGCTCCTTGCAGTAGCGCTCGAAGTCGGTCGCGGCCTTGATCGGGAGCTTCCCCGAGAAATAGCGGTCGACGACCTGGTTGCGGGCGATGAAATCCCGATCCATTCCCCGCGCGGGAGATGCGGCCGGCGGGATCGGTGCGACCGCCGGCGCCGGTCGGGGAGGGGCGGACGGTGCAGCCGGCGGTGCGGCGGCACGGGGCTTCTCGGTCGGAGCGGGCGGCGCAGCGGCCGGCGCAGGCTTCGCCGGCGGGACCGGCGGGCGCGGTGCGGTGCTCGCGGCAGTTTTGGCGGAGGCGGCGGCCGTGCGCGCGCTCGCCCAGCTCGCGAGCGACGGGGCTTCGGCCGCCGGTGACGGAGCGGCCGGTGCGGGCGGTGCCGCCGCAGTTGGCGCAAGGGCCAGCGCGGGAGCTGCGGGTTTTCTGGCAATCGGCGTGACGCTCGCCGCCGCTCCCATCGGGGCGGCGCGCGGCTTCACGGGCGCGGCCGGGGGTGCGGGCGCGACGGGCGGCGGCGGCTTTGCCACACCCTGCGGTGGCGTGGCGGCTGCTGCCGCGGCCGCGAGCTTTTCGGCGGCGGCGCTGATCGAGGCTCGGCGGGCGAGCGGCACCAGCGCGGGTGCGGCCGGCGGCGCGGCATCGCCACCCCTCGCGGCCGGTGCGGGGCTCGGGGCCGGGGACCTCGGCGCAGGCGCGGGGGTCTTCGCGCGCGTTGCCGTGTCCGGGAAGAGAGTCAGCTCCTCCTCGACGGGTACTGCGCGGAGCGCGGGGGGCTGCGCGGGACGCGAAGGCGGCGGCGAGCCCGACAGCATCCGGTCGACCTCGAGCCCGCTATCGAGCGTCAGCGGCGCATCGGGGTCGACCTCGAGCAGCTGGAGAGCCTCGGGCGCCAGCCCCTCGGCGATTGCGGGAATGGTGGGCTCGTCGTCGACGGCGAGCAGCGCGTCTGGCTGCAGCAGCGTCTGAGTCGACGCCGGGTCGAACTCGGCGGGTGGCTGCTGCGCCGGCTCGCGGCCGGGCCGGGTAGGGTAGGCGGACGCGACAGCGTCCGCCGGCTCCTCGACCGGCAGATCGGGCAGCGATTCCAGGGGCGGACGGGACGTGGCTTCCATACGCCGGCAGACTTTAAGAACGCGGCCGGGTGGCGGCGTTCGGGTGGCTCACAGATCGGGGACGTGCCGGCCACTGTGTGACGCAGTTCTCACTCGCGCGAGCCGATGGTGGCTTCCTGCGAGGCGCGGGCCTCCCCCTCAGGTGGTCGAGCCGGAGAGGAAGTATTCGATCTTGTCGCGGTAGGTGCGTGAGAGCTTCAGCTCGTGCCCGCTCTCGAGCGTGAGGAAGTACTCGCCGTTCATGTGGGCGCGCAGGCTCCGTACCAGGCGCAGGTTGACGATGGTCGAGCGGTGCACCCGCTGGAAGAGCTTCGGATCGAGCAGCTCCTCGAGCTCCTTCATGGTGCCGCGCAGGATGTGGGTCTCGCCGCCGGCGTGGATGCACATGTAGTCGCCGGCCGCGTCGACCCACTGGATGCTCGCCACCGGCACGCGCACCGTCTCGCGCCCCTGGCGGATCGGCAGCACCTCGGGTCGGCCGCCGCCGAGCGCCTTGGGGCCGTGCTCGAGCAGCTCATCGAGGGCGAGCTGCCCACAGCCGGTGATCTCCGCGATGATGTGCATGAGGCGGTCGCGCTGCGCCGCGGCGCTGCGCGCCCGCAGATGCTCGCGCACCCGCTCCACCGCCTCGGCGAAGCGCTCCTCGTCGATGGGCTTCAGGAGATAGTCGAT
>DASXKA010000212.1:0-12512 GCA_036497085.1 Steroidobacteraceae bacterium | reverse complement strand
CGACGTGTACCGGCAATGTGTACCGTTTGCGGGCTACTTGATTCTCGGAAAATATGAGCAAATGGCTTAATTTATAGGATATTTGCGCATTTCAAGAGAATCTGGCGGAGAGAGAGGGATTCGAACCCTCGAAGGGCTTTTGACCCTTACACCCTTAGCAGGGGTACGCCTTCGACCGCTCGGCCATCTCTCCGCGGGCGGAACACTCTACGCCGCTGCTTCCGGCCTGCGGGCCTGCGGTGCGGCGCGCCATAATACTGAAGCACTCCCCGGTCGGCAAAAGCGCGCGCGAACCGCCTGCCGGGTGACGCCTCAGCCTGCGAGCCGCGCGCGCACAAACTCGCGCACCGAGTCGAGCGCTGCGTCGAGCGCCTCGGGCTTGCTGCCCCCGGCCTGTGCGAAGTCCGCCCGGCCGCCACCGCGGCCGCCCACCTGCGCTGCCACCGCCCCGGCCAGCTCTCCGGCCTTGATGCGACTCGTCTGATCGTCGGTCACGCCCACGACCAGCACGACCTTGGCGGGGCTCTCGACGCTTGCCAGCACGACCACCGCCGACTTGAACTTGTCCTTGAGCTGATCCACCGCACTGCGCAGCGCACCGGCATCCGCGCCGTCGACCTTGGTCGCCACGACCTTCACGCCCTGCACGTCCACCGCGCCGGCGGCCAGGTCCACGCTCTTGCCAGTAGCCAGCCGGTCCTTGAGGGTGCGCACCTCACGCTCGAGCTGCTTCATCCGCTCGAGCTGCTCGCGCACCTTGTCGCCGACCTCTTCCCGCGACCCGCGCACGAGGCCGGCGAGGTCCTTGAGCAGCGCGTCGTTCTGCTCGACGTAATCGAGCGCGCCTTCGCCCGTCAGGGCCTCGATGCGGCGCACACCGGAGGCGACTCCGCTCTCGCTCGTGATCTTGAAGAGCCCGATGTCTCCCGCACGCTGCACGTGGGTGCCGCCACAAAGCTCCATCGAGAAATCGCCGACCTTGAGTACCCGCACGTCCTTGTCGTACTTCTCGCCGAACAGCGCGATCGCGCCCTCACCCACCGCCGCGTCGTAGTCCATGACGCGGACCTCGCCTGGCGCGTTGGCACGGACCTGCGCATTCACCAGCCGCTCGATCTCGCGCAGCTCGTCCGCGGTGAGGGCCTGGTAGTGAGCGAAGTCGAAGCGCAGCCGGTCGGGCGCGACCAGCGAGCCCTTCTGCTGCACGTGTGTGCCGAGCACCTGGCGCAGCGCCGCGTGCAGCAGATGCGTCGCGGTGTGATTGAGCACCGTGGACTGACGCCGCCTGGCATCTACACGCGCCTCGAGGGTGTCGCCGATGCGGATCGTCCCCTCCAGCAACTCCCCGAGGTGCGCGTGCGCGTCCCCGCGCTTCTGGGTGTCCGCGACCGCAAAGCGCACACCGGGGCCGATGAGCTCCCCCGCATCTCCCACCTGGCCGCCCGACTCCGCATAAAACGGCGTGCGGTCGAGCACCACCTCGCCCTTGTTGCCGGCGGCGAGAGTCTCAACCGACGCGCCGCCCTTCAGCAGTGCCGCCACCTGTCCCGCGCAGGTGAGCTCCTCATATCCGCGGAACACGGTCTGCGCATCGACCTTCGCTGCCGCGCTCTGATCGGCGCCGAACTTGCTCGATTCCTGTGAGCGGCGCCGTTGCTGCTCCATCGCCGCCTCGAAGCCCGCCCGGTCGATCCCGAGCCCGCGCTCGCGCGCCACGTCCGCGGTGAGGTCGGCCGGGAAGCCGTAGGTGTCGTACAGCTTGAACACGGTCTCGCCGTCGATCACCTGCTCGCCGCGCAGATTGCGGATCGCGCTCTCGAGCAGCACCATGCCGTTCGCGAGCGTCTCAGCAAAGCGCTCCTCCTCCTGGCGCAGCACGCGCTCGGTGACCGCCCGGCGCGAGAGAAGCTCCGGGTAGGCGGCGCCCATTTCCTGTGCCAGCACCGGAACCAGCTTGTAGAAGAACGGGTCGTGAATGCCGAGCTTGTAGCCGTGCCGGATCGCGCGGCGGATGATCCGCCGCAGCACATACCCGCGGCCCTCGTTGGAAGGCAGCACGCCGTCGACGATCAGGAAGGAGCTGGCACGGATGTGATCGGCGATCACGCGCAGCGAGCTCGAGGTGAGGACCGACGTGCCGGCGAGCTTGCCCGCGGCACGGATCAGATTCCTGAAGAGATCGACGTCGTAGTTGGAATGCACGCCCTGCATGATGGCCGAGATGCGCTCGAGGCCCATACCCGTATCGACCGAGGGCTTCGGCAGCGGGGTCAGCTTGCCGTCGGCGCCCCGGTCGTACTGCATGAACACCAGATTCCAGATCTCGACGTAGCGATCACCCTCTTCCTCCGCCGAGCCCGGCGGACCGCCGGCGACCTCCGGGCCGTGGTCGTAGAAGATCTCGCTGCACGGGCCGCACGGGCCGGTGTCGCCCATCGCCCAGAAGTTCGAGGCTTCCCCGAGGCGCGCAAAGCGCCGCGGGCTCACGCCGACTTCCTTCAGCCAGATGTCCGCGGCCTCATCGTCGTCCTTGTACACCGTGCACCACAGGCGCTCCGGGTCGAGCCCGAGGTTGTAGATGAGGAAGTCCCAGGCGAAGCGGATCGCCTGGCGCTTGAAGTAGTCGCCGAAGGAGAAGTTGCCGAGCATCTCGAAGAACGTGTGGTGGCGGGCCGTGTAGCCCACGTTCTCGAGGTCGTTGTGCTTGCCGCCGGCGCGCACGCATCGCTGGCTGGTAGCCGCGCGCAGGTAGTCGCGCGTGTCGCGCCCCAGGAACACGTCCTTGAACTGCACCATGCCGGCGTTAGTAAAAAGCAGCGTCGGGTCGTTCGCGGGCACGAGCGAACTCGACGGCACGATCGCATGAGCATGCCCGCGGAAAAACTCGAGGAACGCGGCACGCACGTCCGCCGCGCTCATGTAGGTCGGTTTAGCCAAAGTCCCTTAGTCCGTGTCGGGGTCGGCTCCGGTAGCCGCGCGGATATGATCAGCCGAAAAGCCACGATACTGCAAAAAGCGCGCTTGCCGCGCTTTCTCACGCCAGCTGGCGGGCGCCGCCTTGCCGAAGCGGCGCGACCGGGCGACGGCCGCTGCCGCATGCCAGTCCGGGCCGCCCTCGAGCGCCGTCTCGATGAGCTCCTGGGGCAGGCCCCGTGCGCGCAGATCCGCGCCGATGCGGATCGGCCCGCGGCTACGGCCGGCTTGGTACGCGACATAGTTGTGCGCGTAGCGCTCATCGTTCAGCGCACCTTCGGCCGTGAGCGCAGCGAGCGCTGCGGCGGCCGCCTCCGCTGCGAACCCGTGCTGGGTGAGGCGCTCGCGCAGCTCGCCGCTCGGCAGGTCACGCCGCGCCAGCAGAGCGATCGCGGCCGCCCGGGCCGCGGTGGGGTCGGCGGCGCGCGCCGCTTCGTCGTCGGAGCGGGGCTCGGACCTGGCTGCTCGGCGCGGGCGCATCGCTTGAAGTATAGTGCGCGGACCGCGGCCTCTTACGATAAGGACCATTATGCGTATCGCTGCTGCGTTGCTGGCTTGCCTAGGTGCTGGCGCGCTGACTTGCGCTCTCGCCGATCCCCCGGCCGACGCCCCTCCCGGCAAGTCTGCCGCGACCGCCGCCCCTGCCGCGCCGGCTCCAGCGGCACCCGCCCCGGCTGCGGCCTCTCAGGCGGCCACCTCCGACCGGACCGTGCTCATCAAGGCAGAGCTCGACAAGGACACGCAGCACTTCCTCGCGGAAGGCTACAAGCCCGAGATGCACAACGGCGAGCAGATCTATTGCAAGAGGGAAACCGCCCTCGGCTCGCGCCTCACTCCGGTGAAGAACTGCGGCACGATCAAGCAGCTGAAGCTCAGCGAGCAGAGGACCCAGTCGGGCGTGTCCGACGCGCAGCGCCAGCAGACGGGTACCTCAGTCCACTGACGCGAGCTCGGGCTAGGGATCAGGCCGTATTGGCGGCCTGCTCGCCGTTACGCTGCTGGCGCGGCGGCAGGAGCCGCGCGCGGACCTGCTCCTCGATCTCGCGCGCCACCTCGCGGTTCGACTGCAGGTAGGCGCGCGCGTTGTCCTTACCCTGGCCGATGCGGTTGCCCTTGTAGGCGTACCAGGCGCCGGACTTCTCGATGATGCCGAGCGAGCTGCCGAGCTCGATGATCTCGCCTTCGCGCGAGATCCCAACGCCGTACATGATCTCGAACTCAGCCTCGCGGAACGGCGGCGCCACCTTGTTCTTGACCACCTTGACGCGCGTCATGTTGCCGACGACTTCCTCGCCGTTCTTGATGGCGCCGATGCGCCGGATGTCGAGGCGCACCGAGGCATAGAACTTCAGCGCATTCCCGCCGGTGGTGGTCTCGGGGTTGCCGAACATCACGCCGATCTTCATGCGGATCTGGTTGATGAACACCACCATGGTGTTCGAGCGATTGATGTTGCCGGTGAGCTTGCGCAGCGCCTGGGACATGAGGCGCGCATGCAGCCCCACCTGCATTTCGCCCATCTCGCCCTCGATCTCCGCCCTCGGGGTGAGCGCCGCCACCGAGTCCACCACTACGATGTCGACCGCGTTCGAGCGCACCAGCATGTCGGTGATCTCGAGCGCCTGCTCGCCGGTGTCGGGCTGCGAGACCAGCAGGTCGTTGATGTTGACGCCGAGCTTCTCGGCATAGCTGGCATCGAGCGCATGCTCGGCGTCGACGAACGCGGCGGTGCCGCCGACGCGCTGCACCTCGGCGATGACCTGCAGGGTAAGCGTGGTTTTGCCCGAGGCCTCGGGGCCGAAGACCTCGACGACGCGCCCGCGCGGCAGTCCGCCGACGCCGAGCGCGATGTCGAGCCCGAGCGAGCCGGTGGAGACCGTCTCGACGTCGTAGCTCGCCGCGGCGTCGCCCAAGCGCATCACCGAGCCCTTGCCGAACTGCTTCTCGATCTGGCCGAGTGCGGCGGCGAGCGCCTTCTTGCGGTTTTCTTCCATCTGCTTAGTTTCCCGGGAGTGATGGCGACGGCATGCAAAAAATTTACGCGACAATTATCACACAAAGACGCTGCCGCCGGTGCGCGCACGCGCACTTCGTTTGACGTCTATGCGCGCACTTTTTCCGCGCTACCCAGTACGTACGATTGAACGACACTGTATACGGGGCCCTCGGGAAGCGTGCGGCTCTCGACCAGCGCGAATGCGTCGAAGCTCCAGAGCACTCGGCACATGACGATCGGGCGCGGGGCCCGTGCAACTTTGCGTGCCACGGTGACATGCGCCCGGAAGGGCTTGAGATCCGGGCTAAATCCGGCCGCGGCGGCCTCGGTGGTGAGAACCCGAGAAAGCCCCACGACGCCCGAAGCCTGCGCGCCGCGCGACTCCTCCTCGCGCTCGAGCACGGCCAGCACCTGCGCCTTGGCCCAGTGCTCGGGAGCCGCGAGACTCACGGCGAGAGGCGCGGCGTCCGCAGGCCAGATGGCGGCCGTGCGCCGGGCGATGGCGCTCAGCTCTTCGAGACGGCGCTCGGGCACGCTGCCGAGAAAGGCGAGCGTGACGTGCAGGTTCGTCCCGGGAACCGGGCGCCCGCCACAATGCCGGACGATCTTCGCAATCGCGTGCAGAAGCGCCGCGCGCTGCTCCCCGTCCGGCCACAGGGCGAAGAACAGGCGGCGGGTCGGCGCCCCGCTCAAGCCGCGGCGATCCCGAGGTCGAGCCGCAGCAGCAGCTCGAGCGCACGCTGCACGGAGTGTCGGCGTACCGCGGCACGGTCTCCGGAGAAGTGTTGCAGCTCGGTAATGATTCCAGTGTCGCGTGCGCGGCTCGCGGCCGCGCACAGCCATACGGTGCCTACGGGCTTCGCGGGCGTGCCGCCATCGGGCCCTGCGATACCGGTGACGGCGAGAGCAACGGTCACCTCAGGGATTCGGAGTACGCCGGCGGCCATCTCACGCACGGTCTCCGCGCTCACGGCGCCGAATTCGGCGAGCGTACGCGCCGCGACGCCCAGGTCGCGCATCTTGGCGGCATCGGAATAGGTGACGTAGCCGCATTCGAACCACTGCGAGCTGCCGGGCACGTCCGTGAGGGCCTTGGCGATCCAGCCGGCCGTGCACGACTCGGCCGTAGCGAGGCGGCGCCCGGCGGTATGGAGCCTCGCACCGGCGCGCGCCGCGAGCTGGTAGAGCTCTGAGTCGCTGATCATGGTGGAACGCGAGCCTACTTCAAGATTGTCCTCACCAATGCGAGCATCGTCGACTATCGGGACGCGGGCGATGGCGTCAATGGCACCGCGCGCGGCGACGAGCGTGAGAGCATCTCACTCACGTATCAGCGCATCGAGCTGATGGATCTTGATACCAACACCTCGGCAAGCGACGACTGGTCGGGCCCCCTCTCTTAAGGGTCTGATGAGGGATGAGGGGGGCGCGCACCTCGTGCCGCCCCCCTGCCACCGGGTGCACAACTTAAAAGGCCGAAGCCGTGAGCGTCACATCGGAGAGGGTCCACGCCCGCTTGAAGCGAGCCTGTACATCGTCCGCCTCGGCGGTTTTGCCCTGCGCGCGCAGGCTCGCCGCCAACCCATACAGCGACCATCCGTTTTCCGGAAAGCGCGCCAGGTCCGCGCGGTACACTGCCTCGGCCTCGCTTGCCCGGCCATTGGCCATCAGGACCGCGCCAAACTGCTGGCGTACGGGAAGCGGCCAGTTCGGCGGTTCGATATAGACGAACCGGTCCTCCAGTTCGGCCGCTTGCGTGAAATAGCTCACGGCGGCGTCCGCGGCACCACGTTTGGCGGCGATCTCGCCGGCGAGCACTCGGGAGGCAATTTGCAACACCGACGCCGCGGTATTCCAGGCGCTGTCAACGACGAATGTCGTCATTGCGGGGTCCGCCATCATCTTCTGCAACTCCGCAAGCTCGGCGTCGGCCTTGTTGAGGTTACCCTGCGTTGAGTAGGCAACGCCGCGGGCGTAGTGCCACACGCCCGTGGGATAGTGCAGGGCGGCGGGTGGCGCGGGTTCAGCGAGAACCTCCTGCCAGTGGCCAAAACGGATTTCGCCCTGCAACGGCATCACCATCATGGTCTGTAACAGGCCGATCTGCGTCGCCATCCCAGGATCGACCTTGCCTGCGAGCTTACGCGCTGACTCGAGTGTCATGGCACTGTTGCCAGCCATGCTCGCAGCAAACCCGAGAAAGTGGATGTTGTGCGGATAGTATCCCATGGGATACATGCCCGCGGCCGGATGCTGATCCATGATGTAGGTCTCATCTGTGTGGACAGCATGCTCATTTGCCTTGATGGCATCGGCCCAGCGTCCCACGCGGATGTAGATATGCGCTGGCATGTGCACCAGGTGGCCGGCCCCCGGCATGAGCGATGCCAGTCGATCCGCGCACGGTACGGCCTTTTCCGGGTAGGCCGCTTCAACCGCATGGATGTAGTAGTGGCAAGCTCCGGGGTGGTTAGGATTGCGCTCGATCACGTTCTCAAGGGTGGTCAGGATGACTGGCGTGCCCGGCTGCGGCTTGCCATCGTGGGTCCAGTACTCCCAGGGCCGCAGATCCATGAGTGATTCGGCATACAGCGTCTGCGCGTCGAGGTCATCCGGATACTTGGCGGCAAGCCTGCCCATGGCATCGGCGTAGGCTCGGTCCAGTGCGCTGCGATCGGCTTCCGGCTTCACCACATAGCGGGTCGCCACTGCATGGATATAGTCTTGCTCTTCCGTACTCGCATTAGGTAGTAGCGCCAATGCTTGCTGGACGGCGGCGTACGCCTTGACGCCGCTGTCGGTATCCATCGGCAAGTTGATGTTGGGACCGTAGTCGAGGGCAACTCCCCAGTAGCATATGGCACACTGTGGATCCAGACGCGCGGCCTCGGTATAGGCGCGAATCGCTTCCGCGTGGTTGAAGCCGTAGGTAAGTCTCAGACCCTGATCAAAATACTTCTGAGCAAGCTTATTCTTGGTACTGATGGTGTGATGCAAGGCACCAAGATTGCCGTACAGCGGCACGCCAGGCTGCGCAGTCTGCCCGCTGGAGCCGGCTGCTTGGGCAACGTGGTTAAAGGCAAGGCAAGTCAGGAACGAGCAAAGAACCATGAACAAGCCGGAACGGCCGTGGAGCGGATTCATGTTTGGTACTCCCCGTGCAGCGGACGCAGCCGAAAATTAACGTCTTTCTAAGCGGCTCCCCGAAGACAATCTTACGCTTCCCTCGAGGCACCTGTGGTTCGCAAGTCAACCTCGAGCATGACCTGTAGGTCTGCCCACTCCATAATCGGCAGCCTTTTAAGGCTCCGTGGGTCCCGCCCAAGCGGTGCGTCGAAGACCATTTTAGACACATAGCTCGTGAACGCTGTAAATACAGGCACTTCCGCACACACCCCCATGATGCAGCAGCACAGGGCAGAAGCTGATCTAAGGCGCTGTGAGCTACCTGAGGCGACCAATCGCAGCCCCTAAGCGCTGCGTGGAGCAAACTATGCAACGACTGAGCCCGCGCTTTGCGGCGCCATGGCTTACCGTGGTGATCCTGCCGACGATGGTGTTGGCCGGCAGCGATACCAACCTCCAGGTCGAGAATCCCGCCCACAGTTGGGATCTCACCGAACTCTATCCTTCCCCGCAGGCCTGGACCGCTGAACACGATAGGATCGTGGCGCAGGCCAACACGCTGGACAAATACCAAGATACGCTTGGCCGCAGCGCAGGTGACATGCTCGCGGCCCTGAGCGCGATCAGCGGCGCAAAGAAGGAATCAGCGCGCCTCAGCACCTACGCTTCGTTGAAGGGCGATGAAAATGTCAAGATCGGCATAAACCAGGAACGGGTGCAAGCCGCTCAAGCACTCGCCACCACCATTGGAGAAAAAACCGCCTGGTTGACGCCGGAAATTACTAAGTTGGGCGCCGATAAGGTTCACGCTTTCGAGCGGCAATCGCCGGAACTCGCGCGCCGCTTCGGATTCTTCCTCGACAATGCGCTGCGCTACGCACCGCACACCTTGAGTGCGGAAGCCGAAGGGATCATGGCGGCGGCTGGCGATCTGCTGAGCCAGCCCGATGTAATTTACAGTCAGCTTGCGAATGGCGAACTGCCAGTCCCAACTGTCACTTTGTCGGACGGCGGCACGGTCAAGCTCGACGGCGCGGCCTACATCCGCTATCGGCAGGCGACCAATCGCGCCGACCGCGAGAAGGTGTTCGATGCATTTTGGTCGACTCACAGCGCCTTTCAGGGCGTCTTCGGCGCCACTCTGACGACGCAGGTGCTGGGCGAAGAATTCGACGCCAAGATGCGCCATTTCCCAGATGCCCTGGCGGATGCGACCTTCGCAGACAACATGCCGGGTTCGGTCTATCGCACGCTGGTGTCCGAGGCGAACAAGAACCTGCCGGCATTGCATCGCTATCTGAAATTGCGAAAGGACGCACTCGGTATTACCGACGACCTGCGCTACTACGATCTCTATGCGCCGATCATTGATCTGAAATCGCCGCCGCACTTCACGGTCGATCAGTCGAAGGCTATCGCGCTCGATGTGACCAGCGTCTACGGACCGGAGTACGCGGTGCTCCTAAAGCAGGCGTTTGCTGGCCGCTGGATGGACGTGTATCCCCATCCCGGCAAGGCCAGAGGTGCCTACATGAACCCGAGCGCCTACGACGTGCATCCGTACCTGCTGTTTAACAATTACGACGATTACGAATCGCTGTCGACCTTCGTGCATGAATGGGGGCACGCCATCCACTCGCTGCTGGCAAACAAGGCGCAGCCCTACGAGAATGCAGGCTATTCCGCCTTCACCGCCGAGACCGCGGCGATCACCAATGAAATGCTGCTTAACGACTATTTGGCAGCGCGTGCCAGGAACGACGCCGACAAGCTCTATTACTTGGGTCAAGCATTGGAGCTGATCCGCGTCGATTTCTTCCGCCAGGCCTTGTTCGCCGAATTTCAGCTTGCGATTCACGAGGAGGTGGAAAAGGGGGGCACGCTGTCGGGTGAGAAGATGACTGGCCTCTATTGCGGTCTGCTCAAGAAGTACTACGGGGACACGGAAGGCGTGCTGAAGGTGAACCCGGCCTATTGCGTGGAATGGGCATACGTCCCGCATTTCTACTACGGCTTCTACGTCTACCAAAACGCGACATCAATGGCCGGCGCCGCTGCGTTCGCTGACGCGCTGCAGAAGGAAGGCGCGCCCGCGCAGGCACGCTTCATCGCAATGCTGAAGGCCGGTGGATCGGACTATCCGTACGTGCTCTACAAGAACGCCGGCCTCGACATGGCAACGCCCGCACCCTACGAGGCGTTGGTCGCACGCATGACCACGATCATGGACCAAGTCGATGCGATCAAGAGAAAGAAGCAAGAGGCTTCGCAGTGACAGACTTGGAATGCGCGGGGCGCGACCCAAACAAACCGGCCGAAACGCAGTTCGAATCGGCGATACGTCTAAGACGATTTTAGACACACAGCTCGTGAACGCTGTAAATACAGGCACTTCCGCACACACCCCCATGATGCAGCAGTACCTCCGCATCAAGGCCCAGCATCCGGACATCCTGCTCTTCTACCGGATGGGCGACTTTTACGAGCTCTTCTACGACGACGCGCGTCGCGCCGCCGCACTCCTCGACATCACGCTCACGTCGCGTGGCTCGTCCGCCGGCCAGCCCATACCGATGGCGGGGGTGCCCTTCCATGCGGTCGACGGCTACCTAGCGCGGCTCGTGCGCAGGGGCGAGAGCATCGCGATCTGCGAGCAGAAAGGCGAGCCGGGGCCCTCGCGCGGACCGCTCGAGCGCGAGGTGGTGCGCATCATCACCCCCGGCACCGTCACTGACGCCGCGCTCCTCGAGGAGCGGCACGATACGCTGGCCGCGGCGCTGGTCCGCGACGGCGAGCGCTTCGGGCTTGCGTGGCTCGACCTCGCTGCGGGGCGCTTCACGGTGCTCGAGAGCCGGGGGAACGGTGCGCTGGCCGCCGAGCTCGAACGGCTGAAGCCGGCCGAGCTCCTGGTCGCGGAAAATGCCGCGGGCGACCCTCCCGCGGGCAACGCGGTGCTGCGCGCCCGGCCGCCGTGGCACTTCGAGCTCTCGAGTGCCTCGCGCCTGCTGACCGATCAGCTCGGAACGCTCGATCTCAAGGGCTTCGGGGCCGACGAGCTGCCGCTCGCAATCCGCGCCGCCGGCGCACTGCTGCAGTACGTGCGCGACACGCAGCGCTCCGCCCTGCCGCACGTGCGTGCCCTTACGGTCGAGGAGCGCGGGGCCACACTGACTCTCGATGCCGCCACGCGGCGCAACCTCGAGCTCGACGCGAGCCTTTCGGGTAACGCGGAAGCCACGCTCCTCGCCGTGATCGACAGCTGCGTCACCGCGATGGGGTCGCGGGAGCTGCGCCGCTGGCTGAACCGCCCACTCACCGACCAGTCGCTGCTGCGGGCTCGCTATCAGGCGCTCGCCGCGCTGATCGACGCGCGGAGCTTCGGGGCGTTGCGCGAGCACCTCGCCGGAGTCGGAGACATCGAGCGCATCCTCGCCCGGGTTGCGCTGCGCTCCGCGCGGCCACGCGACCTCACGCAGCTGCGCAGCTCCCTCAGGGTGCTGCCGGCGCTGCGCGCCGCGCTCGCCCCGATCGACTCGCCGCTGCTGCGCGGGCTCCACGCCCGCACCGACGAGCATGCCGGCGAGGTGGCGCTGCTCGCGGCAGCCATCGCCGACGAGCCCGCCACGATGGTGCGCGACGGCGACGTGATCGCAGCGGGCTACGACCGTGAGCTCGACGAGCTGCGCCGCATCGCGACTCACACGGACGAGTTCCTCCTCGACCTCGAGCGGCGCGAGCGCGAGCGCTCCGGTCTGCCGGGCCTGAAGCTCGGGTACAACCGCGTACAAGGGTTCTTCATCGAAGTCTCGCGGCGCGACGCCGAGCGTGTGCCGAGGGACTACATTCGCCGCCAGACCGTCCGCTCTGCCGAGCGCTTCATCACCGCCGAGCTCAAGAGCTTCGAGGACCGCGTGCTCGGCGCGCGCGACAAGGCACTGGTGCGCGAGCGCGCGCTGTACGAGGAGGTACTGACCCGACTCACCGATGCCCTCGCGCCGCTGCAGCGCACTGCCGCCGCGCTCGCCGAGCTCGATACGCTCGCAGCCCTCGCCGAGCGCGCCGTGGCGCTCGAGTGGAGCGCGCCTACCCTGGTCGCGGAGCCGCGCCTCACCATCGAGGCCGGGCGCCACCCCGTGGTCGAGCGGTTCGCGGACGCGCCCTTCGTCCCCAACGATCTCAGGCTCGACGCGGCCCGCCGCATGCTCATCATCACCGGCCCCAATATGGGCGGCAAATCAACCTACATGCGCCAGGCGGCGCTCATCGTGCTGCTCGCGCACATCGGCAGCTACGTGCCCGCCGATGCCCTGGTGGTCGGACCCGTCGATCGCATCTTCACCCGCATCGGGGCCGCCGACGATCTCGCCGGGGGGCGCTCGACCTTCATGGTGGAGATGACGGAGGCGGCCAACATCCT
>DASXKA010000211.1:0-2521 GCA_036497085.1 Steroidobacteraceae bacterium | reverse complement strand
GGCGCGCCCGACGGGATAGTTGTGAAAGGGCACCATCGCCGCGAAATTCCGCGAGGTGATCGGAGCCTTGCGCGGCCGCAGCGCGAAGTTGCCCGGCAGCTGCGCCCAGAAGGCCGCCTCCAGCGCCAGATCCTCGCGCGCCACCGTCATGCCGGTATCCGCGAGGATGCTGCGTGCGAGTGCCACACAGTCGTTCAGGGTGCGCAGCCGCCGTCCATCGCCGCAATCCGCGGCATCCTCGTCGGGATCGGCAAGCACCTGCAGTGAGAAATGGTGATCGCCCATCACGAACTCGTTGCTGGTGAGGCCGTCGAGCGCATCCTTCAGCTGCACCGCCTGCGAGACCGCAAAGTCGCCGGCATTTGCCATGCGGTAAAACTGCCGCTGCAGCAGCGCCTGGCCCGAGGCCTTTGTCAGGAACGTGAAGGAGTGGGTGAGGACGAGTGCAAAGGGCGCCGCCAGCAGCCGGTTGAACATTCCCGGCAGGCTCGGGGTCGGATAGTCCTTGATGCCGAGCATGGCACCCACCCGGGTGGCGGCCGGCAGGCGGTATTCGATCGCCTCGGTGCCGAACAGCAGCCGCGTCGTGGCGAGTGCCTGGTTGAGGGGCGCGCGCGGCAACGGCACGGCCCGCACCTCCCCGTTGACGAGCACGGACAGGTATTCGAGCACGCTCGAGCACCAGGCATTGCCGCGGCGGTAGACGCCGAGCGGCTCCGGGTCGTAGCGGGCGAGCGAGGCACACACGGTTTGCGCGAGCTTCGCGCAGTTGTCGAGCGCCTGGGCCAGCTCCATCGGGCGATCGCGGCGACGCGTCCTCGAGAGCACGCCGGCCAGCAGTCCGGCGGCGAGGCCCGCGGTGGGGCGGAACAATAGGGCGAGGTAGAGCTCGTTCACCATGAGCGTCTCGCCGGCAAGACGGGTTGCGTAACGGGCCGCGAGCGCCCCGGCAAAACCTTGCGCATGGGCCGCGGTCCGCCATGGCCCGCGCTCGCGCCGCCGGATGACGTGGGTCCAGAGCGCGAGGTCCGGACTCGCGAGATTGCGCCACAGTACGTTGAGGCGCTCGTGCCAGTTGTTGAGTTGCACGTCGTCGGCGCTCTCGAAGCTGGCGCCTCCGAGCCGGAACACCTGGAGGTAGTCTCCGGACGAGGTCCGCACCACGTTTTCGGCGACGTGAGCGGCGTACGGAATGTGCTCGGCGGCGTTGCGCTCACGTTGCAGGGCCACCGCGCGCCGTGCGGGCATCATGCGGCGGCCCGCCGTCCATCCGCACGCGGCAGATCGAGCGCGAGCGGGCTGTAGCTGCTCGCCTGCCAGGCCCGCAGATTTCCGAGGGCCGCCGGCAGCCTCGTCCGGCCCCACAGCAACAGCAGGTCGAAGAAGCGCGCATCCCGGGCGCACAGCAGCGCGCACACGCCATGAATCGGGGCACACACGGCGAGAGTCAGCAGGTTCTTGGTGAGGAGAAAGGCCTCCATTGTGAACACGAGATTGAAAAGGAGAGCGGAGTACGTCACTCCCCAGCGCATCGGCGGCCGCGTGGCTCCGACGAACAGCGGATCCGCGATGAGGCCCGCATTGCGGCTGCCCATCGTGCCCCCTCACACGCCGAACATGCCGCGTACCCACGCGACGATCTGTGGCGCGCCGAAGGCGATCGCGATACCCAGGATCGCCCCCAGACACCAGCCCCACGACATCCGATTCGCCATCGCCATGGCGCCGAGGGCCATCACGAGAATGACCGCGATCGGCGTCAGCCAGGCCAAAATATTGGTCTGTAGCGCCGTCGCACCCGTCATGAAGGGCGACGCGGCCTGAGCGAAGGCGAGCAGCGGCGCGCTCGCGAACAACGCCGCGAAGGCGCCGCGGGCCGTCCGGGATGAAGATCGCCGACGATTTGCGTCCATGACAATCTCCGAAACGGCAGCCCGGCCGTCAGCGCGGGCTTGCCGCGTGCGCGTTTCCGCCGCGCGCTTCTTCGCCGCGGCGCGCCTCGAGCTCCTGGCGCTTCTCTTTGCCCGGTGCTCCGAAGCGGAAGCCCTGAACGATGAAGGAGTGGTCGTACTGTTTCTCACCCTGCTCGTCGGTCCAGTTGCTGGCGCGCACTTTCGCCTCGAGAATCAGCTGGTCGCCTTTGCGGGCGTGGCGCGCGATCGACTCCCCCAGGGGGCCGAAGGCTACGAACCACAGGCTCGTCACGACTTCCTTCGCCGCACCCTCCTCGTCCTTGCCGGCGTAGTCATTGCCCACCAGGCAGAGCTTCGTGTAGCTGCGCTCCGCCTTCGACACGAGCTCCGGATTGCGCGCGAGATTTCCGACCGCGGTCACGGTGAAACTGTTCATCGTCTGTGCTCCTCGCCGCGCTGTGTTGGTGTGGCGGCGTGACGACACAGTCTATGGAGCGCGCCCGTCTTTGGAATTGTGTTTGCGTGCCTCTTCTTCGAGAAACGCAGCGCGTGCTCGCACGCGCTCAGCCGCCGTCGCGCGAGTCGTGTATCGTCACGGCCGGAGCAGC
>DASXKA010000210.1:0-19075 GCA_036497085.1 Steroidobacteraceae bacterium | reverse complement strand
ACGCGGCTGCTTTGGCGGCTGTACGTTCTGTTCGATCACCGAGCACGAGGGCCGCATCATTCAAAGCCGTTCGGAAGAATCGGTGCTGCGCGAGATCGAAACCATTCGCGACCGCGCACCGGGCTTTACCGGTGTCATTTCCGATCTCGGCGGACCCACGGCCAACATGTACCGCTTGGCCTGCAAAAGCCCCGCGATCGAGTCCGCCTGCCGGCGGCCGTCCTGCGTGTTCCCGGGGGTCTGCCCCAATCTCAATACCGATCATGCGCCGCTCATCAACCTCTACCGGCGTGCGCGCTCTCTCAAGGGCATCAAGAAAGTCTTGATCGCCTCGGGCGTGCGCTACGACCTGGCGATCGAGTCGCCGGAGTACATCAAGGAACTGGCCACGCATCACACCGGCGGCTATCTGAAAATCGCACCCGAGGCCATCGCGGATGGACCGCTGTCGAAAATGATGAAGCCTGGTGTCGGCACCTACTACAAGTTCAAAGAGCTATTCGACAAGTACTCGAAAGAAGCCGGCAAGGAACAGTACCTGATTCCCTACTTCATCGCGGCGCATCCCGGCACCTCGGATCAGGACATGCTGGAGCTGGCGCTGTGGCTGAAGAAGAACGGCTTTCGCGCCGACCAGGTGCAGGCGTTCCTGCCCGGACCGATGGCCACCGCCACCGCCATGTACCACTCGGGCAAGAATCCTCTCAAGCGCGTCACGCGCTCGAGCGAGGAGGTGCTGATCCCGAAGGGGCTCAAGGTGCGCCGGCTGCACAAGGCGTTCCTGCGCTACCACGATCCCGACAACTGGCCGGTGCTGCGCGAGGCGTTGCGGCGCATGGGGCGCGCCGACCTGATCGGCAGCGGCCGCCGGCAGCTGATCCCGGCCTACCAGCCCGCGGGCGGCGGCGCGCCGCGGCGCTCGGGGGGCGCGCGCCCCTTCCGCACCCAGCACACCGGACTGCCGCGCATGCCGCGGCGCCGGGCGTGACTTCGGCGGCGTAGCTTCGGCGGGCGCGTTAGCCGCGCCCCGGCCGGCCGCGTATACTATACCCCCCACCCTATATGCCGGCGGACGGCGCCGCATGACGAGCTTCGTGACCCTGCTGCAGCAGGGGAATTCCTGGCTGTTCGTGCCGAGCGCTATCCTGCTGGGCGCCCTGCATGGTCTCGAGCCCGGGCATTCGAAGACCATGATGGCCGCCTTCATCGTCGCGATCCGTGGCACGCTCGCACAGGCGGTGTTGCTCGGGCTCTCGGCCACGGCGTCGCACACCGCCGTCGTCTGGGCCATCGCGCTCACGGGGCTCTACTTCGGCCGCAACTGGAATACCGCGACCACCGAGCCTTACTTTCAGCTCGTGTCCGCGGTACTGATCATGGCGGTGGCGGCGTGGATGCTGTGGCGCACGCGCCGCGAGAGCGCGGCACGGACGGAATACGCGCCGCTGCACGATCACCACGACCACGGGCATCCCCACCACCACGGTCACGGCGATCACGCGCACGGACACGATGCCGGGCGCCGCATCGACACCGGGCACGGCGTGGTGCACCTCGCCATCTTTGAGGACGGAGTGCCGCCGCGTTTTCGCCTCCACTCCGCGAGCGGACCCTCATGGCCTGCCGAACAGGTACGGATCGAGACCGAGCGCGCGGACGGCAGCCGCGAGCTCTTCAGCTTCCGCCGCCACGGCGGCTACCTCGAGTCCGAGCAGACGATTCCGGAGCCGCACGAGTTCATAGCGCGGCTGCGCCTCGGGTCACCGGGACACAGTCACGACTTCGACCTGGAGTTCGTCGAAGGACGGCACAGCCATGCGATCCCGGGCTACCGCGGCCTCGACGTCGCGGCGCCCGGCTACCAGGACCCGCACGAGCTCGCGCACGCCAACGACATCCGCCGGCGCTTCGCCAGCCGGCACGTGACCACCGGACAGATCGTGGTGTTCGGCCTGACCGGCGGGCTGATCCCGTGCCCGGCGTCCATTACCGTGCTGCTGCTATGCCTGCAGCTGAAGAAGGTCGCGCTCGGCGCGGCGCTGGTACTCTGCTTCAGCATCGGTCTCGCGCTCACCATGGTGGCCACCGGCGCCGTGGCCGCGCTCGGCATGCAGCACGCCGCGCGCCGCTTCAGCGGCTTCGGCGAGCTCGCCCGCAGGGCGCCGTACTTCTCCGGCGCCCTCATCCTGCTGGTGGGGGTCTACGTCGGCTATCAGGGTGTTCACGCGCTCGTGAGCGCGGCGTGAGCAAAGACACCCGCGCCAGGTGCGATTGCGGATGCAACCGGCGCAAGAGTAGGGTGTCTCCATGATCGTCCGGCTGCCGCGCATCCTCCTCTGGTTACTCCTCGGTTGCGGCGTCGCCGTCGCCATGGCGGCCACCACGCCGGATGGCGCCGCGCCGGCTGCCGCCGCCACGAGTGCGGCGCCCGGCAGCCGCGAGCCGGCAGGCACGGCCACCGTGCTCGAGATCAACGGGCCGATCGGGCCTGCGACCTCGCGCTACGTGGTGCGCGGCATCGAGTCGGCGCGCGAGCACGGCAGCCGCCTGGTGGTGCTCGAGCTGGACACCCCGGGCGGACTCGACAGCGCGATGCGCGACATCATCCGCGCGATTCTCGCCTCGCCGCTGCCGGTCGCGAGCTACGTCATGCCCTCGGGCGCGCGCGCCGCGAGTGCCGGCACCTATATCCTCTATGCGAGCCACATCGCCGCCATGGCGCCCGCCACCAATCTCGGAGCCGCCACGCCGGTGTCTATCGGCGGCGAGCCCGAGGCTCCGGCGCCGCCGGTTGAGCCGCCCGGCAAGCCGACCGACAAGGGCGGCGGCGCCGGCGAGGGCAGCGCGCCACAGAATCCGCCTGGAAGCGCCATGGAGCGCAAGGTAGTGAACGATGCCGTCGCCTACATCCGCGGGCTCGCGGAGCTGCGCGGCCGCAATGCCGACTGGGCGGAGCAGGCGGTGCGCGGCGCGGCGAGCCTCACCGCCAACGCGGCCCTGCAGCAGAAGGTGATCGATTTCGTCGCGAGCGACCTGCCGGACCTGCTCGCGCGCAGCGACGGTCGCGAGGTGCGCGTCGGCGACCGCACCGTGAAGCTCGCCACGCGCGACCTCGCGCTGGTGAGCGTCAAGCCCGACTGGCGCACCGAGCTGCTCGCGGTCATCACCAACCCGACCGTGGCTTATGGCCTGATGCTGATCGGCATCTGGGGACTGCTGCTCGAGGGGTACAATCCCGGTGCGGTGCTGCCGGGGGTCGCCGGCTCGATCTGTCTGCTGATCGCGCTGTTCGCGTTCCAGATCCTGTCGGTGAATTACGCGGGGCTGGCGCTGCTGGTGCTCGGCACCGCCATGATCATCGCGGAGTTCTTTTTCCCGACCTACGGCTCGCTGGGCGCGGGAGGGTTGATTGCCTTCATCGTCGGCTCGCTCATCCTGTTCGATACGGATGTGCCGGGCATGCGCGTCGGCCGGCCGCTGATCGCCGCGCTCGCCACGGTGGGTGGGATCGTGATCGCCGGCATCGTGTACCTCGCGACCCGCGCCATGCGACATCCGGTGGCCACCGGCGCCGCCGGCATGATCGGCGCCAGCGCCGAGGTGCTCGAGGACTTCACCGGCAAGGGGCGCGTGCGCTACGGCGGCGAGCTGTGGAACGCCCGCAGCGCGGTCGCGCTGCGTGCCGGTCAGAGCACGCGCATCGTCAGGGTGGAAGGTCTAACATTGTGGGTCGAGCCGCAGTAAGCGCCTGAGAGCGTATCCGGAGAGTCGCATGCCGTTCATCGTTGCCGTCGTCATCGTCTTCATCATCCTCGTGTTCAGCGCCATGAACGTGCTGAACGAGTACGAGCGCATGGTCGTGTTCACGCTCGGGCGCTTCACCGGCATCAAGGGGCCGGGCCTGGTGCTGATCTGGCCCATGATCCAGCGCACCCGCCGGGTGGACCTGCGCGTCATCGTGCTGAGCGTGCCCAAGCAGGACGTCATCACGCGCGACAACGTGTCGGTCAAGGTGAACGCGGTGATCTACTTCCGCGTGGTCGATCCCGGCAAGGCCATCATCCAGGTGGCGAACGCCTTCGATGCGACCAGCCAGGTGGCACAGACCACGCTGCGCTCGGTCGTCGGACAGCACGAGATGGACGACCTGCTGTCGCAGCGCGACAAGCTCAACGTCGACCTGCAGCGCATCCTCGACCAGAGCACCGAGGCCTGGGGCATCAAGGTCTCGAACGTCGAGATCAAGGACGTGGATCTCGATGAGACCATGATCCGCGCCATGGCCAAACAGGCCGAGGCCGAGCGCACGCGGCGCGCGAAGATCATCAACGCCGAGGGCGAGAGGCAGGCGGCTGACACCCTGGTCGCGGCGGCGGCCACGCTCAGCTCGCAGCCGAGCGCGCTGCAGCTTCGCTACCTGCAGACGCTCGCCGACATCGCGCACGAGCGCACGCAGCTGCTGGTCTTCCCGCTGCCGCTCGATCTCATCAGGCCGCTGCTCGGCGACAAGCAATAACCGGTCGGCGCGCTGCGCGGCACGCCTGCATCACGGCGCGCCGCGGCATGCTGCATGGCGGTCGCAGCAAGGAGGACACTATGCTTACCCGTGCCTGTAGCGGCGTGACCGCGGCCCTGGCCGCCGTGCTCTGCGGCTACGCCTCCGGCGCCGGCGCGGACGGTGCGCCGCGCGCGCAGATAGCGCCCTGGGGTCTCGATCTCAGCGACCGCGACACGTCGGTGAAGCCGGGCGATGACTTCTATCGCTATGCCGATGGCCACTGGGCCGATAGCCACCACATCCCGCCCGATCGCAGCCGCTGGGGCTCGTTCGAGGAGCTCGAGGAGCTCTCCGAGCAGCGCGTGCACGCCATCATCGAGGGGCTGCCGGCCGAGGCTCCCGCGGGCAGTGTCGCGCAGAAGATCGGCGACTATTACCGCGCCTACCTCGACAGCGACGCGATCGAGCGAGCGGGGCTTGCGCCCGCGCGCCCCGCGCTCGAGGCGATCGCCGCGGCGCGTATCCCGGAGGACGTGGCGCGGCTCATGGGCCGCCCGGATCTGGCGCTCCAGGCGCCGCTGCGCGTCGGTATGACGACCGACCAGAAGAACCCCGATCGCTACATCGTCACCCTCACCCAGAGCGGCCTCGGCATGCCGGACCGCGACTACTATCTGAAGGACGATGCGGTGTACGCCGGCTTTCGCGACCAGTACCGCACGCACATCGAGCGCATGCTCAAGCTCGCCGGGGACGCGAGCGCCGGCCAGGCGGCGCAGGCGGTCCTCGAGCTCGAGACCCACATCGCGAAGCTCCACTGGCCGGTCGCCAGGCGCCGCGACCGCGATCTCACCTACAACCTTCGCAGCCGCGAGGAGCTCGATGCGCTCGCGCCGGGCTTCCCCTGGGGCGCGTGGCTCGCCGCCGACGGGCTCGACGGCCAGCAGGACTTCGTGGTGCGCGAGCTCGACGCCGTGCAGGCCCTCGCGCAGCTGCTCACGAGCGTCCCGGTTGAGCAGTGGCGCGCCTATCTCCGCTATCACTACCTGGCGGCCAGCGCCGAGGTGCTGCCGAAGGCCCTCGACGATGAGGCCTTCGACTTCTACGGGCGCGCGCTCCACGGTCAGCAACAGCAGCGCGACCGCTGGAAGCGCGCGGTGGCTGCGCTCGATCGCGACCTCGGCGAGGCGGTCGGCGAGCGCTATGTGCAGCGCTACTTTCCGCCCGCCTCCAGGCAGAAGATGCTCGAGCTGGTCGAGAACCTGCGTGCCACCTACGCCGGGCGCATCGCCAGGCTCACCTGGATGACGCCCGCTACCAGGAAGTTGGCGCTCGAGAAGCTGGCCGCGTTTCACCCCAAGATCGGCTATCCGGACCAGTGGCGCGATTACTCGGCGCTCACCGTCGTCAAGGGCGATGCCTTCGGCAACGCCACCCGCGCCGCGGTCTTCGACTGGCAGCGGCGCGTGCGGCGCATGGGTGAGCGGACCGATCGTGGCGAGTGGGGCATGACGCCACAGACCATCAACGCCTACTACAACGCCACCTTCAACGAAGTGGTGTTTCCGGCTGCTATCCTGCAGCCGCCGTTCTTCGATCCCGACGCGGACGATGCGGTGAACTACGGCGGCATCGGCGGAGTGATCGGGCACGAGATGGGTCACGGCTTCGACGACCAGGGCTCGAAGTCCGACGCCCATGGCGTGCTGCATAGCTGGTGGCAGCCCGAGGACACACAGGCATTCAAGTCGCGGGTCGACCACCTCGCCGCGCAGTACGACGGCTACACGGTGCTCCCGGGACTCAACATCAACGGACGGCTGACGCTCGGAGAGAACATCGGCGACCTCGGCGGGTTGTCGGTGGCCTACGAGGCCTATCACCGTTCGCTGCACGGCAAACCTGCGCCGGTGCGTGACGGCCTCAGCGGGGATCAGCGCTATTTTCTCGCCTGGGCGCAGGTGTGGCGCGGGTTGTACCGCGAGGAGCAGCTGCGTAGCCAGGTCATGAGCAATCCGCACAGCCCGAACCAGTTTCGGGTGAACGGTGTGGTGCGCAACGTCGATGCCTGGTACGACGCCTTCAGCGTGCGACCGGGCGACCAGCTCTACCTGCCGCCGCAGGAGCGCGTTCACATCTGGTGAAGTACCGCCCTGACACGTCGGGGTTGCCGATAGAGGAGGCGCTGCCGGAGCTGCGGCGGGCGCTCGCCGCGCGCGGCGCTGCGGTGCTCGAGGCGCCGCCCGGCGCCGGCAAGAGCACGCTGGTGCCGCTGGCGCTGCTCGAGGAGCCTTGGGCGCGCGGCAAGCGGCTGATCATGCTCGAGCCGCGTCGGCTCGCGGCGCGTGCCATCGCGCAGCGCCTCGCGTACTCGCTCGGCGAGGCGGTCGGACAGACGGTCGGCTACCGCATGCGGCTCGACACGCGTGTCTCGCGCGCCACGCGGCTCGAGGTCGTCACCGAGGGCGTGCTCACCCGCATGCTGCAGGACGACCCGGCGCTCGAGGGGGTGGCCGGGCTCCTGTTCGATGAGTTTCACGAGCGCAGTCTGCAGGCAGATCTGGGGCTCGCCCTGAGCCTCGATGCGCGCGCGCAGCTCGCACCGGACCTGCGGATCCTGGTGATGTCGGCGACGCTCGACGGCGCCGCCGCGGCGCGCCTGCTCGGCGACGCGCCGCGCGTGAGCTCTCCGGGGCGCCTCCATTCGGTGGAGACGCGCTTCGCGGGCCGGGGTGCCCCCGCGCTGCCCGGCGTACAGACCGGCGGCGACGACTCGCCCGAGAAGCTCATCGCGCGCCTCACGCTGCGTGCGCTGCGGGAAGAAGGGGGCGACGTGCTGGTGTTCCTGCCCGGCGCGCGCGAGATCCGCCGCGTCGGGGAGCTGCTCGGCGCCGCGGCGCTCGCTGACGGGGTTCGCATCGTCCCGCTGTACGGCGACCTCGCCGGCGAGCAACAGGACGCGGCGCTGGCGCCCGCCGCCCCGGGCACGCGCAAGGTGGTGCTGGCAACCAACATCGCCGAGACCAGCCTCACGATCCCGGGCGTGCGCGTGGTGGTCGACTCGGGCCTCGCCCGCCGTGCGCTGTTCGATCCCGTGACCGGCATGAGCGCCCTCGAGACGCGGCGCATCTCGCGGGCCTCGGCGGAGCAGCGGCAGGGGCGCGCCGGGCGGCTCGGTCCCGGGGTGTGCTATCGAGCCTGGAGCGAGGGCGCCCACGCGAGTCTCGCGCCGTTCACGCCGCCGGAAATCGTCGAAGCGGATCTCGCGCCGCTCGCCCTCGAGCTCGCGAGCTGGGGTGCCCGCGATGCGGGCGCGCTCCGCTGGCTCGACGCGCCGCCGGCGGCGATGCTGGCAGCCGCGGGGGCGCTCCTCGAGCGCCTGGGAGCACTCGAAGCCGACGGGCGCATCAGCGCGGAGGGACGGCGCATGGCGCGCCTCGGAGTGCATCCGCGGCTGGCGCACCTGCTGCTGTGCGCGCGTAAGTTCGGCAGCCTGACCCTGGGGGCGCAGCTCGCCGCGCTCCTCAGCGAGCGCGACCTCGTGCGCGGAGCTGCGGCGGGAGCCGACGCGGACATCCGCACCCGCGTCGGCCTGGTGCGCGGCGAGGAAACCCGCGCGGACGTGGACCGCTACGCGCTCGAGCGCGTGCGGCGCGCGGCGCGGGATCTGGGGCGGCAGCTCGCGCAGCCAGGGGAGCGGGACACCGGCGGCCCAGCCCGCGGCGGCGGCGATGCGGACCGTAATGGGGACCGTAATGGGAACCGTAACGCGGAGCGTGACGCGGGGCTGCTGCTCGCGCTCGCCTATCCCGACCGCATCGGGCGGCGCCGGGGCGCGCCGGGCACCGCGTTCACGCTCACCAACGGCCGCGGGGCCGGGTTCGCCGCGGCGCAATCCCTCGCGCGGCGCGAATTCATCGTGGCCGTCGACCTGGACGACCGCGAGCGCGACGCGCGGATTCTTCTGGCGGCGCCGCTCGAGCGCGCCGACCTCATGGAGCAGTTCGCCGCGCGCATCCGGCGTGTCGACTCGGTCGCCTGGAGCACGCGCGAGCAGGCCGTCCTCGCGCGCCGCACGCTCGAGCTCGATGCGCTCGTGCTCGAGGAGCAGCCGCTCGCGGATGCGCCCGCCGAGGCGGTGCGGGAGGCGATGCTCGCGGGCGTGCGTGAGCTCGGGCTCGCGGCGCTGCCGTGGGAGCGCGAGGCGCGCGATCTGCAGGCGCGCATCGAATTCCTGCGCGCCGCACCGGCGCGCACCGGCGCGCCGCCCTGGCCGGCGGTCGCGGACCCGGCGCTCGCCGGCTCGCTCGAGAGCTGGCTCGCACCGTGGCTCGAGGGGGTGACGCGGCGCGACCATCTCGCGCGCCTGCCGCTCGAGCAGGCCCTGCGCGCGCTCCTGAGCTTCGAGCAGCAGCGCGCGCTGGAGGAGCGCGCTCCCGCGTATCTCACGATGCCGAGCGGCTCGCGCATCCGCGTCGACTATCAGGCGGACGATGCACCGGCGGTCGCGGTCCGGCTGCAGGAGGTGTTTGGGCTCGCGGCGACCCCGCGCATCGACGGCGGCCGCGTGCCGGTCACTCTGCGGCTGCTGTCGCCGGCGCAACGCCCGGTGCAGGTGACGCGCGACCTGGCGAGCTTCTGGCGCAGCGCTTACCTCGAGGTGCGCAAGGACCTGCGCGGCCGCTATCCGAAGCACTACTGGCCCGAGGATCCGCTCGCCGCCCGGCCGACCCGCGCCGTGCGCCGTCCGCGCTGAGCGTGATACGGTGGCGCCATGACACCCGCGCTGACTGCGCTCGCCGCGCTCCGTGAAGGCAACCGCCGCTTTGTCGCGGAGCTGCGCGAGCCGCACCCCGTGCGCACGCGCCGCCGCGAGCTGCCCGCCGGGCAGGAGCCGCTGGCGATCATTCTCGGCTGCTCGGATGCGCGCGTGCCCGCCGAGATCGTGTTCGACCAGGGGCTCGGCGACCTGTTCGTCATCCGCGTCGCGGGCAACATCGTGGCGCCGTCACAGGTCGGCAGCGTCGAATTCGCCGCCGCCGCCTTCGGCACGCGCCTGGTCGTAGTGCTCGGCCATTCCAACTGCGGCGCGATTCATGCCACGCTCGAGCAGCTCGCCCGCCCGACCCGGGATCAGTCGCCGAACCTGCGCTCGATCGTCAACCGCATTCGTCCGGCCGTCGAGAGCCTCATCGAGGGCAGCGCGGGCGCCGACCGCGGCGCCCTGGTGCAGCAGGCGGTGCGCGCCAACATCCGCATGTCGGCCAACCATCTGCGGCACGGTTCGGAGGTGCTCGAGCAGGCGATCGAGAAGGATGGCCTGCTGGTGGTGGGTGCCGAGTACTCGCTCGAGACCGGCGTGGTGGACTTCTTCGATGGCGTACCGGCTTAGCCGGGCGCTGCAGACGTGAAAAACCCCGGTGCAGTGCCGCATCAGCGGCCGCCGCACCGGGGCGCAATCAGCAGGGTCTTACTTGGCTTTGGCCTTGGCCGAGTCGCAGTCGGCCTTGGTCATCTCGAGGAAGCCCTTACCCTTGCAGGAGTTCTGTCCCTTGCAGGAGTTGTTGGCGCTCTTACATGCCGACTGACCCTTGCAGGAGTTGACCCCCGTGCAGTGGATCTTGCCTGCGTCAGCTTTGGGGGCGTCGGCCGCCGAGGCGGTGGTCAAGGCCGTGCCGAATAGCATGGCCGCCGCGGTCGCGATGGCTACGCCGGTGCTGTTTTTACGCATTTGGATTGACCTCAGGTGAAGAGAGTGAATACGTATTTACTTACCGGGCTCAAGCCCCGGTCACGTGAGCAGACCGGGGGGAGGCGTATTTTGTTACGCCCGGCCGCCGAATGCACCCATCTTGGCGACGGAAGGGGCTCCCCGCGAGCCGAAACGCCGTTGCAGCCAGTAATCGACCGATAACGGTCCCGGACCGGCGATCGCGATCCACAGGAACAGCGCCAGGTATTCGAACTCATCGAAGCCGAGCAGCGCCTCGAGCGAGTCGACGTCGGCCCACTTGGCCGAGCGGATGGCGACGATCATGGTGATGCCGAGGGCACCGGCGGAGATGCGCGACAGGAGCCCCGCGAGCAGGAACAGGCCCCCGAAGAACTCGACGCCCGACACGAACGGCGACAGCAGCTGCGGGAAGGGGATGCCCCAGCCGATGAAGTTCTGCGTGACCGTCGGCAGGTCGTTGAGCTTCCCCCAGCCGCTCCACAGGAAGACCCAGCCGACGGTGATGCGGGCGAACAGCGGCGCGAGCCAGGCGAGGTACCTGGCGACGCTCTCGGGCCAATCGATCAGCCACTGGATGAGATATTTCACGGCGTTTCCTCGTGCGGTGAACTGTCAGGCGTACAGACCGGGCGGGCTGGTGCGATATTGCCACTGCGGCCCGGCGCCGCACATATAATCGCCGCGGTTTTTTCCGCCAGCGATCAGGCGCAATCCTCAGGTGCCATCCCCGGTCTCCTCCATTGGTGAGCGGTCTCGCGCAGCCGACGCGCGCGCCCCCCTCACGGCCCTCTTCGAGTCGATGCGGCCGGACCTGCTGCGCTTCGCGCAGTGGCTGGCGCGTGACCGGTCGATCGCCGAGGACGTCGTGCAGGAGGCGCTGCTGCGCGCCTGGCGGTCGCGGGAAGCGCTCAAGGAGCCGGCCGCCGCCCGCGCCTGGCTGCTGACCATCGTCAGGCGCGAGCACGCGCGGCTCTATGAACGCAAGCGACTGGAGCTGGTGTCCCTCGATGACGCGCTCGACATTCCCGACAAGGCCGCCGCCGCCGGCGCCGACGCGGAGCTGCTCACGCTGCGCTACGCCATCATGAGGCTGCCGATCGAGTACCGCGAGCCGCTCGTGATGCAGGTGCTCGGCGGGTTCTCGACCGAGGAGATCGCCCGTGAGCTCGCGCTCACCAACACCGCGGTGCTGACCCGGCTGTTCCGCGCCCGCTCCAAGCTCCGCGGCCTGTGCGGCCCGAATCCCGCGCCCGGCGCCGCTGCCGAGCAGCAGCCGGCATGATCTGCGAGGACGCGCGGCTGCTGATCGGCGCGGACCCGGATGGGGCCGGACCCGAGCTCGAGGAGCACCTGCGCGGCTGCGAGGGCTGTCGCGCGTTGCGCGAGGAGATGCGCCGGGTGAATGCCGCCATCGGCCGCGCGCTCGCCGAGCCGCCGGATATCCGCGTGCGTGCGGCGCGGCGCGCGCCGTCGCCGTGGCGCGAGTACGCGTTGGCGGCCGGAGTGATGCTCGCGGTGGCGGTGGGGCTCGCGGTGTGGCTGCTGCGCCCGAGCGATACGCTGGCGAGCGAAGTGGTTGCGCACGTCAAGGGGGAGCCCGACAGCTGGCTGAGCACCCAGGGCGTGAGCGCCGCCTCGATCGATCGCTCGCTGCGCAGAGCGGGCGTCGGGCTCGACCTCGCTTCGGACAAGATCGTCTACGCCCAGAGCTGCTGGTTCCGCGGGCACTACGTGCCGCACCTGGTCATCCAGACCAGCCACGGCCCGGCCACCGTGCTGATCCTGCGTCACGAGCAGGTCAGAGCGCCCGACGCCTTCCGCGAGGGGGGCATGAGCGGGATCATCGTGCCGGCGGGCGACGGCAGTATCGCGGTACTGGCGCGCGGCCGGGGCCGGGTCGACGACCTCGCGGGCGAGCTGCCAGGGGAAGTGCACTGGCTGGCAGAGCCCGCGCCGGCGGCAGCGCCGACCCACTGAAACTGACGAAGGACTTCTCATGACTCAAATCAATCGTCGTGAATTGATCGCCGGCGCCGCGGGGGCGGCGGTCGCCGCAGTGCTCGCACAGCGGAGCGAGGCTACCGCGGCGGCGGCCGCCGCTAGCGCCGCGGCCTCGGCCGGTCCCGCCATTCCGGCGGCGCCCGTGGCGCGCGTCGCGGTCGTCACCGACAGCTACTTCGGCGAGACGCTGCGCGATCCGTACCGCTGGATGGAGAACGACCAGGATCCGCAGTGGCTGCCCTATCTCAAGGGACAGAATGCGCACTCGCGCGCAGTGCTCGAGCGCATCCCGGGGAGAGACAAGCTGCTCGCGCGCATCCAGCAGCTCTCGGGAGACGCCGCGCTCACACGGCGCGTCGAGCGTGTCGCCGGCAAGCTCTTCTTCGAGCAGCGGCCGGCGGGCGCCGACAACTATCGGCTGTTCGTCGAGGAGCAGGGCGTGCGGCGCGTACTCATCGATCCCACCGCGCTCTCGAGCGCCACCAGCCACATGTCGCTCGACTGGTGGCACGTCTCGCCGGACGGCGTGCACGTCGTCTATGGGCTGTCGAAGGACGGCAGCGAGGACTCGATCCTCCATGTCCTCAAGACCGCGGACGGGACCGACCTGCCCGAGCGCATCGCCAACACCGAGGGTGCCAACCCGGCATGGCTCGACGACGGCAGCGGCTTCTTCTACAACCAGCTTACCGGCAAGGTCGATACGCCCGAGCGCTATCTCGACAGCCAGGCGCGCTTCCACCGGCTCGGGACCGACCCCGACGGCGATCCCATTCTCATGAAGCGCGGGCTCGATCCGAACGTGCAGTACGAGAAGATCCAGGGGCCCGGCATCGAGACGTTCTACGGGGCGCGTTACGCGCTGCTCACCCTGTCGGACGTACGCGCCGAGTCGCGGCTGTTCGTCGCGCCGCTCGCGGACGCCGTGGCGAACCGCGCCCGCTGGGTGCCGGTCGCCGGGTTCGAGGACGAAGTGACCGATGCCGTGATCGACGGCGAGACGCTCTATCTGCTCGCCAACAAGGGCCACCCGCGCGGCCGCATTCTCAAGGCCTCCGTGACGGCGCCCGCCGTCGCCGATGCCCAGGAGGTGCTCGCGGAGAGCAGCATCGTGATCGAGGGGTTCGGGCGGGCGCGCGACGGCCTGTACCTCCGGCTGATGGATGGCGGGATCGCCGGCCTGAAGCGCCTCGGCCGTGACGGCCAGGTGAGCGACATAGCGCTGCCTTTCGACGGCACGCTGACGGCGCTCGCCACCAACTCGACGGAAGAGGGCGCGCTGTTCTCCTTCACCGGCTGGCTCAACCCGGCGGACATCTGGTCGGTGGATGCGCACGGCAGGCTGGCCGCCACCGGCCTCACCCCGCGTCCGCCGATCGATGTCTCCGGCTACCAGACCGAGAGGCGCTTTGCCACGGTGCGCGACGGCACGCGCGTGCCCTACTCACTCATCTACCGCAAGGGACTCAAGCACGACGGGTCGACGCCCGCCTGGATCTCCGCGTACGGCTCCTATGGCGTGCCGGGCTACACGCCGACCTTCAGGCCGCAGACGCTGGCGCTCATCGATGCGGGCTTCATCGTCGGCTACGCCGCCGTGCGCGGCGGCGGTGAGTACGGCCGTGAGTGGCACAAGGCCGGGCAGCTCATGAACAAGCCCAACACCTGGCGCGACCTCATCGACGTCTGTGAAGACCTCTGCAGGCTCGAGTACACCGCGCCCTCGCGACTCGCCATCGGCGGCCGCTCCGCCGGCGGCATCACCGTGGGACGCGCGCTCACCGAGCGCCCGGAGCTCTTTGCCGCGGTGATCGACGGGGTGGGCTGGTCGAATCCGCTGCGTTACGTCGCCGAGCAGAACGGCTACGGCGAGGAGCCCGAGTGGGGGGCGATCAGCGAGGAATCGGGCTATCGCGCGCTGCGGCTCATCGACAGCTACCAGGCCGTGAAGGACGGCGTCGCGTACCCGGCGGTGCTGCTCACCACCGGCGTTACCGATCCGCGCGTCGCACCGTTTCACGTCGCCAAGATGGCGGCGCGGCTGCAGGCCGCCTCGAGCTCCGGCAAGCCGATCCTGCTGCGTGTCGACTTCGATGCCGGCCACGGCATCGGCTCGACGCGCTCGCAACAGGACCGCGAGGCATGCGACACCTACGCGTTCCTCCTGTGGCGCACCGGTGTGAAGGGCTACCAGCCGGCCTGACGGCCCCTGTCACGCAATCGCAACATTGGCGCCCGACACTGCGCCTCCCACGTTGGATTGCGCGAGGGAGTGGTCATGAGCCATCGGATTTCGCGCGGCCTGATGCCGGCCGGCGCGCTGCTGTTCGTTACCCTGGCGGCACTCACCCCGTCTGCGGCGAGCGCGCAGGCACAGGCGCAAGCGCCCTACGCGGTGAGTGTCTTTGCCCATGCGCCGGGCACCGCAACCCAGCCCGACTCGATCGTCGCCTGGCGTGACCGGATCATCGTCGCCTTCGAGAACGGCGTGGCCAAGGACGGCAGCGACGGCAAGTCCAGCACCATCGTCGAGTTCTCGCGCAGCGGAGATCCACTGCAAAGCTTCAGCGTGACCGGACACAACGACGGTCTGCGCGTCGTCGGCGACCACGAGCTGTGGGCGCTGCAGAACGAGGATGCCAACCCGAATCTCGTCGTCATCGACCTCGAGAGCGGTACGGCCACGCCCTATCAGTTTGCCCCGACGCCGCACGGCGGCGGCTACGACGACATCGTGGTCGGCGCGGATGGGGCCGTTTATCTGACGGCCTCCAATCCCAACCTGAACGCGCAGGGAGTCAACGTGTACCCGGCGCTGGTGCGCGCGCGCCTGGCGAATGGCAACGTGCTGCTCGAGCCCGTGCTCTACGGCAACTCGAATGCGACCGACATCGGGACCGGGGCCGGGGTGACGCTCAATCTGACGGATCCCGACTCGATGACACGCGACCTCAAGGGCGACATCGTGTTCACCAGCCAGGCCGACTCGGTGCTCATCTTCGTGCGCCATCCCGGCGCTGCCAACCAGATCGTGGGTCGCCTCGACATCAGCTCGACCGCCACGGGCCCGGGCGGTGCGCTCATCACCATCGACGATACTGCGTTCACACCTGCCGGCGCCGCGTACCTGCTCGTCACCGACCTCGGCGGCAATGCCATCTATCGCGTCGAGCGCGGTGGCTTCGGGTTCGAGCCGGGCCAGGCGTATTCGGCGTCCGACACCGCCGGGATCGTCGGCACGCTGAACCTCGACAACGGCGTCGTCACGCCGATCGTCACCGGGTTGGTCAGCGCGCGCGGCCTCGAGTTCGTCCGCGCACGCGCGGCCGCGGGTGACTGACGTCGCGCGCAGAGGGGAAGGCGCCGGCCGCTACTGCGGCGGCACGTAGATCGCGAGACCCTGCGCCACCTTGCTGGTGAGCGCGAAGGCGCCGCCGACGCCGACACCGGTCGCGCTGTTGGGACCGTAGCTGGCGCCACCCCCTCCGGCGCCGATCGAGCCTGACTGCGTGTCGTACACGTTCTGCAGCAGGATGCCATTCGCGCCGAGCCTGGCGGCTTCCACCTTCATCCTCTGAATCGCCTTGTCCATGTTCTGCTGGCTCGTGATAGCGAGCGAGCTCTGGCTCGTGGCGTGGACCGTCGCGATCTCCTCGTACTTCGGCGGCGGCTTGTAGTACACGCGCACGCCCTCGGGCGCGATCGCCGGCCGCGCGGTGCCGATGAGCACGTGCGAAGAAGTCGAGCAGGCAGCCGCGGCGCACGCGAGTGCGGCGGCGATGAGGAGAGCGGTAGCACGCAGCATGACGGGCCTCTGCAGACACACTACCGCGAAGGATACCTCCTGGCGGTGTTGCCTGGCGTCAGCATGAGCGGGGCCGATGTTCAGGCGCCGTTCAGGCGCCGAGTTCCGAAATGGTTGGAATACGCAAGGAAGCGTCTGAAGGGAGTCGCCGTGAGCAATCTCGTCGCGAACAAGGACGCTTTGTAGCCGCCCCCAGCGACTCTGCATCTCTCCTCCTCATCAACAACTCGCGCCTTTGGCGCAGGAAGTGATTCGCTCAGTCACCATTCAGGGAAAGGAAGACCGATGAAAACGCTTGCTTGTGTGTTTCTTGTGTCGATCTTCGGTGTTGCCCATGCGCAAGGCGCATCCACACCCGTACCGCTTCAGATCCCTGCAGTGAGTACCTATAACGGCGCAACCTATCGGTGCGGTTACAACATTTGCCACGTCACCTGGAGCAACCGCAACGATCTGATCGTTACTGGCTTCACTCCTGACGGTAATTATCTGAACGTCAACGTGCGCGGATGGGTAGCCATCGGCATCGGCCGTGGGTATGTTTACCACTACTGGTGCGGCACCATGCAGTTCGATCTCTCAGGGGCCCTCACGCACATCGCTGTAGTCGATACCGCCGCCGCATATGCTTCCTGTGCTCAGCCAGATGCCAGTGCCGTGTTCACTAGTTCAGGCGGCTACCAGGGATACAGCACGCCGGACTACAGCTCAGGCGGGAATTTCTTAGGCTATTCGCCTAACCTGGACTCGCCGTGAGCAATGCAAGGAATATCTCTCCTTTGACCATTCAGTAAGGCCGGCTGCCAGGCTCGCGATGCGCGGAGTCGGCATTGCAGCCCTGGTGTTGGCGGTGGCGGTAGCGGTGGGTCTCATGTGGGCCCACCGCGCCGCCACATTCCTGCCGCCCGGAACGCACGCGGACCTGCTCGTGGTGCAGAAGTCGGCACGGCGCCTGCTTCTTTACTCGCACGGGGCGGTCGTGCGCTCGTACGCGATCTCGCTGGGACACAACCCGGTGGGACCGAAACGGCGCGCAGGCGATCACCGCACGCCCGAGGGCTGGTACGTGATCGATCAACACAACCCCGACAGCGCCTTTCACCGCTCACTGCACGTCTCGTACCCGTCGGTGCGCGACGCGGCGCGCGCGCACGCGGCTGGCGACTCACCGGGCGGCGACGTCATGATTCACGGCACGCGCAACGGACTCGGATGGCTGGGCCGCATGCGCCTGGCGGCCGACTGGACCGACGGCTGCATCGCCGTCACCGATGCCGAGATGGACGAGCTGTACGCGCTGGTGCCGGATGGCACGCCGATCGACATCCAGCCCTGAGGGATCGATGGGCCCGGTAGGATTCGAACCTACGACCAAGGGATTCACTTTGCCCCGGAGTTTCCTCCGGGAGTGGACTATCTCTTCACCCGTGCGCATCGGCTGCGCGTGTGGGTGCGGGATGCTCGTACGCCTGTCATCAAGGGCACTCGAGCCCTCAGGTAGTCTCTGCACCTTCCGCCGGTGTACCGGCGGCTCGGCTCAGGATTGCCATGGGTGTTGGTCCCCGAAGGTTCCCCTGAATTCATCCCGTCCACTTCGCGCGTTTCCGCGCGAAGGCACCATGTCGATGAGTCCCCTGCACTAACCGCTGTGCTACAGGCCCAACCGCGTGCGATTGTACAGCCGCCCGCCGCGGACTTCGCCTGCAGCGACCGCGGCCGGTATCAAATGCGACCTTGCACAAGAATCCTCTTGCCATCGGTGCGCGGGCCGTTAGCATGGCCTCTCCGCGCGCGGTGCACCCCTGGGGGCGCGCCGGGCGACGCACATGGAGGACCGTCATGAAGCTGTATTACATGACCGGCGCCTGCTCGATGGCATCGAACATCGCGCTGCGCGAGGCCGGGCTGAAATTCGAGTTGGTCCAGGTGGACCGCAAGACCCGCAAGGCGGCCGATGGACTCGACTTCACCGAGGTCAATCCCAAGAATTACGTGCCGGCGCTGACGCTCGACAGCGGCGAGACGCTCACCGAGAACGTGGTGCTGCTGCAGTACATAGCAGATCGAAATCCGGCGGCGAAGCTGGCCCCTCCCGCGGGCACCATGGAGCGCTACCGCCTGATGGAATGGCTCTCCTTCATCACCTCCGAGATCCACAAGGCATTCAGTCCGCTGTTCCGCGACCTGCCTGAAGCCGTCAAGGACTACGCGCGCAACAACCTGCAGGCGCGCCTCGACTACGCGCAGCGGGCGCTGGGATCGAAGAGCTACCTGATGGGCGAGCAGTACACCGTGGCCGACACCTATCTGTTCGTGGTGCTCGGCTGGGGCGCGCGCGTCAACGTCGATATCGGCCGCTGGCCGCAACTCAAGCGCCTGCACGAGCGCGTCGGCGCACGCCCGCACACACTCGAGGCTCTCAAATCCGAAGGTCTGCTGAATTAGAGGACGAAATGGCAACCAAGCTCAGCAAGCAGCTCAAGCGTGAGATCGAGGTCGACGGCAAGCCCTACATGATCACGCTCTCTCCCGAGGGCGTGAAGCTCACCGAGAAGGGCAAGCGCCTCGGGCGCGAGCACACCTGGAAGGATCTGCTCGGCAACGGCGGGGGCGGTGGCGGCGGCGCGCCGGGCGGCGCGTTCGGACCCGCGGCGTAACGCCCAGGGGGGTCGCGAAGTGGGCGAGGGCAGACTGCGTGAGCTGCTCGCGCGGCTGCGCGAGCACCTGGGCGCGGGTGCGGCAATCCGCGCCGAGGATCGCGAGCGGCTCAACACCGTGATGGAGGCGATCGGCGCGCCGGGATCAGCCGGTCCCGGCGCGCTGCTGCGCATCGAGCGCCTGGCGGTGCGGTTCGAGGCGAGCCACCCGGCGCTCGCCGAGACGCTGCGCGAGATCATCGACACCCTCGGCAAGGGCGGTATTTAGATCGAGGAGACTGCATGCGTTCTGTGATAATTGCGGGGGTGATTCTGATCGCAGTTGGACTGTTCGTGATCCTCAAGCCGCCGAGTTACTCGAGGGAGGAGAGCGTACTCAA